>JABCYU010000049.1 GCA_013290045.1 Methanobacteriota archaeon | reverse complement strand
GTTCGGCGATCCCCCCCAACGTGTCGAGGGCCACGGCGTCCCCCGCCCAGACGCAGCCGTTCAGCAGGGGGGAGGGGAGGCCCGACCGATACCATCGGATCGGTCCTTGTCCAGGGCCTGCCGGGCGGCCGGCGACCTGCAGAAGGAACTGCGAATGACTCTCCTCGAGGACCGACACCAGTTCGGGTGGTGAAGGGAGCCCGGGAACCGTCGATGCGACTGCCATCAGGACGCACTAGGTCCTACGCCTTCCCCCATATCAACCCAAAGGGCGGAGGGGAGGGCGGGGTCCCAGAGCGCGCCGAGCCGGGCGGCCGAATCATCCTGATCGAACGTGGTGAAGCCCGTAGCGCCGCTCGGTCGCACCGACTTCATCCGCTCCAGGATCCGCAGCAGGAGATCGTCGGCCGCCCGTTCTAGGCGCTCGCCGTCCGACGCTTCGCGAGGCCGGTCGACAAGGATTCGCAGCGAGCCCTTTCGGACCGAGAGAAGAACGTGGCCCGGAGCTCCGTCGAGCGACCACGCGAGCCACGGGTCCCCCGGGCGATCGTAGACCCCCACCCACCGTAACGGCCCCGACCATCGGCCGGCCAAGATGGCGAAGAGGGAGTCCCGGTCGACCCCGGGGGGTAGCTGCACCGTCGCCACGCTGCGGGCCTTCAGAGTCTCCGGGGCGGGACCGGGGTCAGGACCCGGCACGGTGAGCGCATAGCCGCCGTCCTCCCGGCGGACGGCCCCCTCTCGCTCCAGGCGGCGCAGGGCGCGGGTCAACGATTCCGGATGGGCCCCGAGCGCCCTCCTTAGACCGCTGAAGGCGATCGTACCGGACCGCTTCGTAAGGAACTCGAGGACCCGGTCGTCCAGCCGCGGAGCGGGGCCCGAATCGAGCGGCGACGGCCACGAGCTCATCGATTGGTGATGCGTCGCGAAGGGTAAAGCGGCTTGGTTACCCGGAGGTACGTTCGTTCTCGGGAGAATCGCCGGGCCGAAGCCGGACTCAGGATGGGAAGGGGAGAAGGCGTTGGGGGAGGCGGGTCGGCCTCCCCCGCGTTCGGTCTACGGGCAGGTGGTGGTCGAGAGACACCCGTTCATCTGGATCGAGATCGAGTTCACCGTCGGTGCGACGCTCACGCCGAGGTCGACGAACACGTAGACGTTGACCGTCTGGGCCGTCCCGGCGCTCGAAACGCCGGTCGAGAAATACGCGTAGCCGAACACCAGAGCGTTCGCGTTGATGTTCGCCTCCACCTGGACGTCGAAACCCTGGGCCGTCCCGCCGGTCGCCGGCTGGGTCACGGCGAGCACGAGTTGGACCGCGTAGTTGCCCGCCGTCGACGGATTGCTGTTGACCGAGTTGTAATTCGCCGTGCAGGGCCCCGCCGCGCAGACCGCGAGGACGCTCGTGGTTCCGCCGAGGGCGCTGGTCCCGGCCGCCTGGGTTCCGCCGTTGGCATACGCCACAATCGACGCGCTCACGGCCACGACCTGCGTCGACTGGACGCTGGCCGCGGTGAACCCGGCGGGAGCCCCCGAGGTGACGTTCGAGGTCTGACTGGGCAAGGTGGTCGTAGTGCTCGCCGCGAGCACCCACCCCCCGACCATCGCCAACATCGCCACAATCGTCGCCGTATAGACCGTCCGTCTCCGCATTCTGGTTCCCATCGAGACCTCGAGAGGGCACCGGACGTTTATGCCGAAAATATGTATATATACTCATGGACCCCGGGGGGCGGCCGCGCGTTTCCGGCACCCCGGGTCGGCGCCCGGACGGACCGGGATCGGGGGGTCCACCCTCGAAATCTTCAATCGGCCGGAGCGGGTAATGGAGGGCGGGGGGTCCGTCCGCACGAAGACGTTCGACGCCGGTCCCCGGGAGATGGAGGGCCGGGGCACCTCCAACGCCCCGCGTCCCAAGGACCAGATTGGCCGACCGACGCCATCGATCCTCCGGCGCTACGACTCCGAGACCGGACGGCGCCTTAGTTCCCGCTCGGCGTTCGTCTCCGATCTGGAGGAGAGCCTGCCGCTGCTATCGTTCGGAGCCGTCTGCTTCGGGCTGGCGTTCGCTTCTCTCAGCTCGGGAACCCACTATGGGCCGAGCCGGTTCCCGCTCTGGGAGCTGTTCTTTGCAATTGGGGCGGTTGGTACCGGTGGAGGCGTCGCCTCCGTGGTCGCCGGGCCTGACCTCGACGAACTGTCGACCCCCATGCCGGACCGGCGTTCCGTTCCGGAGCCGGTGGCGACGGCCCCAGCCCGACAACTGGAGACCCCGCCGATCCCTGGTCCCGCGGCCCCACGGACCCGAGAGTTGGTCGCTCCGGGGCCTAGCGGGGGGGACGCTCGGGGCCCCCGGGGGTCGATCCTCGCGGCAGGTCCCGCGGCGTACGTCCGTCCCGATTCCGGCGAGACGGAGAGGCGGCCCTCGCAACGATCGAGCCGACGTTCGGGCGCGTACGAGGAGCCAGGGACCCAGATTTCTCGTCGGCCCGCCCGGAACGTCGTACGCGACGACCCTACGGCGGTCCGGGCCGAACTCGACTCGCTGCTCGCTTCTCTCGCGGGTGGGGCAGAGGTCAGCGCCCTTCCACGCCTCGGGACCGGGGCGCCTCGGGCCTGCGCATCCTGCCAGCGCACCGAGGGCCCCGATGGCCTGGCCGGAGAATGCGATCGCTGTGGCGCTGCGCTGTGTCCCACCTGCGTGTCGCTCGGCGAGCTCTCCCCGGGCCCGATCCTGTGTCGTGTTTGCACGAGCGACGCGGTACCTAGACCGCGGCGGAGCTCGTCGAACCCCGCCGGGAAGCGGTACTCCCGTTGAATCGCGGTTCGGAAGCGGTTTTCGGACGGGCCGCCCCTTCCGGTCCGGAATCGGCGAAACGGCGGGGGGCGCGATGGATCCGTCGTCTCTACCGACGTCCGGATCACCAGTTCCGTGTCGGACCGGGGAGAAAACCGCCACACTATTCAACCGCAAAGCGTAAGGTAGGGGAAGCGGCTGCCTTTCGTCAGTGACGGCCGCGCGTTTCGCCTACGAGCTCCCCGATGTCGACGGGCGAAGCCGCCGGTGGCGCTGGGGGGTTGGTCTCGCCATCGTGTCGTTGCTGCCGCTCATCGCCGTGACCCTACTCGCCGGGCCGCTGTCGAATCCGCTGGCCACGCGCGTCGCCTTGGTGACGATCGATCGGGCGGCGCTCAGCGCCCCCGGTCCCAGCCCCGTTGCGGGGGCCTCGCCCGTCAACCCGATCACCTCCGTAAGCAGCACGCCCCTGGGACCGAACCAGGCCCCGGCGCTCACGTTGCACATCCAAAACACCCCTCAGTCGATCTGCGCCCTCGGCGGATCGGGGTGCCCGGCCGGTACGGGGGTCTCGCGCGTCACGCTCAGCGCCGTCGCCGGGGGGAGCGCGACCCAGGCGTGGCCGGATGTGCAAGTGGCGTTCGTCGTCGAGACGACGGCGTACGATGGGGTCTACAATCACGGGTTCTTCTACTACGGGACAGACAAGTGCGCCCGGGCGAATCCGTCCGCGTTCAGTCTTCCGTGCGAGGAGTCGAACGGCGTCCCGTTCTTCATGGCCAACGCCGGCGGCATCGCGAACGCCGTCCAGCAGGCGAACCCCCACTCGCGCGTCAGCTTCGCGCTCGTCGACTTCTTCGCCACCGATGGCGGAGACTGGGACGATGGGCTGTTCGACGGGTCGAAGTACCACGTCGACATCAGTCACTTCGTCCCCGCGAACGAGTTCGGGGCCGACGTCGTCTCCACCTTCCAGGATGGGGTCTGGGGCGGCACCTGGAGCGGGGTCGTCGGGCTCGACGACAATTTCCTGCACTCCCCCGCGATCACCTCGATGTACGGCACGATCATCGGCAGCGGGCTCACGTGGTCGGCGAACACCCACCACGTCATCGTGCTGATCGGGTCGACCGCGCCGCGGGACCCGCACTACACCGAGAACTACTACGTCAGCCCGTTCGACGCCTGCTGTGGCGGCAACCAGGCCGACGGCTGGACCTGCGAGCCTTCGTTCACCTTCGGGGACGGCGTGAGCCCGAACTGTGAGGGATGGGTCCAGTCCCAGGACGGGAACCCGAAGGACTCGATCGCCGCTCTCGCCCACAATTCTCCCACCTGCACGGACTCCGTCGGGGCGGTCTGCACCGTGGACACGATCTCGCTATGGACGACTCCCACCGACCCGCTTTCTCCCGGCTGGCCGGTAGGCCCGCGCGGGGGCGGTCCCGGGGGGCCGCTCGTCCAGAACAATGTCAACCACGTCATCCAGGCGGCTTGCGACATGGCGGCCGCCACGGGCGGGAGCTGGGATGGCCCTGCGTACGCCTCCTGCCCGGACGGAACCTCCGGAGACCTCCAATACGTCGTCCACGGTCCGTACGATAATCCGAACACCCAGAACCCTACCCTGATGAACGCCCTCCGGCACATCAGCTTCGGCCCGGTGTTGAACTCGCTCGTGGCGAATGGCACGAACCAGCCGCTGTTCAGCTTCGTGCCGGCGCCCAACATCAAGGTCGCCCCTGACCCCCAGTTCAGCGCGTCGTGCCTGCTCGCCAGCGGGGAGTTCGAACGCTCCTGCCAGACGACCCCGACCGTCGTCCGCCAAGCCGGAGGGGTAACGACCTACGGCTGGAACTGGAGCACGAACCGGACGCTGAACGCGCTGTACATCGGGGACTCGTGGACGGCTTCGCTCAACGTCGTGAACTCCGGTCCGCCGTACGGGACCGTCCCCGTGGACGCGTGCTTGACGGTGGAGTGCCGCGCGGGCGGGAGTGCCGCGATCAACGGCTTCTTCACCTGGGCCGCGTACCGAACCGCGTCGGGGACGTCGACCGTCTATCAGTCATTCCAGCTGGCGATCGTCAACGTGGGACTCACCGCCACCCCGCCCGGCGGGACCACCCTGCCGCCGCCTCCGCCCCCGCCGCCGCCGGGACTCCCCATCAGCATCGCGCCCGCCCTGCCGATCATCACGCCGATCGGTACGCTGACCTCCGTCGGGGTGGCGAACATCTCGCTCCAGGCGACCGCCGCCGGGTTCCTCGGTGCCGGGTTCGTGAGGGTCTCCAACAAGAACAAGCCGATCGCAATGCGCATGGCCGCCCTCACCGGCAAGGTCACCTCCAAGTTCGAGAAGGCCCAGGAAGGATCCGGCAAATCCGGCGGGATCGGCCGGTTCGAGTAGACCGGCCCGGGTCCGATCAGAACTCGCCCAACCGTCGCTGGCGATTGCGGGGTGCCGGAGCGTCCGGGTCGCCCCGCCTCGACGGGCTCGGATCGGCCTCGGTCTCCGGGATCTCCGGCTCGCCCCCGGGGGCCAGGGCGGCGACCTCCGCCGACCCGGGATCGGAGCCGAGCAGCATGGCGAGCTCTTCACCGGTCAGCTCCAGCTCGCGAGCGATCCGCCGCGCCGCCGGGAGGGAGCGGGGGTCACGGCGCGTGCGATCGAGGACCGCCTCGAGCCATGGGACGAACGTTTCGTTCGCCTTGCGGCGCGAAACGTGGAACTGGCCCCCGACCCGCAGGGTGAGGGCGTTACGCTGGGCTCGCAGGACCCGTGTGCGCCCCATGTCCGATAGGAACGACGGGAAGAACGCCCCGGAGGCTCGCGGTTGGGCCCCCTCCGAACCCGCGAGGCTGACTCCTCCGGTCATCAGCTCCGTCGCGTAGCTCCACAGGCTCCAGACCCGTTGCCGCCGGGCTCGGGCCAGGCAGAGCTCGGCGCGGCCGAGCAGCTCGTACGCGCGGAACCGGTGGGGCCCGTCGGAGGCGAAGCGAGGAACGTTCTCCTCGATCCAGGGCAGCAGGTCGTCCGGCGGAACGTCGAGCCGATCACGGATCTCGACGCTCCGATAGACCCTCGGATGCCGGAAGATCTCTTCGGTGACGAGCTCGAACTCGGAAACCGAATCGCGGGACCCGAGGAGCATCGACTGGGCCTGTCCTATGGCGAGCGGCGCGACCGCTTCCAGATCGTTGAGAGCCGCTCGGACGTCGCCGCGGGAGCGCCGAACGATCGCATCGAGGATCTCCGTGGAGACGGTGAGATCCTGGCGGATGATCGCCCGGCGTAGCAGCGTCCGAAGGAGCGGATCCGGCACCGGCTCGAAGCGCAGTCGCGCCACCGAGGTGCGAAAGACGGGGGAGTACCGAAGGAGCGGCCGCTCGTCGTTCACGGTCAGCACGAGCGGCTGGCGCGTCTCCCGGACCAGGCGGGAGATTGCCCCCAGCCCTCCCCGGTCGCTCAGATCGTGCGGCTTCGCGGCCCCGCGCCATTCGCCGAGGTCCGACTGGGCGGCCGGCAGCCGAGTCCACGCGGCGCGACCCGCCGAAGCCGGAATGCTCTCCCAGCTCTCGAACGCCCGCGGCTGGCCCGCCTTTCCGAGCCCCCAAGCTTGGGCGAGCGCCTCCACGCTCCCATAGCGGGCCCTCAGGAACTCGCGAAGCGTCGGCGGGGTCGGGCGGTTCGCGGCGGACTCCGTGGCCCGGCCGGTGAGGCAGTCCGCTTCATCGAGAAGGATCAGCGAGCGACCCCCGGCGCGAGAGCCCCGGTAGACCCCCGTGGTGCCCAACGTCTCCGTGAGCGAGGCCCGCCCCGCGACCTGTTCGATCGCCGACTGGTTCCGGGCGTCGGAGGCGTTCATCTCGATCACCGACCAACCGAGGTCGTTCGCCAGGGCGAGGGCCGCCGTCGTCTTGCCGACGCCGGGCGGCCCGGCCAGGACGGCGGCGCGACGTGCGGGTGGACCCCCTTTGAGCCAACCCTCCGACCACGTCTTGAGACCGGCGATCGCCTTCTCGTTCCCGACCATCTCCGAGAGTTTGGCCGGTCGGAGTCGCTCGGTGAGCGGACGATGATCGGTCGGAGCGGTGGGCGTTGGCATTCGACCCGGGTCACCCGCGTGGAGGGAAAACCCTCTCGGCTGGCCGCCGTCCGGGGGATTATCTCGGGGAACGGCGTGACGCCCGTGTGGCCGGTCCGGACCTCGTCCGCATCCACCTCCTGCTCCGATATCGAATCCAGGAGGACGATTCTCTCATGCCGCGCTCGGAAGGAACGGACCTCCCTCCGAGGGTCATGCTCGTGCGGCACGACCGTTCGACCCGCGCGTTCCTGGGCCCGTCGCTCTCGGCGGAGGAGCGCGAGCGACTTCGGGCGATCGACCCGGAGACCGCCTATGAGCATCCCGAGCGGATCACCCGCCTCCTCGATGGGGGGAACCCGGCGGGGTGGGAACATGTCGGACTGTTCCGGTTCCGGATCGCGCCCTCGCCGGAACAGATCGGCATCGCCACCCGCCAAGGCGAACACTTCGTGGTGTTCCAGGAGGGCCGACCCGTCGCCTGGGCATGGTCGATGCGAGAGCACGCCCTGGCCGAAGAGGCGGCGGTCGAGACGGTCCGGGAGTTCCGAAACCGGGGGTTTGGCCGACAAGCCCTCGCCGCGTGGATCTCCCACGTGGTCCGTTCCGGGAAGATCGCGTATTATCCGACGCCGGAGCGAGAGGTGGTGGGCGGGCGGCTCGCCTCGAGCCTCGGCGGCGAGCAGTTGGCCACGATGAAGGCGCTGCCGTGACCGATCGCTCCACGATCCCGGCTCGGAGCTCGAAGCGCGAGCCGTTGGGAATGGTCCGGCGGGAGTTGGGTCGATCCGGAAAGCCCGTATCGGTGATCGGCCTCGATCTCGCCAACGGATCTGGCGGGTCGGTGGCCGGGCCGTCGGGGTTGGCGGGCCTTTGGGCGAGGGCGTTCCGGGCCGGGGTGGATCTGGTCGACGTCAGCGGGCCTGCCGGTCCGGGACACGAGAGCCGCCTTCGGACCGTGCTAGCGGGAGAGCCTCCCCGAATCACGGCGATCGTCCCGGTGGACGGCGGCCGGCCCTCGCCCCCGGTAGTCGTGCGGGAGATACCGGAGCGAATGCGCTCGGGCGTCGAGGAGAGCGTGGCTCGGCTGGGGGGCTCGACCGTCGCCTTCCCGTGCTTTCTGCCGTCGCAGGGAGCTTGGCTCGACCGTCCGGAGACCCTCGGCACCCTCCAGACCTTCATATCGGAGGGCCGCATCGGAGGCTGGGGGTTACGGATCACCCCGGCCACCCGACTCGATCACCTCGCACCCGTTCTCGACCGGGGGGCCAGCTTTCTGGTACTGCCGGGAAACCTGCTCGATCACCGACTGGCGGCCGAGGTCGAACGGATCGTGCGGGGGCGAAAGGTGGCCCTTCTGCTCCGGGATCCGCACGCCGGCGGGGCCCTCGACGGCGGATTCTTACGGGGGTCATCCGTCGCGGCGGGGCCGGCGGGCCGCTTCGAACGTTGGGAGGATCTCGAACTCCGGCTTCGACCCGTGACGCGCCTTGGGTTCCTGACGAAGGACCGCTCCCGCACCCTCTCGGAGGTCGCGATCCAGTTTGCGGCCGGTCTGCCGGGGGTGGCGAGCGTCCTCGTTCCGCCGGATGACACGGGGGCGCTCGACTCGGCCGTCGGCGCCATCCACGGTCCGCCCCTCACCGACTCCGAGCTCCGGCAGATCGAAGAGGTCGTCGAGGACGCTCGGGCCGCACCGCCGCAGGTCGTGGACCGCTCGAGGGTCGACGGTTAATATCGGGCCCGGGGTCGGGCGGGCATGCTCGTCCCCGGCGACGTCGCCCCGGAGTTTGAAGCCCCTACCTCGGGTGGCGGCCGTCTCCGGCTCTCGGAGCTCCGGGGGCGTTCGGTCGTCCTGTTCTTCTACCCGAAGGCGGGCACGCTCGGATGTACGGCGGAGGCCAAGGGGTTCGCCCACGAATTCCCGGATTTCCACGCGCGCGGGGTTGAGCTGGTGGGGATCAGCGTCGACTCCGCGTCGGAGCAAACGGCGTTCGCCTCGGAGTGCTCGCTGCCGTTCCCGCTGGTCTCCGACGCCGACAAGGAGATCGCGAGGCGATTCGGTGTCCTGGGGGCGTTCGGCCACGCGAAGCGGGTGACGTTCCTGATCGGCCCGGACGGGCGGATCCGGGAGATCGTCGATAGCATGCTGCCGCGTCCCCACGTCGACCGGGCCCGCCGGGCGTTCCTGGAAGGCTGAAGGCGGACCGGGCCGCCCGCCGGGCCTCCGGTGCAGGCGTCCCGCTCAATCGAGATCGAAGTAGATCTTCACCGTCGTCCGGTATTCGACGACCTTCTGCTCGTGGATGTGGCCCTCGAACTCCGTGACCCGGAACCATCGCAAGTTCCGGACCGTCTTGGCGGCGGTGCTGACGGCGTTCTCGGCAGCCTTGGCGAAGCTCTCCTTCGACGACCCGACGACCTCGGTGACCTTCTGCACCATGGGACCCTCGGGCCCCCCACGGCGGCCTCACGTAAAGGGCTGGCGAGTTCTCGGAGAGCCCGGAGCCGCTGGGGAGGATCGAACTCCCGACCTGCTGATTACAAATCAGCCGCTCCACCGACTGAGCTACAGCGGCACGTGGAAACCGAGGAAACCCGCTCCTCAAAAGGACTCTCTCGTTGAGGGTAAGCTTGTAAACCGGGGGCGGGTCCCGGACCCGTGCCCACCCTGCGCGACTCGAGCCGGGTCATCCGATCCCCCCGGGGCCGCGAGCTCCGGTGCAAAGGGTGGGCCCAAGAGGCGGCGTATCGCCTGTTGATGAACAACCTCGACCCCGAGGTCGCCCGGGATCCGGCCCAGCTGATCGTCTACGGAGGTCGAGGGAAGGCGGCGCGGAACTGGGAGTCGTTCGACCGGATCGTCCAGCTGCTCCCGGAGCTGGGTAACGACGAGACCCTCCTCGTCCAGTCCGGAAAGCCGGTCGGCGTCTTCCCTACCCACCCGGACGCCCCCCGGGTCCTGATCGTCAATTCGATGGTCGTGCCCCGGTGGGCCACCGACGAGACGTTCTGGGAGCTGGAGGCCCGTGGCCTCACGATGTACGGTCAGATGACCGCTGGCAGCTGGATCTACATCGGTACCCAGGGGATCCTGCAGGGTACCTTCGAGACCCTAGCGGCCCTCGCCCGCATCGAATTCGAACAACCGGACCTCACCGGGCGATGGATGCTGACCAGCGGGCTCGGCGAAATGGGCGGCGCGCAGCCGCTCGCCGTGACGATGCTCGGGGGGGCGGGGCTTTTCGTCGACGTCGACCCGAGGGCCCTCGAACGCCGCCTCCGGATGGGCTACCTCGACGAGGAGGCTCCGAACCTCGATGTCGCCGTCGAGCGCGTCCAGCGCGCGGCGGCCGAGCGCCGTGCCCTATCGGTCGGCCTGCACGCGAACGCGGCGGACGTCTACCCGGAGCTCGCCCGGCGGGGATCCGACCGGATGTGGTATCCGATCAGACCGCCGCGCACGATCTGCGCGTCGGGTACATCCCGAGCGGGCTCAGCGTCGACGAGGCCGCCACCCTGAGAGCGGCGGATCCGGAAGAGTACCTGCAACGCGTCCGTCGGTCGATCGCCATCGAGGCGCGGGCGATCCTCGAGTTCCAGGAGCTGGGTTCCCGCACCTTCGACTACGGGAACAACTTCCGCACCCAAGCCCGAGACGCCGGGGTCGACCGGGCGTTCGAGATTCCCGGTTACGTTCCGAAGTACATCCGCAGCCTGTTCGCCATCGGGAGCGGCCCGTTCCGATGGGTCGCCCTCTCCGGAGAGCCGGAGGATATCTACCGGATCGATCGGATGGTCCTCGACGAGTTCCCCAGCGACCCTCACCTGGCCCGGTGGATTCGGTTGGCCCGGGAGAGGGTGCACTTTCAGGGCCTGCCAGCTCGGATCTGCTACATGGGCTACGGGGACCGAGAACGGTTCGGGCACCTGGTGAACCGGATGGTACGGGACGGAACGGTGACCGCGCCCGTGGCCATCGGACGGGATCACCACGACACCGGGAGCGTGGCGAGCCCGTATCGCGAGACCGAGCAGATGAAGGACGGATCGGATGCGATCGCGGACTGGCCGATCCTGAACGCGCTGCTGAGCGTCGCGGGCGGGGCCTCCTGGGTCTCGGTCCATCACGGAGGGGGGACCGGCATCGGCAACTCCATCCACGCCGGCCTCGTCATCGTCGCCGATGGATCGGAGGACTCCGATCGTCGGATCGGGAGGGTTCTGCACAACGACCCGGGGATCGGGGTCGTCCGCCACGCCGATGCGGGATATCCCGAGTCGCAGGCGATCGCCCGCACGGCTCGATTCCGGTGGCCCGAGCTGTGACGGGTTCCTCCGGCGGCCGGCGGCGACCCGCCCCGCCGAAAGCGCACTATCGACCGTGTATCTCCGAACGAAGTTCATAAAGGATTTTTCGATAGAAGCCCCAGTGGTGGACGAGACGAACGACACGCGACAGGTGGGCGCCGACCGCGCGCCGACCCCCGGACGCCGGCGCTCTCTCCGGCGTTCCGGGCGGGCTGGGATCCCCCTCGGCCTCATCGGCGCCCTGACGTTCCTCCTCGTCGTCAGCGCCGTTCCGCTCGCCGTGCCTCCCCTACCCGCGAACCCCCGCGGCGGGGGGGGCGTCGCCTCGTCCACCGCCTTGTCCCCCCTCCGGACCGTTCCGGCGGGACTGGCCGGCACCTGGATCAACGAGACCGGCTCGGTCGGGACGTCGCCCCCCGTTCTGGCCCCGGCGGGGATGGCGTTCGATCAGCACGACGGATACGCCGTCCTGTTCGGCGGGACCTCGTCCGGGCCAGGAGCCCAACCGACGGGCGAAACCTGGCGCCTCGTCAGCAGCCACTGGCAGAACCTGACCCCCTCGCTCTCCGTCTCCCCGCCCCCGCGCCGGGAGGGGGCCGTCTTCACCTACGACCCCGCCCTCAGTGGGGTGGTCCTGTTCGGGGGCTTGGGGGCTCAGGGCTACCTCGGGGACACCTGGCTGTTTTCGGCGGGCCACTGGTTCGATCTCTCCAACAACCAATCCCGGTCCCCTACGCCGCGCGAGGCCGCCGCGGCCTCGTACGACCCATCGACCTCGTCGCTCATCCTGTTCGGGGGGGTCGATGCCTCCGGAGCCCGCAACGACACCTTCGCGCTGACGAACGGCATCTGGTCGCCCCGGACGATCTCGGGGGCGACCCCGCCGGCCACCTGCTGCGGGGCGATGTCGTACGACGCGGCGGACGCCTACACCGTGCTCGCCCTCGGCGATTCGGCGTCGGGCGCCCTCCAAACGTGGAGCTTTTTCAACGGTGTCTGGACGAACCGGACGACGGCCGTGGCCCCCACCGAGCGGCTCGGGTTCTCGCTCACCTACGATGCCGAGATCGGCTCGATCTACCTGTTCGGAGGCGCCGCGCCGTCGACCTCGGGGACCTTCAACGACAGCTGGACCTACACCGGCGGCGCGTGGTCCCGTTCCGAGAGCTCGGTCGGCACGCCACCGTCGCCCCGCTGGTCGGCGGGGTTCTCGGCGTCGGGGAACAACAGCTCGATCGATTGCCTCGCGCTCTTTGGCGGTTTCGACGCCCGGGGAGCCGCCTCCCCCAACCGTGGGCAGACCTGGGCATTGTGCGGGAACTCGACAAGCGACCTCTCCGGAGGTGGGCTCGCCGCCGGGAGCTTGTCCGTTGAGATGTCGATCTCCCGCTCCGGTGGCGTCGTGCCGTTCCAGGTCACCGTCGTCACTCGCGCTAGTGGCGGGAGCGGGCCGTACAACCTGAGCGTCTGCCCGGGGACCGGCCGCTGCGAGCAGGCGTTGGCCTGGGACGGTGCGACCTATTCCTCGACGCAGCTGTTCTCCGCAGCGGGAATCTACACCGTCTCGTCGGTCGTCACCGACCAGCAGGGCGCGAGCCGCGCGGCGACGGCGACGATCCGAGCGCTGGCGGTCACCCCGCTCGAGGCGCCTTACACCTTCAGCCCCCTGAACGGGACCGCCCCGCTCGCGGTCACGTTCCAGGTATCGGTCCTCGGGGGGTTCGGTCCGTACACTATCCAGTGGAACTTCGGCGACGGCACCAACGGCTCCTCGCTGCCGGGCACCCCGATGACGCATACCTACGAGGGAGCCGGTACGTTCTCCCCCGTGCTGACGGTGCGCGACTCCGGGGGCCAGTCGGTCAACCGGTCGCTTCCGGACGTCCGGGTCGTGGGATCGGCGGCCTCGCCGCTCGGCGTGACGTTGGGCAACCACACTCTCCCCTGGGTTGGGGCGGGGCTCGTCGGCGTCCTCGTTGCCGCCCTGATCATCGACCGGGTCCGCCGTCGCCAGCTGGCCCGGGAGTCGGAGCAGCTCGTCCGGGACCTTTGGAAAGGCCCCCCGCCGGAAGCCGTGGAGGAGCCTTGAGGCCGACCGTTGGCCGTCTCCTCGGCTTGGTCGGCGGGGTCTTCGCGCTGGGGCTGATGGTCGGCATCCCATCAGCCGTAGCCGGGGCAGGGCCGTCGATCGCCGGATGCTCGCCCGGTCTCACGATCAGCGCTCATCCCACGGCGGGGAGCGCCCCCCTCGTCGTCGCCTACGACCTCACGGTCTTGGGCGCCGCGCCGACCTCGATTAGCTGGGCGTTCGGGGACGGGAGCTTCTTCAACGGGACCGGGAGCGCGTTCTTCGCGCCGATCCATCGGTTCGACCACCCGGGAACCTACTCGACGACCGTCACCGTCGTCCAACCCGGACAGTCGGGCAGCTGCACCGAAACCCTCGCCGTCTCGAGCGGCCCGCTGCAGACCCTCGCCACCGTGCTCCCGAAGGCCGGCTCTGCGCCCCTGACGGTGGAGTTCTCCGCCACCGTGCTCGGGGGTTCGGGGACGTTCCGCGCCGCGACGTGGTCGTTCGGGAACGGCCAGGTCGGCAGCGGGTTCAACCTCTCGTACACCTATCCCGCGCCCGGTCAGTACCTCGCGGAGTTCCAGGTCACGGACTCCTCGAACGCTTCGTCGAACTCGACGCTGTTCGTGAACGTCACCGCTCCAGCGACCGTTCGGGGAGCCGGCCTGGGGTGGACGGACTGGATCGGGGCGATCGCCGTCATCGGCGGCGTGGCCGTCTTGGGCGCGGCGCTGTACGCTCGGTCGATCTACGCCGATCGAGCCGGTCGCGGTGAGCGGACCCCGGGTCAGGGGGTCACCGTCCCCCCGACGGTCCTCCTCGAACCGCGAGTGGAACGGGTCGGACCGTCCCTGACTCCCGCGTACCTGCCTCCGGAGACCGCGATCGGCCCGGGCCCATTCCCACCCAGCAGTCGCACGCCAGCGATCCCAGCTCGGCCCGCGCCGGACATCGAACCCGCCCTCCCCCCGATCTCGGTCCCGGCGCCTTCTCCCGCGCCCGCCGAGTCCGTCGAGCGGTTCCGCCTATCTCAACGCGTCGTCCTGCACATCTACACGCTCGGCACGCTGCGGGACGATGAGATCGCGCCGCCGACTTTCACCCAGGCGGGGATGTCGGCGAAGCTCAGCGTCGGCCAGAGTCCGCTCTCCAATGTCCTCCGGCGCCTCGTGATCGCCGGCGTCCTCTCGCAGGACGTCCGTCACGTCCGGGGTCGACCCCGACGTCTGCGGGTCTACCGGTTGACCCCCATGGGGGAGTCGCTGGCCCTCGAACTCCGGCGACAGCGCGAGAGTGGGCGTCCCCCGATCGGGCGGGGCCCGGCGTCCTGAGCCCGACCCGACACCGGTCGTCCGCGACGCCGTAGCACACCGTCCAGCCGGGGACGACCGGCTCGAAACGTCCGTTTATACCCCCGGCCCAGCGTCCATCCCTGTGGCGGGGCCAGCGCCCCGACCAGGAAAACATCAGATGAGCGGATTCGGCCGAACGATGGGCCTCCTGATCGCCATCGGGACGCTGCTGGGGATGGCGATCGTCCTCCCGGCGGTCGCCCCGGTAGCCCAAGCCTCTCCCGCCCCCTTCTCCGGGGGCACGACCCAGCAGTGGGCCTACGGCGCGGAGAAGTGGGCGAACGCGAGCGTGACGATGCCGAACGGATCGTACAACCTTCACGCCTTCTTCGGCTGGCAGGTCGTGCTGAGCGCGACGAACACCACGTCGACGACGGTGGCGGTCGAGGCCCAGCGCACCGTCGCCGCCTCGTTGTTCGCCAGCTACTGTGCGCCGAACTGCGCATCGCCGACGATCACGGGGAACCTTTCGTTCCGCGCCTATGAACAGGACACGGGGTTCGCGAACTTCACTACGGCGGCGACGGTCTACGAGAACGGGACCGCCATGCCCGCCCTCGGGATCCTGAACGCCTCCGCCGAAAGCCGTGGCGCGGTCAACGAGAGCTTCGCCGTGACGTTCCCGCACAACGGCTCCACCTACTCCGCCACGGCCTCGGTGAGCGCGACTGGCGGAGCCCATGCCTCCGTCGCCTTCACGCCGGCCCTCGGACTGGTGCCGTGGAACGTCGCCCCCAACGTCACCTGGAACTCGAGCGCCGCCTACGCCGCCTCCGGACAGTGGGCGTTCCACTGGGCGGCCAGCCGAACGACCCTGCTCGGGTCGACGGCCACCGCGGGCGGTTCCCCCTCCGGTTCCGTGAACACGACGGGAAGCGTCGATCTCGCCGGCACCGACCTCGGCACGGTGACGCTGAACAACGGAGCCACCGTCCCCGTGATCGTCCTGGCGCTCTCCGGGCCGTTCGACGACGCCGAGGGGATCATCCTCGTGCCCCACGATTTCGACCTGTTCGGCGGGGGCGTCCACCCGTGGGACGGCCACGCTCTCGGCGCGGCGACCTTCGCGACCTCGCGGGTCGACCTCTTCGTGGATGCGGGACACCGGCACGTGCAGGTCGTCGCGGGGGCCTCCGCGTACGCCCGTGCCGACAGCAGTCTCGGGCCGATCGGCGGCGTCTCGCCGGCGGTCCAGCCGCTCGCCGCGCCTGCCCCGAACTCGGTGCAGGCGCAGCCGGAGTCGGTGCCCCAGGCCCAGCAGTCGTCGAACTGCCTCGTGAACGTCTGCGGCACCGGTGCCGCCTCCCACGCCCCGGCGTCCCTCGCCGGCTCGGTGCTCGTGATCGGCCTCCTCATCGGACTGATCGTCGGCACGGTCGGCGCGATCGAATGGAGGCAGTGGTCCCGGCGTCCGTCCGCCCACCCCCCCACCCCCGGGTACGGTCCGATACCCCCCACCGGCGCCGTCGATCCACCCGTCGA
>JABCYU010000048.1 GCA_013290045.1 Methanobacteriota archaeon | reverse complement strand
GTTCGAGCTTTGCGCATACTCGTTGCGGAGGTACGACATCACCTCGGAGATCTGCTTCCCCGGCGAAACGTACAGCGTGACGAGCTCGGTCGCCCGTCCTCGGACCGCCGCGATCTCATCCATCTTGCGCTTGAACGAGTAGCGCGCCAGCTGGAGGTCGGCGGAGCTCATGCGCCCTCCGAACGGTCGTCGTCACCAGGCCCGGCGGTCCCGCCGTCCCGGTTCCCGTGGTCGATCGCCGGGAGGCGCCCGTGCCCGGGGCGGAACAGTCAGAGAAGCTTTCGGATGTGCTCGTCGATGACTTCTTCGGGGTAGGCCCCGACGATCCGGTCGACGAGCTTTCCCTGCTTGTAGAAGAGGAGCGTCGGGATGCTCATGATCCCGAGGGCACCGGCCTTCTCCCCGTTGTCGTCGCTGTTCAGCTTGCCGAACGAGACCTTGCCGTTGTAGCGTTCCGAGAGCCGGTCCACGATCGGAGAGACCATGCGGCACGGGCCGCACCAGGGCGCCCAAACGTCCACGACGGCGACCGAACTCTGCGTCGCGAACTTATCGAACCCCGAGCCGTCGAGTTCCTGAACCACCATGGGCTTCCCCGACTATTTGAGGTTCGGAGCGTATTAAACCGTTCGCTCCCGGGAGGTACACCTGGCGGAGACCGGGCCACTCCGCGGACCCGGAACTCCCTCCGCGCCCAACGCATGGGATATGTAGCGAGAGACTCATCTCGTCGACATGCAACGAACACCCAGCGTCTTCGCCGCGTCGGGCCGGGTCTCGGCGTTGGACGGGTCGGCCGTCCCGGTGCCCCGGACGGTTCGCCATCCGACCCTTCTGGCGCCCGCGGTACGCAAGGCGATCCGACAACGAATGCTCCTCTTCCGGCAGGCGGCGCTGGACCGGATCCAATCGCTCACCGGCGCCTCTCCATCGGACCTCAAACGATACCGCCGCGACATCGCCGAGGGAGACGTCCCCGATCTGCTCCTCCAGCGCGGGGCCAGCCTCGCCTACACCCGCGAGCTCCCCCAGGGAGCGCTATTGTACCTCGTCGTACGGTCGCTCCGGCCGCGGCACGTGGTCGAGACCGGGGTCCGTCCCGGATACTCCACGGCGTGGATCCTCGCCGGCCTCGAGGCGAACGGCTCGGGCGACCTGGTGTCGCTCGGCCCCGGACCGACCCAGGGCCGGGCGACGGGCGTCCAGGACGCGAGCGTCGGTCAGCTCGTGCCTCCGTCGCTTCGCGGGCGCTGGACCCTCGTCCTCGGGAACACCGAAGAGCGGCTCGCGTCGATACTCGAGGAGCACGGTGCCGTCGACCTGTACTTCTACGACAACGGGCCCGACCCCTCGCGCGCTCGGTTCGAGCTCCGGAGCGCCTGGGCGGCGCTCTCCGCCGTCGGAGTGCTCCTCGCCCACCACGTGGATTCGAACCCCGCCTGGTCGGAGTTCTGCCGACAGCAAGGGGTCACGGACTCCCTGCTCGACTCGGGACCGCCTCCCCTCGGGGCGCTCGGGATGCGGGCGAGGCTCCCGGGCTGAGCCCGGGCCTCCCGCTACCGCTCCAGCTCCTCGACGAGGTGTTGGACCGACGGGAGGATCAGCTTCTCGAGCGCGGTTCGGACCGCCCGCTCCGAACCGGGAAGGGCGAACACCGGCTTGCCTCGGACGAGGAACAGCGTGGCCCGGCTCAACAGCGCGAGGGGTCCGACCTCCTGGAAGCTCAGCATCCGGTAGAGCTGGCCGAATCCATCGAGCGGTTTGCCCCCCATCGCCTCCAGGGCGTTGACGGTGAGGTCCCGGGAGCTCACGCCGGTCCCCCCGACGGTGACGGCCGCCTCGACGGCGATCTCGGCGAGGTACGGTTCGAGACGGTCCCGCACATCCGCGACGCTGTTCGCGACGAGGTCGTAGTGGACCACTTTGTGGCCGGCCTTCGTGACGAGTTCTCGCGCGAGGTGACCGGAGACGTCGTCGTCCTCGGTGTGCGTATCGGAGACCGAGAGGACCACGATCCCGATCGACCGGTTCCCGTCCAGGTGATGGCGATTGGTCGGCGCGTGCCCTGCGCTCATCGTCTCGCGAGCCCCCCCTTCCACTTGCGCAGCACCTGGACGGGTCCCAGGCGGGTGGTCGGATACTGACCGCGTTCGTCCTTCTCGAGGTACTTGACCATGTCCCACACCGTCAGGAGGGCGACGGTCGCCCCGACCAACGCCTCCATCTCGACCCCGGTACGCCAGACGGCCTCGGCTTCGGCTTCCACGCGGAACCCGCCTCGACCCGGGGTGAGGGTGATGCGGGATCCGGTCAGGGGCACCGGGTGGCAGTGCGGGATGAGCTCCGGCGTCCGTTTCATCGCCAGGAGACCGGCGAGCTCACCGGCAGCCACCGGGTCGCCCTTCTCCACCCGTCCCCGCCGGATCGCGTTCACGGTCGACGCCCGGAGCCGGATCGTGCCGCGGACGACCGCCTTCCGGTAGACGATCTCCTTCTCGTGGACCCGACGTTGGGACGCCAATGCCGTTACCGCCGTTCCGATTTCATCGCGAGGCGGGCCAGCACCGTCTCGAGCTGGATCCGTTCCGAGGCGCCCTGGGCCAGTCGGAAGTCGATCTCTCCGAGGTAGTCGATGAGCCGGATCTTCTCCATCGGGGAGAGCCCGGAGTCCGGGAGCTCCGGAACGTAGCTATGGAGCGCCCGCAAGATGTCTTCGCCGCTGGCCCCCCGCTCGGCGAACAGCTGGAGCAGCCGCCGACGGGCGCCTAGGAAGTCCCCGGCGATCGCGTCGGCGACCATCGCCGCGATCTCGGATCGGAGAGGAACCGTGGCCACCTCCCGGACCGTCTCCTCGGTAACGGGCTCGGCGTAGGTCGCCGCGAGCTGAAGCAGATTGAGCGCCCGGCGACCGTCGCCCGCCGAAGCGATGACGATCGCCTCGAGGGCGGCCGGGTGAACGGTGCGATGCTCCGCCGCCGCGACCCGCTCGAGCAGGACCCGGGACTGCTCGGGGGTCAGGGTGCGGAACCGGAACACCGCGCACCGAGATTGGATCGGCTCGATGATCCTCGAGGAGTAGTTGCAGGAGAGGATGAACCGGCAGGCGCCCGAGTAGCGCTCCATGAGGCGGCGCAGCGATCCTTGGGCCTCGGAGGTCAGGTTGTCGGCCTCGTCCAGGAACAGCAGCTTGAAGCCGACCCCACCGATCGGCGACGTCCGGGCGTAGCCTTTGATCGTCGTCCGCACCGTGTCGATCCCGCGCTCGTCCGAGGCGTTCAGCTCGAGGAAGTTCTGGCGCCACTCGGGGCCGAACAGGTCCCGGGCGAGCGCGAGCGCGGCCGTCGTCTTGCCCGTACCGGGGGGCCCCGCGAACATCAGATGGGGGAGGCTCTTCTTCTCGGCGTAGGCGGAGAGCAGAGGGACGATCCCCTCCTGGCCCAGCATGTCCTTCAGGGTGTGGGGCCGATACTTCTCGACCCACACGGCCTGGGCGCCGATCTCCGTCATCGGTGAATGTACCAGTCGGACGGCAGTCGGTACATAGGGTTTCTGGAGCGAGATTCCGTCATCGTCGCCGGTCGTGGCGGATCACCGTCGTCCCGTGTTCGGCCCACCCGGCCCGGGCGCCCGACCGTCCTAGCGCCGTTCCCTTCGAGCCACCAAGGCGACCACGACCCCAGCGGCTCCGATGGCACCTAGGAGGAGCGCTCCCGCGATGTACATGGCGCTCCCGTCGCCCATCGAGAAGGAACTTTGGGGGCAGGCCGGGCTTGCCGGCGAGGTCGCGGTGCCTTGGCCCGCCGCGACCGCCCCAACCGCGTCGGTGGCGGTGACGGCGGCGCTCCACGCCGAACCCGTGACGAACTGGTGCGTCACCGTCGTCCCTCCGGATTGCGCGGCCCCGTCCCCGAATGTCCACCAGAACGTGAAGGGGGCGGTTCCCCCCGAGGTGACGGCGGTGAACTGCACGACGGTCCGCGCGGAGCCGCACTCCGAAGGCCGCAGCGTGGAGAGCACGGAGACCACCGGCAGTGGGTTGACCTGGAGGGCGAGTCCGGCGGTCGTCGATCCCCCCTCGCGGTCCGTCACCATGACCTCGATGGAGAACAACCCCGAACCACTGGGGACGCAGGTGAGGGTGCTCGTGTTCGCCGTCGTACACCCCGCGGGGAGTCCCGACCAGACGAATTGGTTGCCGCCGTACCCTCCGCTGGCGTTGCCGTAGAGCGTGAGCCCCCGACCGATCGTGTCGACCTGTAGGTTCGATGCGACGCTGACGAGCAGCGTGTTGGCCGGCGAGAGGACTGGGACGGTCGCGAAGAATCTCGACGTTTGGCCGGTGCGATCCGTGACGAGGACGGAGAGTGAGTAGTTCTCTGGGAGCGCGTAGAAATGGTCCACGTTCCATCCGGGGGCGATCGGAGAGCCGTCGCCGAACGACCAGGTGGCCGTGTACGGGCCGATCCCTCCAAACGCGACGACCGCAAGGGGGACCGTCGCCGGCGCGTAGTAGTTCCCCGATAGCGGAGCGAGCCCGGCGGAGATGGGCGTGGCCGGTTCGACGGTGATCGTCGCGAGTGGGAAGCTGACCAGCTGGGGAACTCCATTGCCCAACTCGCATTCCAGCGACGAGTACGTCCCGTCACCGGCCCCGACGGAGGGACAGGTGGGTGCGGAGCAGGCGTCGATCGGAACCACCCCGGCCCCGCCGGTGGCCGCGATGTCGAAGGTGGCCGTCCAACTGTCACCGCTCTGTAGATAGTTCAGAGCCGGGTCGGAGCTCCAATTCCAGGTAAGCTCGCTCACGCCCCCAACGGTGACGGTCTTGGCGGCGGTATCGCAGCCGGAGAACGCCACACCCGCGCGCAGGCAGCTCACGGTCGTCTTGACGGGCGGGACGATGGAGATGTTCCGGCCAGGGACGAACCGGAAGATCGGTTCGGCGGGCAACCCCCGGAGACGGGGTGCCGACCCGAAGCCGATCGAGCTCAGGGCCTGGGCGAGGCTGGGGTTCGAGAACCCTTTCGACCAGTTGTTCATCGCGAGGGTACCCGAGACGTTGTTCGGGCAGGTGTAGCTGGAAGGTCCGTCCCAACTGCCGCCGGTGGCGTTCGCCAGGTCGCATCCGGCCCGCAGGATATTGTCCACGGTCTTGGTCACGTTCGCGCTTCCCGGTCCTCCGCCCTTGGCTCCGGGGGGCCACCCGATCGAGGAGGCGTCGGTGGGGGTGGTCCAGAGGTCGATCGTATCCACCGTACAGTTCGACCCGAGGCTTGCCACGCACCCGGGCGCGGTGTGGGCGGCGCTCGCGATCGACGCGGTGGGCTGCGACGCATTCTGGGAGGCGATCCATCCTTCGCAGGCCGGCGAGGCTCCGAAGGTGAAGTTGAAGATCGGTTCGCACCCCGGCTGGTGCAATGGGCACTTCGCCGCGTACGCATAGCCGGAAGCGCTCACACAGTAATCCACCGGATAGTTCGGGTCCTGAGGCGCCGTTGCGCCGATGACTACGACGACGTGATGGGAACGGCTCGACCAGGCGAATCCCGAGCCGAACAACGCCCCGTAGAGCGCGGTGATCGACGAGCTGTGCAACAGGTTGTCGGACGCGTCGCTGTCCGGGAGAACATAGTTGCTCGAGAGGATCCCCGTCTGGTGCTTCGACGCGTTGCCGAGCATGGAGTCGTGTACCGCCTGCCCGAAGGCGCTGGCGTTGGCCGTGAAGTTCGCCACGTCCACGAGATATCGATAGCCGTCACCGTCATCGAGCGGGGAGATCGTCTGTCCGAAACTGGCCAGGGAGAACGAGACGTTCGTTCCCGGGTGCGCCGCCTGGATCCCGGCGGCGATCTGCGTAGCGTTGTGGACGAAGAACGGGACGCCGTTCGATTCCTCGCACAACAGGTAGTAGGATCTCGAACAAGAGTCGAGCCCGATGTCGGAGGCACTGTAATCGTACACCCCATCGTAGCTCAACAACTCCAGCAGGAACACGATCTGGACGCTCGACCAGTTCGCCGGGATCGTCCCCGAGGAGTGGACGTGTAGGGAGACCTTGGACGTGCCGGAACCGGTACTGCAATTCGACGATCCGTCCGGGCAAATGGCACCTCGGTCCGTACCGATCGACAGGTTCCAGCCTCCCGCCGCAGGAGGCGCCGCGGCGACCGGGGCGAATGCACCGGCCGCGATCGATCGGTGCGACGGACCGGTGCCCGTTGGGTGGGCCGCCGCCGACGGGAACGACAGGGCCACGAGGATCGCCACGCCCGAGACGCCTAGAAGACGAGCGCTGCGATGCGTTCTCGCTCGCCAACCAAATCCTTTCATCGAAGAACGGCCAGGGTTTTTGACCGGAATTCGGTATTTAGATTTGTGCCGGCGTTAGCGGGCGTGCGTGGGAATCGCCCCCGGACTCGTCACGCCCGGAGCGGCGGAGGAACGGTCGCTGGCGCGCCTTCGGTCGCCGGCGCGCTAAGGGGATTGCGTTTCCCCCGGCTGCTTCGGTGGGGACGGACCCGCCGAGGCTTCGAGCAGCGCCTCGCCCGCCGCTACCGCTTCGTCCTCGAACCACTCTTGCATGATGTAGTACCACCCGACCAGCAGCAGGACCGGGAGCTCCGCCAACCGCGTACCCGATGGCCCGACCGATACCGCCCCTCCAACGAGAGATCGACCGCTCCGGACAGGTTCGATGTGAACGAGCCGAACGCCGTCCGCCGTGAGGAACTGCCAGGCGGGCACCGCGAGCCCCGCGCGCTCGAAGGCGAACGACCTCCCGTTCCCAACTCGCACGGAGGTACGCCTCCAGTGGATATCGAGCACCGCCACGTCGCCGGGAGCGCCTTCCTTCCGAGCCGTGACCCGCGGGTGGAGGAACCCCACGCGTTTGAGGGTCCACGACCCTTCCGAGGTTTCGGCGTGGACGAGAGAGCCGCCGTGTCGGGCCCGGCTGAGGCGGGCGATCAGGTCGTCGCCCGAACGAAGCTCGTAGGCCACCGGGGCTTCGGACGTGCGCAGCCATCGGAGGGCGGTCGTATCGACGGAGGCGAACGGTATCATGGGGCGGGGAACGCAGGGAAGAGGGCCCTCATAACGGCCGCTCCGCAGGATGCCTCAACGCGCCGGCCGGCGTCGGCGGGCCGCGATGACCGCCACGGCGGCCACCGCCGCGATCACGCCGGCGAGCCCGAGCCAGAGAACTCCGCTGATGGCCGGCGAAGCCCCCGGGGTCGCGAGGGGGGAAAGCGTGACGTGGACCGGGGTGGTGTTCCCGGCCCTCACCGTGAGATTCTCCGAGTAGGGACCATATCCGGGCGCGCTCACGTGGAGCAGGTAGGTCCCCGGCGCCAGTGAGACGTTGAACGCCCCGTTCGAGGAGGAGATCGGCGTTCCGTTGATCAGCACCGTCGCGCCCGCAGGATCGACGGTGCCGATGACCGAGCCGGGCAGCGGAGCGAACGAAAGCAGGATTCCGAGGGGCGAGGCGGCCACCGAGCCCGTACCGGCGCCCGGGTTCACCCCGAATCCGGGGGGCGGGAGGACCGAGTAGGTGAACGATCCGTTGGGCAGGTCGAACGCGACGATCGTCCCATTCGAGACGTTCGTGACCTCGTTCGTGCCCGCGTGGACCGTGACCGACCAGGGGGCCCCCGCGGGGAGCCCCGAGGCGCCGAACGTGATGAGGTAGGTGAACGGGTGGAACGTGGGGGCCACCGCGACCGGGTGACCCTGGACCGATAGGCTGAACCGGCTGACCGGCAGCCAGAAGCCCGGCACCGGACCGACCTGCAGTCGATGGGTACCGTTCGGCGCGTGGAGCACGACCGCCCCACCGACCTCCACGCTTGGGACTCCGTCGAGGGTCAGATTCCACGGCGATCCGGGTGGGAGGCCGGTCTCATTGACGTAGATCGGGAACGCCACGACGACGAAGTCGAACGGCTGAGAGGCCCCCGCCCCGTCGACGACGACGGTTCCCGAGGCGGGCGACTCGGTGTACCCGGGCACCGGGAACACCTGGAACGGATAGGTCCCATTGGGCACGAGGACGCTCAACAGGCTCTGGTTCGACGAGTAGTTCAGTCCCGCGAAGGCGAATGCCCAGTGGAGGGTGTTGGGAAGGCCCGTCGCGTCGAAGGTGACGATGTATTCGACCTGGGTGAACAGGATCGTGATGGAGCGTGCGGAACCCACCACCAGCACGCTTCCCGACCCTGGGGATGGTTGCCAGCCGGCCACCCGGCCGAGGAGGAAGGGGTAGCTCCCGTTGGGCTCGCTGGCAACGAGGCTCAGGCCGGTCCCCGAGAGCAAGGACCCGTTCACCGTCACCGACCAGAAGGTGCCCGCCGGGAGTCCGCTTTCGGTGAAGTTGACGGCGTAGTCGACGCGGGAGACACGGATCGACACCGCGGCACTCGCCCCGGACACGACGACGGTACCGCTCGACGGCGATGCGGAATAACCGGCGGGGACCGACACCGAGTAGCCGACGGAGCCGTTGGCGGAGGTGAAGGCGATCGAGCTGCTCGACGACCCTCGGGCGGATCCCCCGAACGTCACGGACCAGGGATCCCCGGGAGGGAGGCCCGATTCGTTGAACCATACGCCGTACCGGGTCGCGTTCGTGAAATTGAGCGCGACATACGAAGCCGCCGGAATCGGCACGGTCCGTGTCCCGTAGAGTGACCCGTTCCGGTCGACCCCGACGAGATAGGTCCCCGGTCCGACGGTGACATTGGCCTCCCCCCCGATGAACGGGCCGTAGTCGGTTCCGTTCAGGAACAGCTCGCCGTTCGGGAACGGTACAGACACGTTGAGGAGGGAGACCAAGGAGCGCGAGTACAGCCTCCCGACGCTTCCGGCACCGCCCGTGAGGTACCCGAACAGGGTTCCGTTGCTCGTGTAGTGGAAGCCACGGGCCGTGAGGTTCCAGATCGCCTCGGCGGTGTCGCTCCCGTGGTTGTACGCGTTCAGGATTTTCTGGAAGTTATGCCCGTTCCAGAACAACAGGTTCACGATGATGCGAGCCCCGAACGCCTCCGTCGCGGACCCCCCGCCCGGCCCGCCGAGGATGAGCTCGGAATCGTCGAACAGGCCGCGGGGATTGTAGGCGGTCCCGTTGACGACGAACCCATGGTCGCTCGCCCCGCCGGCCCAGCCGAACGCGAGGTTGTCGAAGGTGATCCACCGCCCGGTGTCGTTGTATTCGTAGGCGACCCGGGGAACACCCCCCACGTCCGACGAGACGACTCGGAGGCCCAATTTCGTCGGATAGACCAGGTTGGCCCAGTTGCCGGCGAGCGCTCCGCTGGCGACGTCATAATAGTAGGAGGGGGAGGCGACGAACGTTCCGTTGCCGGTGAAGGAGCTCGAGGGTAGCGCTCCCCCGCCCGAGGAGAAGTTCCAGACGTTGTCGAGGAAGACGATGAGATTGTTCGAGGTGTTGAGGTCGGCGACGTCCTGGATCCAGTAGCTGTAGGTCGTGGCGCCGTGGCGGAACTCGAGGACGACGTTCAGTTGGATGGTGAACTCCCGACCGTATGCGAGGCTGGCATTGCGGGTGGAGATGTTCCCGAACTGGAGCTCGCCGACGAACGTGGTGGTATTGTAGCCGTATCCGGCCCCGGTCCCGTCCACTCCGTAGTCCGCGATCCCGATCGGGGCCGGCTCTGCGTTGTAGAACGCCGCCGGATTCACGGTCTGGCCGGAGCGGAGCAGGGGCATCCCCCGCGCCACGACCGGAACAAGGCCACCCGCTGGCGGGGTCGTTCGGTGCGACGGGCTGAGCGAGTGAGGCGATAATCCGGAGAGGTCGGCCCACCGGAGCGATGGGGGGAGGTAGTCGAGGCCCGGGAGGATGACGAGGAGGATGACCAGGAGGAGAGGGACGACCGAGACCCGCCGAAAGCGGCCGGACCTCCGACGTCGGGCGCTCCGCGCACTCATGCCACGCGTACTACCTCGGGGTCAGCGGAAAAACGTGTGTCTGGATTCGCGAGCCCCCGCGGGCCACGAGCTCCCGGGGTAGGCGGGCGACCTCACGACTTTCGGCCAGCGGCGGCGGGAGGATCTCGCAGCGATCGCCGCATCTCCCAGGTGCGCTCGAATCCGAGCCGGCGGTACACCGCGCGCCCCTGGGGGGAGGCGTGCAGCGTCACCCGCGCGTACCTTCGGACCCGACAGAACGCGACGAGGCGACGGACGATCTTCGTGGCCACACCGAGTCCTCGGAACTCCGGAGCGGTGTACATCGACAGGATGTACGGCGTTCGGATCTCCGCCATCCCGGGACGGGGTTGCGCCGGCTGGAACCACACGCACCCGCTCCCGGCTGGCTGTCCGTCGATCTCCGCGATGTACGCCACCAGCTCTCCCGATCGGATCCTCGGAGCCGCCCAACGACGGTAGACCGCTCGATGACGTTGGACCGATGTTCGGCTCCGGCCGCCGATGGAATACCACATTCCCAGCCGATGTTCCACGAGCAGGTCGAGATCAGCGCCGGTTCCGCGCCGCAGTCGTACGCCCACCCCCCGGGCGCTCGCGCGCCGGCGTTGGCCCGGACCCGGCCGCGGAGCGCGACGCGCCCGGGTCGGAGCGTTCACGGGAGGTCGCCTCGGGCCCGCGGGTTCATTTCGCCAGATTCTCGATCGCCGCGGCCCAGGAGCGCATTCGGGGAAACTCGGGCGGAAGCGCAGCTCCGACGGTCATCAGCGGGGAGATGGAACCGTAGATGCCGAAATCCGCTACGCTCGGTTCGCCGAGGATCCAGGCTCGGTCGGCGAGCATCTCCTCGACCATCCGGAGAGTATCGAACATTTCTCGTTCGTACTCCGGTCGCCGGGACTCGAGCACGTGCCATGGGCCCCGAGCCCGGGTCTGCAGCTCCTCGAAGACCCAACGTTCACTATCGTCCGAGAGAACGGGAGGGACCCGGGTCACTACGGCTCGCCAGACCTTTTCCTCGACCACCTGATGCCCCCACTGCTCGAGGGCCTTGGCGATCCCGCGTTGCCCCCCGGGGTAAAGGGTCGGGTTGGGGGCCTTCGCCTCGAGGAAATCGGGGATTTGATCCCAGCTGATCGGCCGGTCGTCCCAGAGGAGGGCCGGCATGTAGTCCTGGTGGGTCCGTTGGATGAGCTCCTGCCGGTTGTCGTATCGGACGGGGAGGCGGACGAAGTCGATCCCCTTGAACGCCAGCATCCGCTCGGCCGAGACGCAGTAGTGGCTGATCTTGTGCGAGAAGAGCGAAGGGCGCGACACCCCCCCACGAGCGGGAGGGTGAACTTAAGCAGGCGGGGGCGCGGCCGAGATCCTCCGCCGGAGCACTTCTTCGAGGAGGAATCGAGGAAGTACGGCCTCCTCCTGGCCCTCCAAATGCGTCCCGCGGGACGTTCGGAAGGCTTTATAAGTCGAAATCCCTGAATCGCCCGTGGCCAAAATCCGAATCGAGAACGTTGTGGCCTCGCTTTCCCTCGCCGACAAGCTCGATCTCCCGGCGATCGCTCTGGAGCTGGAGGGCGCCGAGTACGAACCCGACCAGTTCCCCGGGGTCATCTATCGGCTGAAGCAGCCGAAGACCGCGATCCTGCTGTTCGGCTCGGGGAAGGTCGTCTGCACCGGCGGCAAGAGCATGAAGGAGGTCGAGGACTCGATCCGCATCGTCGCGCAGCAGGTGCGAAAGGGCGGTCAGAAGATCAAGATGCACCCGGCGATCCAGGTGCAGAACATCGTCGCGAGTTCCGACCTCGAATCCGAGATCAACCTGAACGCCATCGCCGTCACCCTGGGCCTCGATCGCGTCGAGTACGAACCCGAGCAGTTCCCCGGCCTCGTGTGCCGGATGGAAGAGCCTCGCGTCGTGATCCTCCTGTTCGGCTCGGGAAAACTCGTGTGTACCGGGGCGCGAAAGCCCTCCGACATCGACGTCGCCGTCAAGAAGATCACCAAGGAGTTGCAGAACGCCGGTCTGTTGCGCTAGCGGCCGGGTCCCGTTAGACTCCCGCGCCGTCCCCCGCGCTATCCGGGCCCGCCCGCCGGCCCATCCAGCAGGTGCTGCTCGAGGAATTCGACGGCACGACTCCACGCCAGCACCCGGTTCGGTCGGCGAACGATTCCGTGGCCCTCGTCGTCGAACACGAGCAGTTCCACGTCGCGTTGAAGTTCCTTCAATACCCCGACGATCTGCTCCGCTTCGCGGAGGGGGACGCGTGGATCGTTCCTGCCGTGGATGACGAGCAGGGCCGCCCGGATCTGGTCGGCCATGTGGATCGGCGAGAGTCTGGTGAGCAGCTCCCGGTCGTGGGCGAGCGAGCCGTACTCCGCTTCGCGCAACGCACGTCGCCACGGACCGGTCTCCTCGAGGAACGTGACGAAGTTCGCGATCCCCACCAGATCCACGGCGGCGCCCCAAAGCTCCGGGTAGCGACTCGTGGCGGCGAGGACCATGAACCCGCCGTAGCTGCCCCCGACGATCCCGAACTTCCCTGGAGAGCCCTTACCTTCGCGGACCAGACGCTGAACGAGCTCGGCGAGGTCCCGGACCGAGTCCAGGCGCCGATCGACGTCGTCCAGGTGAACGAACGTGCGCCCGTATCCCGTGCTCCCCCGGACGTTCGGAGCGACGACGCGCCAGCCCTCCCCGACCAGGAATTCGACGGTCGGGCTGAAGGCGGGGCGGGCCTGGCCCTCCGGACCGCCGTGGATCCAGAGGACGCAGCCTTTCGCCTTCCCGTTCAGCGGAACGTACTCCCAGTACGGGATCGTCACCCCGTCGCTCGCCGCGAAGCTGGCGAGGCGGGGAGCCGGAAGGTGGAGGGGCACAGGCCGCGAAGAGGCGGCGAGTCGCCTCTCCTTGCCCGTCGCCAAGAGGCGCCGGAAGATCTCGATACCTTCGTGGGAGCTCATGTCGTAGACGAACCCGGAGCTGTCCGGGAGCCAGCGGATCGAGCCGACGACCCCCCGGGGCCCGGAGTTGAGGGCGCGTTCCTCACCGGTCGCGATCTCGAACACCCGGGTGTCGCTCCACCCGGCGCGATTCAGCACCAGGGCCAGCCATCGGCCGTCCGGGGACGCACGGACCATCTCGAGGTCGCCATCGTACTGCCGCAGGAATTCGTGGTTCGCCGCGCCCGGTCGATACCGGGCGAGGGCACAAAACTCTCGACCCGGGTTCGTCGCCGCGTAGACGATCCCCCCGGCGAGCGTCGCCGACGCGACCGTCTGCTCGCCCTCGTGGGGATTCAGGTGGCGGCCCCCACCCGGCCCTAGCACCCAGAGGTCCCCGTCCAGGTTGGTCGGCCGGCGGACGACGAGGACTTCGCCGCCCCGGACGTCGACGACGTCGCACCACCCGTCGCACGGCCAGAGGAGCTGCGGGTGGGCGGGGGCACCCACCGTGAGCTCGTGGACGTCGAAAAATCGGGGGTCGCGGGAATTCGAGGTGAAGACAAAGCTCGAGCCGTCGTCCCTCCAGCCGCCGGGGGAGTGGATCACCTTCGGACGGTCGGTCAACGGCACCGACCCGGTCACGGGGCGGCTCACATCGGGCAGGAACTCCAACTGCCAATGCTCGTCGCCTCCCCGGTCCACGGCGACGATCGCACCCGAGGTCGATGGAGACGGGAGAACCGCGCCGACGCGCTCGGTGCCTCCGAACAGCCGGCGGGTCGTGCCACCCACGGTCGGGACGCTCCAGAGTTCGGGTTTCCCCCCCTCGTCATTCAAGAACAGGATCTGGTCGCCGTCCGAACTGGGGGAAGGCGACGTGCAGACCGCCACGTTGAGCCACGCGGCGATCCGTTGCGCCGCCGGTGAGACCGACGGGGGCGAACCCGACACGGGGGCGCCAGAACGGGGCCGAGAATAAGGATGGACTCCTATCCGCATTCGGAGAACTCCGTCCCCGGAGAACGCGGGCGCGTCAACCCGGTACTCCCGTCGTGATCAGCCCTCTCGGGGTCGGGCGGGAGGTACTTGCCTCCGGTTCTCACGGTCCTCACCGGCGGCACAACCCGCCTGGTCGGGGTCGCCCTCCTTTCACCCAGGATGGCGGGGTCGGAATTGCGGAAGATCGGTGCGGCCGCGGGGCCTCTTCGCCCGTGCTCGCGGGATTCAGGGTACCCGTGCGGGATGTCGGCCTGGGCCTCCGTTGGGAGCAGGAGCAACTTCTCGACCTCGCGGCCCCGTCGCGGGCGCCGGTCGGCGGAATAGCGGCCGAGGCGGAGCGCCGTTCACCGCGTTAGGACGAAACGCTTTTCTCCTCGCCACGGCCTCGATGCGGTGCGGCCGGGATGGGGTAGCTTGGCCTATCCTGGGGGACTGTGGATCCCTCGACCCGGGTTCAAAAGGGAGCGGGGCCAACCCCCGTCCCGGAGAGTCTCGGTCCCGGCCCTACTTCTTCCCCCGCCGGGCCGAAGCCGAACGCCGCGACGGATTCGGTTCGGTACCGCGGGGAGGGGGGAGAGCGAGTTCGTCGATCACGTCGGGGAGGGCCCCCAACGAGTAGTCCGCCCAGACCGCGCCCCACCGCTGAAGGTCGGTGGGGGTGAGGGTCCAATCGTGAAGCGAGGAGGCGCGCCCAACGGCTCGGACCTCCGGTATCGACGCGGCGGCCTCCATGTCGAAGCGGGAGTCGCCGACCAGGAACATCGAGGCGCCGGGGTAGCGGCGCCGGTATTCGGTGAGATGCTCGCGCTTGGTGCCCTGACCCGACCCCAGGACCGCCTCGAACCAGTATCGGAGCCCCTCGCGCTCGAGCACCAGGTCAGCCATCTCGCGTTCCGCCCCCGTGGAGACGACCAGGGTCCACTGCTGCTGAGATAGCCGCTTGAGGACCTTGGGGATCTCCGGGAACGGCTTGGCGAGCTTGTAGGCCTCCTGGATCTTCCGCTGATGGAACGTGCGGGCCGTCTGGGCTCGGAGGCCCGGCGCCGCCCCCGGGTAGAGTTGGGCGAGCTGGGCCTCGAACGGCATTCCCGTCGTGGCAAGGTAATGGATCCGCGCCTCCCCGGTCGGCGTGCCGAACGCGGTCGCCATGACATCCGCCGCCACGTGACTGATGAGGCCGATGTCGTCGATGATCGTCCCATCCAGGTCGAACACCACCACTCCCTTGGGCACGGGAGCCGGCGCCACCGTCGGCTCCTCGGTCACCAGGTGGCCCACCTCGGCATATTGCGAGGTAGCGCCCCCGATCACCGGCAGGGGAATCTCCTCCTCCGCCGGATCCGGAGGTGGGGGAGGCAACGGAGCGGAATCGGAATGACCCTTCGTCGCACGGGTCTTGGGCGCTCGGCTCACGGCCTCCCGAGCGGCTGACCGGGGTTAAGGGTTCTTCCCCCCGACCGCGAGGTTATGCCCCCGGGTGCGTCCTACCCGCCGGCGGGGTTCCAGGCGGCACGATTCGATCGATGCATCCAAGTCGGCTGATCCGGGGAAAACGCTCCCAACTCCTCGCCGGACGGAGGATCATCCTCGGCGTTTCGGGCTCCATCGCCGCCATCGAGGTCCCCCGGATCGCTCGCGAGCTCATCCGTCACGGAGCGGATGTACGCGCCGTGACGAGCCCAGAAGCGTCGCGCATGGTCACCCCCGAGGTCCTGGCGTTCGCAACGGGTCACCCGCCCGTGACCCAGCTCACCGGCGAGGTCGAGCACGTGACCCTCCTCGGTCCGGGCGAAGGCCAGGCCGATCTGCTGCTCATCGCGCCCGCCACCGCGAACACGATCTCGAAGATCGCCCACGGGATCGACGACACTCCCGTCACCTCGTTCGCCTCCGTCGCCCTCGGGGGCGGCGTTCCGATCCTCCTCGCGCCGGCGATGCACGCCCACATGGGCCAGAACCCGGCGCTGAAGGAGAATCTGGCCCGGCTCGGACGATGGGGTGTGGGAGTCATCCCGGCCCAATCCGCCGAGGGGGAGGACAAGCTGGCTTCTCCGGAGGAGATCGCGGCCGCCGTCCTCCACCGACTCGCCCGAGGACCGTGGCGCGGTCGCCGAGTGATCGTGGTGGGCGGGGCGAGCCGCGAACCGATCGACGATGTGCGATCCCTCACCAACGAGAGCAGCGGGGAGACGGCGGTCGCCCTCGCCACCCAGGCCCAC
>JABCYU010000047.1 GCA_013290045.1 Methanobacteriota archaeon | reverse complement strand
AACGGCGGAGCCGGAGGAAATGGGGCCAACGGAGGTGACGGGGGGCCGGGAGGAAATGCGGTCGGAGGGGGGCTTTTCGACTCGGGCACGCTCGCCCTCAACGCGAACATCACGTACACCGCCAACTCGGCGACGGGCGGTCTGGGGGGAGTGGACAATTGCGCGGCCGCGTACACCGGATGCCCTGGAGCCGGGGGCGCCGGGAGCGCCGGAGGAGTCGGTGGCACCGGGGGCCAGGGCGGCAAGGACGGCTATTCGGGCAATGGAACGACCGGTGGACATCGGGCGGCCAACGGAACGAACGGAACGCCCGGAACGGTGGGCGTGGCCGGGGCGGTCGGAGTCGGCGGGTCCGACGGCACCAATGGGATCGCCAGGAACCCTGATCATACCTGACCCGATACCGGCCCGCGATCTTCGCGTCCGCGAGAAGGTTTGGGTTTCCCCCCTTCGACCCGGCCGGAGTTACGGTAACTCCGGAGAATCAAGGACTGTGGGCCCAGCGGGACGAGGCTGTGCCCGCCGGGCGGAGTGGACACGAGGGGATTTGAGCCGGTTACGGTTTAGATCTCTCCCTCCGGTGGGGTCCAGAGTCATTGAAGTACTACAGGTCCCGCATCAGCCGGGTGACCAAGACGGGGTTCTATCGGCGAAAGAATCTCGCTGAGGCGGCGGGGGAGAGGGTGAGGTGCGGACGACCTCGAATCCGGATCTATCCGGAGCATTGAATCGTGGGCCCCGAATCATGACGATGTCGTGTCACTGGCGACCCTCGGGATTGTCGCGGGCCGCTAGCTCGGAGGAGTCGGAACCAGGTCAGTAGTAGTACCCTTGCATCCGGGCCAAGCTAGCCCCGACATCGACAACGGACGTCGCCCAATTCCCCGAACCGTAGGAGACCGCGCGCGTGGTCACGACCAGCACCGTCACGATCTGGAACGAGTGACTTGAGTTGACTGCGGACGCCAGCGGGTTAACGCCAATGCTCCAACTCAGCGTGAGATTCCGGCGAACGACTGACGGGCCGCCTGCGTGTGTGCACACGGTGTACGTGTTCGCGTGCGACAGGTTCAGCATACGGGCCCCGACCCAGCTCGAGGTGTTCCGGTCCCAGAGTCCGACCGTCACCGAGTAGTCGAACCGAGCCCAAGCCACCCCATAAACGCCGTTGGCGCAGGTAATCCTCACCTCGGCCCGGCCGGATCCATTTCCGGATGAGTTCACATGGATCGAGATCGCGCCGGGGGCGATTGAATAAGGAGCGCTGAAGAACCAGGCCCGTGTACGCAGCTCGGCGGTCGCGTTCACGTTGCCAATCGTCGACGAGTTTTGGGCGTCGGCGAGATGGCCCGTTCGGCTGATACTCGCTGTTTGAAGATTGACCGCCTTGTGCGTGGTGAAGTTGTGATCCGTGAGCCGCACGGCGAAGAACGGCGGGCTGTAGTTCTGGTAGACTATCGGAGCCGCCCAGGCTGAAGGCGGGGCAAGCAAGAGGACGACGATGATGAGACCGGCCAAAGACCGAATCCGGGGCGCAGCTCCTGGAACTGACATGACCTCTGGTTCCTTCGTTCCAAGCCGCCCGGGTCTTATAAAGCCGGTACGATAATATGCCGAGTTTAAGGCCCTCTGGCCGGAGTGATCAAGACGCGAGCAGGACCGGCCCCGGCAGTCGGGCGGAAGTCGGTTCTCCCCGGATCGAAGGAGGGCCGAGGGGCTAAAGGGTCTCGCTGCTCGGCAGCCGTGATGTCGAGGAGGCCACGTTTTCGAGTTGGGGTCAAGGGAGTTCTCTTCCGCGACAACCGAGTCCTCCTTCTTCGACGCCGGGACGACTTGGCGCTCCACCCCGGAGTCTGGGACCTTCCGGGAGGGGGGCTTGAGACGAGGGAAAGTCTCGAAGAAGCGCTCGTTCGAGAAGTCCGCGAGGAGACTGGGTTCCACGTTCGAGTGGTCCGTCTGGTGCACGCCTGGACGGTTCGCAATCGGCTGCGCTCGGGGGAGTCGTTTCCCGGGGTGATCATCTGCTACGAGTGTCAATCGAACGCGTCGCGGCCCCCGCGTCTGGATCCAGGGGAACACTCTGAGTTCGCATGGGTCGGCCGTAGGGCTTTACGGAGGTACGACGGTATTCCGGACCAGGTTGCGGCCATTCGTAGGGCGTACGCAACCCGATAATGGGCGCCGTCCGACAAAGGGGCCCTTGCGTAACCCCCTGCTTGCTCTAGGCCGCTTCCACCCTTTCGTGACGGCGGGGTTTGCTAACCCCCCTAGTGACGGGACCTTTGCCACTCTTGCTCACTCGAAGGCAGGATACCCGGCGGGCTAAAGCCCCCTGGCGAATCCGCTTGAGGTGCCGTGGAACTGGGGGAGGAAGGGTGCCGGGGAGGAAAGACCCATCCAGCCCCAGGGCGGTGTAGCCTCGATCAACCCGTCTGCGGGAAGTGAGTCTCCTCTCCAAGGGGCTGTCAGGTTCCGTGTTGATGATGTTTACACGATCCTCGGCGAAGGCTGCGTGGTAGCTGGAGAAGTTACCGAGGGCACTTTACGACTGCCCGCAAGCATGAGACTGGAAACGCCGGAGCCTCGCGAGAGTGCTCCCTCCGCGGTTGAGGTCCCCCGTGGTTACTCAAGTCGAAAGCCGATTACACTGCTGCCGCCCGGCACGAAGGCGGGGCTGACGCTACGCGGAATCCAGGGGACGAAGTCGGTCAACATTCCGGGGCACCTCGTGGATAGATGGCCCGTGAAGAAAGGGGACCACTTGGTCCTTCCCTGACGAATCGGGCCTGACTCAAAGCCCACGCGTTGACCCCTCAGAAGCCCGATAGGCTTCCTTGACCCATTTCCTCAGGGGGGAGTTTTCCCCGACGAGGGGCTGGATTGACTATCGAACCGTCACACGGTTGAGAGTCCCGGAAAGGTTTACGTCGGATTTCGCAGTCCGAACGGATGGGAGAACGTGAGCGCTGACGCTCCCATACAGAGTGGTTTCTAGCTGATACGCATGGCCACCCACCAACGTGCATCTCTTTGTGAGATTGAACGGTTGACTCCGATAGCTTACCGTCAAGTTGGTGCTGTTCGATCCGAACAACAGGTAGGGCGGTCCGGCACAACCAACCTGGCTCCCGTTGGTTGTGTCATATAGGTGCATGGTCACGTACGCGTCCGAGCTGGTGAATGAGGCCGAAACGCTCCAGTCCGCGGACACCGCGCGAGAGCCATTCGTGTGCTCTATGAATCGAAAGGAGAATCCGGCATACGCTGATGCGAACGGGTTGATGCCCTTGGTAAGCGTGGAGGCGCAGAGGTGGAACACCACGACTCCGGTGGTCCGGTTCGCATTCGCCGGAGTGGGCGCGGCAGCCTTACTGAGGGCGCAGGCGGAGATGATCGTGGAAGTGTAGGTGATTGTTGTCGCATGTCGGTACGGGGGGCTCTTTGATAGATTCGGAGTGACGGCCCACGCGGAAGATGCTAGAAGGAGTACGGCGACCGCAGAACCGACAGCGAGGAGAAGCGAGGTTCCGACGGTTCTCCCAGTCCGACGGGCGACCTGCATGCCGCCGCCGAGTTCTGTCCCGGCTGATAGACCTATGGGAGCAGGGCGTCCCGCCCATGACCCCTCCTGCGACCCCTGGCAAGTAGCTGAGCGCGTGGAGCAGTGGAAATGCTTGGGTATCCGGGTGCGCCGTCCACCAATCCGCCTAGGTCGAGGGAGACCTGGAGTCCGACCTGGACGCCTTCACCTACTTGTCGGTGACGTCCTCGACGCGGCCCATGGGAGTGTTCTGCTTCCGGGTGTAGCTACCCCTGGAGATCATCATGGCCCCGAGGACCAAGAAGACGAGGAACGCGGCGACCGCAATCACCCAGTAGCCGCGGCTCAGGTACAGTAGGTAGCCCGCCAAGCCGATCCCGACGAGGATGACGAATCCTCCGAGCACCTTCATCAGGCCGCCCTCCACATACTCTCCATACCCCATTGCAACCACCTCGACGTGGTACCCAGAGCGGAACGGAGGTTAAGGCTCTGCTGAGTTTGATTTGAGGGGAGTACTGCGGGGGAGAACCATCTCTGGGGGGGCCATGCGAAACCCCCGGAATCTTAGTTGGTAGCCTGGACCCTTTCGGGACGGGGAAGTTACGTAACCCCTCTGTCGCCGAAGTTGGGGCAAGGCACACGTTAACAACGACCGGGGTGGCCTTCGTCCTGTCGAGGGTTTCTCGCGGTGCGGGGTTTCCCTCGTATGAGGGGGGACGCGCGACCGGAGAGACTCTCTCATAACTGCGTCGGCGTTCATCGCGACGAGGTCCGGCTCTTGGGCCAGAGGGGCACTTCCGCAGCGGCCGAGATTCGACGGGTATCCGCCATCTCCCGGATTTCATCTCAATCGGTCGTCGGATTGGCGATCCTGGCGTTGGTTGTCCCTGGATTCATTGTTGGAAGCGGGCTAGCGGCGGCCCACTCCTATCAATCGATCCCTGCCTCGGTTCCGCTGAGCCCGGCGGCGAACTGGACCCAGTTGTCCCTAACCATCCATCCCCCTCCCTGCTATGGTCAGAGTATGGTCTACGACGGCAAGGACGGGGCCGTGATTCTTTTCGGCGGGATCTGTTCTCCCGGAAATGTACCCAGCAATTCGACCTGGAGCTTCGCCGGCGGAGTCTGGAAGATCGTAGCCACGACAGTCGCCCCGCCACCCCGCGAATCCGCTTCGATGGCCTATGATGCAAAGGACGGGTATGTCCTGCTTTTTGGAGGATTCTCGTTCAAGGGAACCACGTGGACCGGGTCTTACAATGACACGTGGAAGTTCGCGGGGGGCACGTGGACCAACATCACCCCCGCGGTGTCCCCCTCGCCCCGCGTCGCCGGGCCGATGACGTACGATGCCAAGGATGGGTACGTTGTACTGTTCGGCGGTGCGCAGTACTTTCCGAGTTCTTCTGCCGTCTTCAACGACACGTGGGCCTTCTCGGCCGGGGGTTGGACGAACCTCACGGCCGGTTCCTCGAGGGCGCCGTCGGCCAGCTACTCTCGTCTCGGGAGCATGACGTTCGACTCGCATGACCGATACGTGCTCTACTATTCGTGGGGGCAGACGTGGAAATTCGTTGCGGGTCGCTGGACGGTCCCCTCGGCTAACGGTCGTCCGGCCGGGACCGACTTCGTGGGATTGACGTTTGATACCGCGATCCGGCAAGTCTTGGAGTACGGCGGTCAGAACAGCCACTGCGCTGGCGGCGGGGTCTGCCGACAGACCTGGGCTTACGCCAACGGAGCCTGGAGCCACCTGTTCTACTCAACCTCCCCGCCTCCGCTGGCCCTTCCCCAGTTCTGCTACGACCCGCGCGACGGATACGCCGTCCTATTCGGTGGCGACAACCGCTCGGGTTATTGGGACGAGACCTGGACGTACGGGTAGGTTCGAGAGGGCGGGGCCAAGGCTTCGGTATTCGGGGCAGGGGCTACATAAGAGAAAGGCGGCAAGTGCCTCGGTGGGAGACGTCTGAGGTGAAGAATCCAATCGCATGGGCCTACGAACTTCCTCCTTCGAGCCGGATGAAGATCGCTGATCCAATCGAAGCTGCGATTGAACTCCTCCGAAAGATGGGCCACACTATCGAATCGACCCAGATCCACGAGGGAGTCACTACCGTCAGGACTGGAAACTCGGGGAAGTGGATCCCGGTCACGGTGAAGCTGAAGCTAACCCCCTCGGAGCTGCTCGTGCTCTGGGAGTACTCCGACGTCAAACGACCCGGCTGGTTCGGAAGGCAGGTGGGACCGAATTGGGAAGATGCAAACCGGTTCGTCGTGGGATGGACGAGCCGTCATCAGTTCAAAGTGCGGAAGATCTCTCCCGAAGAGTGGGGAGAAACACCCGCAATAAGGAACCCCCTCGCGTGATGATCAGCATCGAGGGCGTGCTCCTCGTCGCGTAGAACGGTTCGGTTTGGAACCCATCAGGCGGGCCGGGCGGGCCAGTTCAACTATGGAGGGGGAAAGACTTCGTGTTGGCAGACGTCACAGTGCGTCCTGACTACGGAAAGGGGGCCCGCACACGACTGGCGATCACAATTGCATCCGATTTCCTTCGTCATGACCCGCCTCGCGCCGCTGTCCCGACATCGGACGCACATGGCTCGCGAAGGGCCCGCCTCGTCCTAAACCCTTGGGTTTCCCCCCTTCGACCCGGCGGGAGTTACGGTAACTCAGGAGAAGCAAGGACTGTGTGCCCGACTGGACGAGGTCGTGGCCGGCGGTCGGAGTGGACACGGGGGGATTTGAACCCCCGGCCTCTGCTTTGCGAAAGCAGCGATCTTCCGCTGATCTACGTGCCCGCCGAGCGCGGGGAGCGGTCGCGCCCCATAAGCGTTGTCGGGGAACGATCGGAAACTATCCGACGGCGCCGACCACGGAAGCGAGGCGCGATGACTGCCGTGGGGATGCCTCGCTCGCGGGCGTCCCCGGCGCGGATTCGGTCGGGTATTCGCCGCTGGGCGGGTTGCGCCCGGGCGGCGGGTTTCGCCCCGGGCTTCGCGAGCGGCTCAAGACGAGGACCCGGTCGTTCGCGTCGTAGCGGAACAGTTCGGTGTAGCGCCCCCAGTTGATGATCGTCTGGACGAAATCGTCCGCAGGGGCGGTCGTGAACTCGATGAGCCGCGTCACCTCTTCCTCCGAGAGGCGGCCGCCGGGCGTGCCCTCGAGGGCGCGAAGGAGCGCCTTGAACAGCGTCGTCTTCTTCAGCTGATCGCGCAGCATCGTCTTACGGTCGCGGATCGTCCCCGCGAGCAGCTTCTTGCCGGTCTCCGTCAGGCTGGCCCGGCCGTCGGAGACCTTGACGAGGGACAGCGCCTCCGAGTACTCGACGGCCGGGAGGATCTCGTCGATCTCGAGGTCGAGGTCATCGGCCAGGCGGGCGATGTCCTCGGACCCCTTATGGTCGTTGAGGAGGACCAGGAGGCCCATCACCTCGTTCGGGGAGACTTTGGGGTAGGTGGTCGGCACGTGGATCGAAACTCCGAAACTTCGAGGGTTGTACTCGGGTGTCTTCCTATAAGGGTTACCGAGGCGCCGGGGAGGTGGAGGAAGGGTCCGAGGTTCCGGCGGGGGCCACCGTCGTCGTCCCCCCGTTCGGGGCGCCCTCCGTGATCAGCGAATACACGTAGTCGGTCAGTTCGTAGAACGCCGGCGACTTGCGATCCCGGGGTCTCGGCAGATTGACGAGCACGCCCGCCAACACCCGGCCGGGGCGTCGCGACAGCACGATCATCCGGTCCGCCATGACGAGCGCTTCTTCGATGTTGTGCGTGACGAGGATCACCGCCTCGGGGGGCAGTTGGGGATCTCGCCAGAGCTGGAGCACCTCCTCGCGGAGACTCTCTGCGGTGAGCGGATCGAGGGCCGAGAACGGTTCGTCCATGAGCAGGACGGCGGGCTCCACGGCGAGCGCCCGGGCCAGCCCGACCCGCTGTCGCATCCCTCCGGAGAGCTCGCGCGGGTAGGCCTCCTCGAACCCCACGAGCCCGGTGACCGAGATGTACCGCTCGACCTGGGCGAGGATCCGCTCTTCCGCCCATCCCCGCGCCTCAAGCCCCAGCGAGACGTTCTGGTGGACGGTGAGCCAGGGAAACAAGGCGAAGTTCTGGAACACCATCGCCATCTCGCTGGCGACCCCGTCGACGTGCTGGCCGCGGAACCGGATGGATCCGGAGCTCGGCCGGTCGAGGCCCTGCATCAGCCGCAGCAGCGTGGACTTGCCGCATCCGGAAGGTCCGACGATCGCCAGGAAATCGTTGTCCGCGACGCTGAAGGAGACGTCCGACATGATCTGGACGTTTCCGTGGCGCGAGGGGAAGCTCTTGTAGAGCTCGTCGACCTCGATGAGCGCCAACTCCCCACCTCCTCGATTCCGACGCGCTATCCCGACTCAGTCGTAGCGATACTTCTCGACCGCCCTGCGGTAGAGCGGCTTCCATAAGAGTTCGTTCAGCGCGAGCACGGCCAGCACGAGCGCGAGCAGCGCGGAGACCATCAGGACGGTCCCGCTGTTTCCCGGTGCGTAGTTGCCGACGTTGATCAGTTCCCCGACGCCCAGGACCTGGAAGGAGCGACCGTTCGTCTGCAGGTACTCGGCGACAACGAGCGCGTTCCACCCGCCCCCGAACGCCGTGATGGAGCCGGTGATCAGCGCCGGGAGGATCGCGGGCATGAGGACCTTTTGGTAGTACTTCCGCCGCCGGAGTCCGTAGGAGCGCGCCGCTTCGTCGAGATCCGGCGGGATCGCCCTCACCCCGGAGAGGATGTTGAAGAACAGATACCACATCATCCCGGTCACGAGCATCAGCACCGACGCGCCCTCGAAGCCGATGTACGGCAGGAGGCCGAAGATGAACACCGGGAACAGGGCGGTCGCCGGGACCGAGGCGATGACCTCCACGACCGGCAGGCCGATCCGGTAGGCCCGGGTGTGATGGACGAGGTAGACCGCGAGCGGGAGGGCGATGGCGAGCGAGATCGCATATGCGACCACGAGACGGGCGAGGGAATCTCCGAGCGCGAGCGGGATCTGCGAGAGCTGGGCCCGCACGGCAGGTAGGACGGGCCAGGTGTACACGATGTAGACATTGACGACGATCACGAACAGGAGCAACCAGAGCACGACCAGCAGGGCGCCGAGGCCGAACTCGGAAAGGTAGCGCCTCGCAACGGGCCGAGGCTTGCGGGTGATCGGCCGGACCGTCGCGCTGGCGATCGAGACGAGCGGGGTCCCGACGTAGGTTACTCCCGTGCGAACGCGACGCGCGACGTATCCGGCCGCACGTCGTAGCGGGTTCGGACCCGGATCCGCCCCTCCCACGGTCTGTTCCCCGCTCGGGGTCTGGTCGTAGCGGAACCTCTCCGCCCATCGACCGAGGGGGCGCCATACTCCGAGGTCGAGCAGCGCGATCAGCACGATCAGCAGGGCGATCCCCGCGATCAGCGCCGGTCCGTTGTTGACGTTCTGGATGAGAAAGCTCCCGATCCCGGGGAGGACCGTTTGGCTCGACGAGTTCGAGATGAACTCGGCGGCGACGAGGAAGTACCACCCCCCCGTCCACGAAAGGATCGAATTGTAGACCAGACGGTTGGCGGTCGCCGGAAGCAGCACCTGACGCAATCGGAGCCGCCCGGTGACCCCGAAGGAGCTGGCAGCCTCTTTCAGGTCCGACGGGACGGACTTGAGCGATTCGTAGACCCCGAAGACCATGTTCCAGCTCATGGACGTGAAGATCAGGAAGATGGAGGCCATGTTCGGGCCGACCCAGCTGTTCGGGGTCAGCCCGACGAACAGCACGATCGCCAGCGGGAAGAATCCGAGGATCGGGACCGACTGAAGCAGGTCGAGAATCGGGATCATGATCCGCTCGCTGGTCCGGTGAGTGGCCGCGATGTAGCCGTACGTGAGGGCGAATCCGAGCGAGAGCAGGTAGGCGATCAGCATCCGGCTGAACGAGGCCCCGAGATCGAACGCCGCGGTCGGTAGGTACCCCGCCACGGTGAAGAACTGGGGCGCGGCGACCCCGAGCATCACGGGGATCGCGAACAGGGGGATCGTCCCAGGGGTGATCCAGCGTCTCCACCGGCGCCCGTCGTGGGGGTCAGCCGTTTGGACGCTCCAGGAGCCGCGGCCCGGAGTCGCCCGACGATCCCGGTCCGTTCCCGACTCCATGCAGCCCCCCGGGCATGGTCGGTCACCGGGACCGCGACGGTCTATTAGGCGGTTCGCGAGCGCTTCCCACCGGCGTTCCGGGTCGAACCGCGCCGGTGGCCATCCCCGCTTCGGCAACGTTTATGAACGGCCCCCCGCTGGCGACCGGCGTAGCCCCGTAGTGTAGTGGCCAATCATGCGAGACTCTGGATCTCGCGACGCAGGTTCGAACGCCGCGGGGGTCGGAGACCTCCTTGGCCGAAAATCCTGCCGGGGCTACTCTCTCTCTTCGCGCGAACGCCCCGTGCGGGGGTGCTCCAGCTCGGCCAAACCGTCCCGAGAGCGGGTCGGGGCCTCCGAGGCAGGGCTTAGGACCCTGTTGCCTAGGGCATACGCCGGTTCAAACGAGGCGCGGAACCGCTCCGCTCCCCGGGAACTCCGGCCCCCCGCATGCCCGGTGATCGGCCGATGACCACTCGGGAGGCTCGGCCGCCGGCGCCGGGCCCGACGCGACTCGACCCCGCGTCATTCCTTAGGATGGAACCGGACGAGGCCGACGAGCTCCTCGACCGACTGGAGCGGGACGTGCCGGTGTCGCCGGCCCTTTGCCCCCTCTCCGGTGGGGCGGAGGACGACGTGATCGTGTTCGGGGACACCCATGGGGACTGGCGATCGACACAGGCCGTGGCCGCTCGATTCCTAGCGGACCCCGGCCATCGCTTCCTCGTCGGGCTCGGCGACTACGTCGACCGGTCCCCGGACGACTGCGGGGAAGGTTCCGTGGCGAACTCGCTCTATCTGCTCGATCTCGCCGCCCGATTCCCGGATCGCGTCGTGCTGATCCAGGGAAACCACGAGACCAACCGGCGGATCCCGGTGCTCCCCCACGACCTCCCAGAGGAGGTCGACCAGTTGTGGGGACCGGATGTGGAACGGTACGCCCGCCTGGTCGGGTTGCTGGAGCGAGGGCCGCTCGCCGCCACGACCCCCTCGGGTGCCTACCTCGCCCACGGGGGATTCCCGCGATCGGTCGCGGGGACCGACTGGAAGAGGTCGTTCGATACGGTCAGCGAGGATCTACTGCTCGATATCGTCTGGGGAGAGTGTGCCGCTTCTCGAGCTCACCGGGGGATGGACACGCAGTTCACCGAATCCGACCTCGAACGGTTCTTCACCGCGTCGGGCCTCCGGGTCTTCCTTCGCGGTCACGATCCTGATCTCGCGGGACGTTCGGTCTTCCACGACCGTTGCTTGACCCTGCACACGAGCCGGACCTACGAGAGGTTCGGGGGGGTTCTCTGCGCCTTCCTGCCGCTCTCACGGGCGATCGCCTCCACGCGAGACGCCCGGATCGAGCGTCTCGAGACCGAGGGGAAGGAGTTTCCACCCCCGGACTGACGCCGGCAGACCCGGGATCGGTCCGGCCCGGACCTCGCCTCAGAAGTACGACCGCTCCTCCCGGAGCAGCTCGTCCGCGTCGGCGGCGGTCGCATAGCTTTGGAGGGGTTCCCGGTTGAGGTCGAAGAACGCTTCTCCCCCGCCGAACCCGGAGAGGATTTTTCGGGCGCGCTCGGGTTCCCCGAGCAGGTAGAGCCCGGCGGCCATCGCCTCCGCGGTGTTCAACTCCCCAAGGCGGCCGTAATGCTGCGGGTTCCCCGCGAGGAGAAATGGCAGACGTCGACGGGTAGGGATCTGGGAAAGCCACGGCGCGAGGTCCGGGTAGCCGCCGCGTTGATCGAGGCGGTTCCAGGAACAATCGACTCCGAGCAGCCCGCCCCGCCGGGCCACGGCCGCGTCCCGGCCGGAGAGCGGCACGTTGGAGCGAGGGTCGAGAAGGACCGGTGCGGGGCGCGGAGCTCGGCCCGGCCCCACCGCTTCGGCGAGGCGACGTGCGACGAGCCGCCGCCCGGTGCACGCTTTCGGCCGGTCCTCGCCGGCGAACAGCAGCAGCAACCGGACGGTTCGTTCAGGCGAGGGGCTGGGCGTACTCCCCGAAGATCGCATGGAGCTCGCGGGTGATCTTGAGCGCGTCCGCCCACGGCCGCTGCCAGAGGTTCCGGCCGAAGATGATCCCGGTCGCCCCGGCGTTCATCGACATCCGGACCTTCTCCAGGAGCTCCGGATCGCCGACCTTCTCGCCGCCGGAGACCAGGACGAGCGCCCGTCCCGCGCTCTCGACGACCTTGCGGAACGATTGCTCTGGGGAGAGTTGGAGGGTGTTGTAGGGCGCGGGGCTGTCGGCGTCCTTGTCGGATCGGACCGGATAGTTGAGCTTCACGACGTCCGCTCCGAGCTCGAGGGCGACGCGGGCGGAGTAGTCGATAGCGTACAGGCTCTCTTTCCCGCCTTTCTTCGCCACCGCCTCACCCCGCGGGTACGCCCAGACGATCACCGGCATGCCGAAGCGGTCGGCCTCCCGGCGCACCTGCTGGAACTGGGCGAAATCCCGGTCCTGCGCCGGAGACCCCACGTAGACCGTGTATCCCACGGCGTCGGCGCCGAGCCGGACCGCGTCCTCGACGGTTCCGGTCAACGCCGAGAACGATTGCGCGTCGCTGGGGATCGTCGTCTTCCCGTTCAGCTTGAGGATCAGCGGGACCTCGCCCGCGTACTGGTGGAAGTACTTCTCCGCGAGGCCGATGTGGAGCGCGATCGCCGAAAAGTTCCCTTCCCGCGCGAGACGGTACTGGTACTCAGGATCGAGGGCGTCCGGGTTCTGGAAGAAGTCGACCGGGCCGTGCTCCAGCCCCTGGTCGATCGGAAGGACCAGAAGCGTGCCACCTCCGGGGCCGTAATCGTAGAGCAACCGCTTCAGCCGCGTCCGCTTGCCCGGAGAGAGACCGAGGGCGCTCAGCGATGGGCGACTCGCGAACGAACGGTTCGAACGCGACGGGGGGGAGGCGACTATTGATGCGCTTCGGGGAGATGACTCGGACATGCCCCGCCCGCGCGGGCGAACGGGGGGACCGATTATAACGGTTAGGTTTCTCTCGCCACGTGGGGCCCCGACGACAGGCCCGAACCTCCCGTTGGAGTTTGGGGGGTGGACTCGATCCTCCCTCCCAGTCTCCGCATTACTGAGACCGAGTCATACCCTGTCCCTCGGGCGGGCGAGGCGTCTAGAGCCCCCTCGTTCTACAGTCAGCGCCGCGATCCTGGAGGAGGCGGGGAACCGGGCCACCTTTTCGAGCATTCATTCGAGGACCGCAGCCGGGCTCGAGCTCTTCCGGAGCCGACCTTCCGCCCCGTTGACCCGCACGCCTTGGTCACGGAGGCGCCCTGGCATCGGGTGCTCGTCCGCCTCGAGTCCGCCGTCCCCGAGCCCACTGCTTGACCTCCCGTATGCTCCACCTCGTCGGACTGCGGGGGAATTGTCATCAGACGGCTCTGGGGACGGCGGTTCCTCGCGAGGGCGGAGCGGGGAGGTGTGTCTCACTCTCCCGGCGCACCCCAAGTGTCACCTCGGACTCCGTAGCCAGATCTCCTGAGTGCCAGCGGAGTTGATCGTCGCGCCTCTCGTTCTCGGCCAGCGTTTACCTCCCTCGCCTGTCGCACGCTCGGGCTGGGAGTGCGCCACTTGATTTCAACTGCTTTATTTGACGAGGTCGCCTACGACTTGGAACCTCCATGATTCCAGACCGGGCAAGGAGGACGGGGTTCGTTCGACTGGGCTCGAGTATGCTGCTAGTGGCGTTCCTTTGCCTCGGCGGAATGGGCAGCTTTGATGCTATCCACAGGTCGTCGGCCTCAATCGCCCAACTGCCAACGGCAAGCCCAACCGTCTCGGCGATATCATCCCCCTCGCCTCGCTGGGACGCAGGGCTGGCGTACGATGCTCGAGACGGGTATGTTGTCCTGTTCGGGGGTGAAACCACCGCGAGCTTCCAGAACGATACCTGGACCTATGTGAACGGCACTTGGGCTAACATTTCGCAGGCCCAGGCGCCGAGTCAGCGAGTAGCTCCAGACATGATCTACGACGGCTACGATAGGTACGTGTTGCTGTTCGGGGGATACTACACAAACGCCCACGGAAGTCAGTTCTTGCTCAACGACACCTGGGCATTTGCGAACGGTACTTGGTCCCGAATTCGCACGACGACCGCCCCCCCGGTTTCACCAGGTTTTGGAGAGGGTCGAATGGCGTACGATGTGGCGGATCACTGTGTCTACCTCCTGACTGGGGGGGCAGTGGGACTTTGGACCTACAGAGCGGGAGTCTGGAGCCCGGCGGCGAGCGTCGCTGGCAACGGACTCCCTCCTCCCCGGGAGCGGGGCAACGTTGTCTATGACCCGCGCAACGGCTATTTCCTGATGTTGGAAGGTAACCGCACCTGGACCTATTCCGGTGGGGTTTGGACAAATTTCACGACGAGTCAAGCTCCCCGGGTTCATTTCGGAGGCGACGGCGATGGAATGGTTTTCGATCGCCGCGCAGGTCATGTGGTCCTCTTCGGATGCTACTTCTCGTATTCGAACGGGACCTACGTGGACCAGACTTGGAAGTACGGGCACGCCACGTGGACGCTTGTTAGAACCCTGAATCCCCCGGGGATGTACTCCGCCTCGCTGACCTACGACGTGAGAGACCGCTACGTCTTGGTGTTCGGTGGGATCTATAGCAACGGCCCCTCGAACCGTGTTTGGACACTGTCAGCCGGTGTCTGGTCGTAGCATTCGATCCCTCCACCGACTCCGAAGGCAGGGTCGTCGGGACCGGTCTGGCTAGGAAGTTGATCCGCCCGGCAAAGATTGTCGGGACGGAGCGAGATCGAATCGCAGGGTCATTCTCACCTGGCCCGTTGGGGATTGTACACACGGAACGGTGCGGCGAAGACGGGAAATCCAATCGCGCTAGCCCGCATCTGGAAAGCCCGACCCGCGAGATCGCCGACGGACCGTCGGGGCTGGTCCGAGAAAGCTACGATAGCTCAGCTGATGACGAATAGGAAAACCAACCAGCGGTGTACGTGAGAACGCTCCATAGCGACGCCGGGTCCGATGCTTTCGGGATGGTTCGGTTCGGGGGCCAAGCCGGGGAGCCGCCCGTGGGACAGCCCGATTCGGAGGTCCCAACTCGTCGCCAGACATGACCCCGATTCATTGAGTTTGGATTCACCGGGCAGCGTGGTCCCGTCATTCGAAGCCAATCGAAGAAAAAAGTGGGGAGCCCCGTGAGGGGCGGGGCTCCCCCGGTCGGCCGAAGCCGACCAGCGTTTTTGGGCGGGGTCAGGTCGAGCGGATCGAACCGAAGGCTCGACTGCTCAGGCCCCCCCCGCCACGGCCATCGTCAGGTGAGCGATCGCGAGGCCGTTCGGAACGACCACGACGACCGAGACGTGGTAGACGCCCGGCACGTCGACGTATCCCGCGATGATCGGGGAGTTCGCGGGAAGGAGGCCGACGGGCAGGTTAGAGTAGTAGTACGACGCCGTCCGCGCGCAGCTCGAAGGGGACCCGGGCAGCACGTGGAGCGACGTGTGGATCATCACCGGGGTGCCGACCGGGACCACGTAGGACGACGGGGTCATGCTGACCGACATCAGGCAGTGGGCGCCCCACAGCGTGACGTGCGCCCCGGGGCTCGGCGCCGCGCCCGCACGGACCGAACCGACACTGGCGCCCCCGAAGGCGAACAGGGCCACCAGCGTGAGCGCCGCGCCGGCCGCCGCGAGGCCGAATAGCGCACCACGGCGGATCATGCCGCCACTCCGCTGGGCTCGGCGGCCCGTTGGGGACCGCGGAACGGGCGAGTGGGCGAGGTAACGCCCGCCTCGATCGCGATCGCCTGCCGCGTCTCGACGATCTCCTCGGTGAGGAACTGGCCCTCGTAACAGAGGTTCATCCCATCGGTGAGACATTCGACGCAGCGGTCGACGTGGGTGTCCCACTCATGGAGGGCTACCTCGAAGGTCGCCTCGTTCGCGCCCCGCATCATGCGCTGAGCTCCCGGGGGAGTATCCCCGGTCGTTCGGCCTTGGTCGCCCCGGCTCGGTTCTGAATCGCTGGCATCGCAGGCATCCTCGAACTCTCTATGGGGCGACTTTTCGGGTTGGTTGTCGCCCGCCCCCGAACCTCACCTCGAGAAACCCCCCCATTTCCTGTCGAGCGATACTGCGACAACTGTCGCTACTCAGAGGTTACTGCGACAAATGGTGGGAGGAGGACCCGGAACTCGGCGCAGACCTCGGCGTGCTCCGCGAGGTCCTGGAGATGCCGGCTGAGGCTCCGCTTCCTCCTCGGTAATTTGAGATTCCTTACGCTCGCGGGGCCGATCCGGGCGAGGAGACCCGTGGTGGGTGGCGCCGATCTCGATCTCTGACCGGCGTCGAGAGAGGCCGACAGCGACAGACGCTCTTGCCGTGACAAAGTCCCGCATGACCGCCTGTCCGCTTCGCGGCGTTCTTCGGGGTGACTTCACCTCCCCCCGAG
>JABCYU010000046.1 GCA_013290045.1 Methanobacteriota archaeon | reverse complement strand
GGAAGGTGCTCCTTCGGCGCTCATCGAAGCTAATGAAGGGCCGAAACGGCGGATAAGTTCCACGCGGCACACGAAATCGAACCCCCCGACCGCGGGTCGGAGGCCACCGGCGGGCGCCGCTTCCCGGGTGCCGCTTTACGGGTGGGCAGGACCACGGGCCCCGCGCTCGGTCCCGGCACCGGCGGGCGGGGTGGGGGTCGAGGTCGGCGCGGGCGGCCGACGCCGCTGCCAGATCAGGTAGGCGCCGGCCAGCACCACCAGGAGCGCCGCGAGGGCGAGGATCGCCGTCTGCCCCGGTGTGAGGGTGAGCAGGGGCGGCGCGCCGAACTTCGTCGGCTCCTGATTCTTGGGAAGGAGGGTGAGGTTGATCCACACCGTCGTCCCCGCGGTGAGGTTGATCAACGTCGCCTGAGGCCAGTACCCGGAGGCGTTGAAGAACACCCGGTGCGCCCCCGGCACCATCCCGATGGAATAGTTCCCGCCGACCGTCGGGGCGATCGGAAACCCGTCGATCGTCAGCAGGACCGACACATTGGACGGTGCCACCGCTCCCGCGATCCGTCCGATCGCGCCGGCGACGGTGGTGGCGGGGATCGGCTTGAGCCGGATCGGTTCGGAAGTGTATTCCCATAGCTGGACCGTGACCTTGCCGACCGAGGTGGTCAGCGGCACCGGCATCTCCAGGCATCCGGTCGAGCCGGGGCCGAGGAAGGTGCTGACGTTCGAGAACACGATCCCCGAGGCGTTCACCCCCCGCAACCCGAACGACCGGTTCGCGACCGTACCGGTCAGGCAGGCGGTGAACTGGGTCCCAACCAGCAGGGTCACCGGACCAGCGTAGCTCAAGATGAACGACTGCGCCGGGAAGATCGACTGAGGCAGGCTCGGTCCCGCCCCGACGCGGAGCTGCCCGGAGGAGTTGTTGAGGGTGTAGCTCCACGAGACGTTCAGGGCGACGGTGCCCCACGGCAGCGAAGCCAACGGCGCGTAGCCATTGCTCGTGAGCGTCGCGTTGAGCCCGGGGTGGAACTCGGCGATCCGGGTGAGCGGGAGGGCGGTCGGGTACGAGAGCGTGCCGTTGTTCGCGAACGTCAGGTTCCGCGCCGATACCGAGAGGGGGAACTGGGGATCCGCCCCTCCGTAGATCGGGAACCGGACGGAGAGACCGGGGAGGTGGACCTGGACGACCCCCCAGGTGGAGTTGAAGCTCCCCAACGAGACGATCACCGTCACGAGGAGGATGTCGCCCGCCGACCCGTTCAGGGCGGTCCTCGTCCCGTTGGGTCCCGGGGCGGACGGGTTGGGCAACGGGACGGAGATGTTCTCATTGACCGGGGCCCGCGTCGCGACGTGCGCCCCCGGTGCCGGTGTCCCTAGGGGCGCGGGATGGCCGAACGTGGCGGCCGTGGGCGAGGCGAGCCCCGGCGTCGCCAGGAGCAGGAGAGTCCCCACGAGGAACAGCGGGGCGTGGGCCAAGACCGGTCGCGAGAACTCCGCCCCCCCGGGCGCGTGGCGTGCGGGGCCCCTTCGCAATCGGCGGTGGGTGGCGCGGCCCGTCATCCTTCCAGCACCGTCCACTCGGAGTTCTGGAACGCCGGCTGGAAACCGAGTTGCGTCTCAAAGACCTGGATCGTCGGGACGTAGACGGGGTTGTCGGGGAGGAGCACGAAATGGACGTTGTGACCGGAGAGGAACGTCGCCGTCGCAAGGAGGTTCGGGAGTTGCACGGCGGGGTTCCCGGTCCCGCTCGTCTGGAGCTCCAGCGAGGAGCTCGTGGCGGGCGAGGCGTTCCCCCCGAAGGTGAAGATCAGCAGGTTGGGAGCACCCTTCGTCGGGAGCGACATCGACGACGGGGGCGTCTGGAACGACCCGGCGGTCGAGAGCACGTACGTGCCGGGGATCTGGCCCAGCTTCCCCGCGATCTGCCAGACGAAGCTGGACGCCTGGGTGCTGATCCCGGCCGACTTCCCGGCGTGGAGGATCGGGTCCGTCGGCGATGGGGGGGCGAGGCCGTACGAGAAGGAGTCGATCGTCGCGCCGGACCCCGGGGCCGGGGCGACGGTCACGTTGAGGAACGCCCCGCCCCCTGCCACGATCTGGTCGGTCTCATTGTAGTAGAAAAGAGGTCCGGAGAACGACGTCGTCACCGACGGGGTCGGCCCCCCGGTGACCTCGACGCTAGGAGCCCCCCACTCCGTCGGGGAGTAGCGCTGCTCGATGCCGTTCTGCGTGACGTTCACCCAGGTCGCGAGCGGGGTGACCCGCAGCACGGGGAACGGGATCCCCTCGAGCAGGACGGAGTACATCGGCTGCGCGGAAAGCGACGCCACGCCCGAGCCGGAGTACATCAGCGCGACGTGGTTGTCGGTCACCGTCGTGACGCTGTTGAGGGCGAAGTAGGCTTCCTGACCGTCGACGATCTGGTAGGGGAAGAACAGCTCCCACGTGGGCGCGGAGTCGTACGCCGCCCGAGACGTCAGGGACTGGACCCATCTCGTCGCCCCATCGTAGGTCAGCACCGCGCCGGGCGCATGGCTCTGCCGGAGGAACGATACGGCGTCGAGGAACATCGCGTCGTGGGCGTTCTGGATGTTGACCCGCTCGCTCGATATCGCCACGGGGACGCCGTACCCCGCGGCGACGAGGACCACCACTATCCCGACGGCAATATGGACCCCGACCCAAGGCCGGGGGATCCCGCCGAGGGGTCGTCGACTCCCCGCGGGCGCAACTCCCACCGACGAATCGACGCCCGAGGGAGCGGGGGGGCCCGAGGGAGAGTACCCCGTCGCCACCTCCGTGGCGCGCTCGATCGAGATGACCAGGAGCGGGAGGAATGCGACGGGAAGGAAGAAGCCGAAACGGAGGTAATCGGTGTCGACATGCAGGAGGTAACCGAGGGCCGGAACGATCATCGTCCCGGCCAGCCAGCCGACGGAGAGCACCAGCGCCCGGTCGACCGTCCCGGCCCGCGAACCGATCGCCGGGGTCGGGCCCGCCGGAGCTGTTCCCCATCGGAAGGCGGGGCGGAGGCTGCCGAGACGTAGCCACAGGACGAGGAGGATCAGGAAGACCGGCGTGATGAGGAGGATGGCGAGCGCCACCACCACCGGGAGCTCGTAGGTCGGGGTGGTCGACCCGGAGAGCGTGATCGGATTGAATATCTGGCCGATGTTCGCGATCACGTAGGTCGCCGGATTCGAGTTGATGAGACCCGGGCGCGGGACCGCCAGGGCCCGGGTGATGACCTCGTAGCCCGCGCACACCCCGCCGAGAATCGCGATCCCGGCGAGGTTCTGCCACCGGAGGAGGAATCGCCCCTCCATCAGACCGGTGGCGAGAAGGAAAACGGCCCCGAGCGCGATCCCCCCGACGGCCAGAACAAAAGAGAGATCGTGGGAGAGGAACGTGAGGGCGAGGGCCCCGTACAGGATCAGGGCGTCCCGGAACGTCCCCGACCGGGCGAATAGCAACGCCCCGACCATCGATTCTTCGAGAAAGACGACGCCGGTGAAGTTCGGGAACCCGCCCCAGAACAGCATGCTCATGATCGTCCCATCGAACATCACGACGCCGACGAGGAGGACCCCGAACGGGGGGTGCCGCAGGTAGGTTCGGGCGAGGTGGATGACCGTGAGGCCGAAGGCGGTGAGCATCACCCCGGCGAACAGATCGATACCGGTGAACGGATCCCCAGCGATCCGGACGCAGATCGCCAGGATCACGAACGGGAGCGGAGGAACGGAGTACGGGCTGCCGACGGCGGCGGCGGGCGGCGTCGGAAGGCCGGCGTACCCGTAGGCGGTCCACAGCCAGTGGCCGGTGTCGTTCCCCGGAGGGAGCGGGGCCATCTGGAACTGCCATTCCACCACCGCCACGGCGGCGGCCACGATGGCCAACATCGCGGCCCAGTACGGCCACCCCCACCCTGGCAGGGCGCCAGCCGTCGGCTCGCCGGTTGAGGGGGGGTCGTTCGTCCCACCGGGTGGCACGGTTCTCCTCCTTGAGACGCGTTGGAGGAGTCGCACGGGATAAAGTCTAGTCGGTTTGTATCGCGCGCTCACGTACGGTGGGGGGTGGACCGTGCGCGCGCAAGTGGCCCGTCCGACGTACGGCGGTCTCCCCGGGGGGAGACGGGCCGGTCCCGGGGGTCGTCCGCGTGCCGCCGCTCCGGCTCACCGAAACCCTGATTAGTGAATCCCCGAGTCGACAGCTACCGGTGTCGGAACCTTCGACTGAGGCTCCCCCTGCCCCTGCCCTGCCTTCCTTCTGGCACCTGTGGCGTCATCTCAAAGGGGCTCCGAACCGGCCCTACCTCGTCGGCTCCATCCTGCTCGCGTTGTTCGTCGCCGTCGTGGTCCTCCAGACCTACCAGCTCGCCCCGGTGCCGCCCGGTTTCGATTCCGCCGATTGGACCCAGCGTTCCTATGGGTTCGTCGGGCTCGCGCATCCCCCCGCTCAGGCCGTCGGCTCGCCGTACGTCTACCCCCCGTTCATCTTCCCGTTCCTCGGGCTTCTGGTCCGATTGACGCAGAGCCCGCTCTATCCGGGATTCATCTTCGCCATCCTGATGCTGCTCGGTTTCGGTGCGACGACGATCCACCTCTCCCGGCGCTTCCTCGTCTCGGGGCCGGCCCAGCTCGCCTTCGTGGCGGCCGCCCTGCTGAACGGTACGACGCTGTCGATGCTCTACTGGGGGGGATACCCCAACTTCATGGCGTTCATCCTGTTCAACGAGGCGCTCGTCTGTCTACTCGGATTCCTCCACACCCGTCGACCGGGGTACGCGGTGGCGATGTGGGGATTCGTCGCTCTCACGTACCTCGATCACACCCTGACCTTCGTGCTGCTCGTCGCTTCGCTGTCGCTCGGGTTTCTCCTGGTCGCCGCCTCCCATCGCGGAGTGTGGCCGCTTGTCTGGAATCGGGGCAACCTCGTCGGGCTGGCGGTCCTGGCCGCGACCGTCGGGGCGTACACCGAGGTGACGAGCCTGCTGTCGATCTCCCATGCCTCGTACCTCTACTCGAACCCCGCGGCCTATCAGTTGAACAACATCGGCCAGATCTTCACGCCCCTCTCCTCGGAGCCGGCGTTCTTTCCGTCGGGTCCGGCATTGTTCCTCTCCGTCGACGAGTCGGTCGGAGTCTTGATCAGCGCCGCGCTGGTCGTGCTAGGCGCCCTCGCCCTCACGCGCCGTTTCCTCCCGCGGGCCCTGACCCCGCCGGTGCTCCTCGCCTCCGCCTGGCTTGTGACGTGCCTCGTCGTCCCCGTGGCCGGGTGGTACGCCCACGTGGACACGGTCTACAGCCGCTTCCTCTACTTCCTGCCGATTCCGCTGGCTCTGGCGGCGGCGTTGCTCGTCGATAGCTGGATCGAGCTCCGCCGCGCCGCGACCTCGAGCCGCCTCGCGGCGGGGGCCGAGGCACCGGTTGAGGGGTCGACGCCGTCGGGCCTCCCCCGGCGGGTCGTTCGGCTCGGCTGGCGGGTCGACGCCGGTCTCCTGCTCGTCGTCGTGCTCCTCGTCGGAACGGTGACGGTCCCGACGGCGTCCCACCTCGAGAAGGTCGACACGGGGCTCACCCACGACCAGTACTTCCTTCAGGCGATGCACGCCCTCAACGGGAACCCCCAGCCGGGCTCGGTCCTCGCGGCGGCGAGCGTCGTGCGTTGGACGGAGGCGCTCACCACCCGCGGGGCGTACGAAGTCGGTCCGACGTGGCTGCTCTTCTTCCCCTGGCAGATCGTGAACGCCCAACGGACCTATTTCGCGCTGAACGGCGAAGCCGCCATCACGAACAACCAAGCCGCGTTCTCCTACTCGGGGCTCGGCGATCCGGGAGCCGTCCAGTCGGTACCGGCCTACTCGGTCCTCTACCAGGGAATCAACTTCCCGGTCCTGCGGGTCCTCCCCTCGACGATCAACGTCACTACGATCAACGGGTCGACCACCGCCACCCACGGGGTGGTGACCCCCGGGTTGTCCGCTCTCCAATATCCGAGCGCCGGCGGGGGGGCCCAACTCCTCTTCACCTCGCCCGGGGTCGCCGTCACCGAGTCGACCGCGTTGGGTAGCGGCGGTTCGGGATGGCTGAACTTCACCGCGAACCCCTCCCCGGGCGTTGATCTCAGCGCCCTCTCGTTCTCGCTCGAGGGCTTCCCCCTCACCTCTCAGCTCCTCAACCCCAGCCCGGTAGCCTCGGCCGCGGTCTCCGGTAACTCATTGTACTGGAACCTCTCCGCCGGGGTCGGGCCGCTCCCGGACCCGGTGCCGATCAATACCGTCGCCCGGATGGATCCCGCCCCCGCTACGAGCGCGATCAACCTCACCGTGGCCTCCCCGACCGCGTCCCTCCGGTTCGTCGACCCGGTCGCGGGCGCCCCGTTCACCGTCTCGATCGAGTTCCAGACCACCCCGACGTCGAACCCCGCGGTCCGCCTCCCATCGGTGCTCAATACGACCGGCTACCTCGCCGGCTACAACATCCACTTCGTCATGCTCCCGAACCGAGCCGACTACCTCCCGACCGCCCACCAGTTCACCCAGGCGTTCGGGTACCGAACCTTCTTCGTGAATTCGGAGTGGACGATCCTGCAGGGATGAGTTCCGGCCCGCCGCCCGCGGGCCAGCCTCCGGCGCACGGATGCGTAGTAGCACGCACTAGAAAGGGTTGAATCCCAGCCTAGAGCCTTAAGAGGGTACCGGGATGGAAGCTCCCGGCCAACCGATGGTGCCGGGCCGTCCTCCCAACGTGCTGATCGTGGTCCTCGACTGCGTACGCGCCAGTGATTTCCCCGGGGGGGCCGATCCGGTCTCGCCGATGCCGTTCGTGGAGGAGCTCCGGCGAGATGCCGTTGAGTTCCCCTGCGCGGCCAGCGTCGCCCACTGGACCGTGCCCGCCCACGCCACGATCTTCACCGGCCGATATCCGTGGGAGCACCAGGTCCATGCTCGGGGACAGCTCCAGCTCGACCCGGCGCTCCCCAAGGTCGGGGGGCTGCTCAGGACGGCGGGCTACCGTACGCTCTCCGTCTCGGCGAACGGCCTGATCTCGCCGAACCTGGGCCTGGTCGACGGCTTCCAGCAGGCGGCCTGGGGGACGACGCTGTTCGACCGGGTGAGCCGCCACGCCTCACCGCCGCAATCGCTCGAGGGAGGTCCGAATCGGGCGGCCGCGCTGGAGCACCGAGTCCGAGGGTTGAGCGGCGTGGCCCAGTGGACCGGCGTCCTGCTGGCGAGGTACCCCGGCGTCTGGGACGCCGGGACCCGGGTCGCCCTCCGCTTCCAGGCCGGGGACCCACCCCCGCGACCCGCCATGGCCTCGTGGCTCGAGCCGACCTTGCGTCGCTGGCTATCGGAAACCCCGGCGTCGGAGCCGGTGTTCTGCTTCATCAATCTCCTCGACGCCCACGAGCCGTACCTTCGCGATGCCGAAGGTCTGCCGACCGCCGGAGACTGGTGGAGGTACGTGCGCAGCCGTCAGGACCGGATGGGGTGGGTCTCGGGCGACTGGAACCCGACGGCGCAGGAGTACGGGCGGCTTCACCATCTGTACCGATGTGCGATCCGGGACCTGGACGGCCGGATCCGGGAGATCGTGGAGGCGTTCCGGGCCGTCGGCCGGTGGGACGACACGCTGATGATCCTGACCAGCGACCACGGGCAGGCGTTCGGGGAGCACGGGGCGCTCTTCCATATTCAAGGGGTGGACGAGCCCGAGCTGCGGATCCCCCTCCTATACCGCCCTCCCGGGGGCGGGAGCGGGGGGGCCCGAAGCCGGTCATGGGCCAGCCTCATCGACCTGGCCCCGACGGTGTTGCGGGCCGCCGGTCTGCCCTCCGACGCCTTGGGCGGGGCGGGGGTGCCCCTCCAGGACCTGGTGGAACACCCCCGGGTCGGAGCGGTGTTGGCGTTCTCGGACGGACTCGTCCACGCCGAGGACCGTCAACGGGCCCCTCAGGCCCGACGAGCGGCGATCGATCGCCTGCTCATCGCCGCGTACGAGGGGGACCGGAAGCTCGTCTACGATGTGGCTTCGGACACGGCCCGGCTCTACGATGTCCGCCGCGACTCCGGCGAAGCCCATGACCTCTGGAGCTCGACGGACGCGGAGGCCGCGTCCCTATTGGCCGCGACGCGGGCGGTGGCGGCGCGGATGGCGGCCGGGGCGACGGTCGCCCCAAGTGCCGATGTCGAGGATCGATTGAGGTCTTGGGGCTACCTGTGAGATCGCGAGCGCTCGCGGTCGGTGCCGCCGGGTCCTTCCCCTCCGGTAGCTTCGGTTCGACGCTCCGTCGGAGGAGCTAGCCGGATGACCGCCGGCGGAACGGCCCCTCCCGCTTCGCGGGCGGTGGTCCCGAGGAGCTCCCAGCCCCAGCGGCCATCGGTGGAGGGCGGGACCCCGGCCGAGACGGGCTTCGCCCGCGGGCTGCTGGACCCGATCGTCCGACGGCTGCGTGCCGTGCATGCGTACTTCTTCCGAGACCTGCCGGCGAGCCCCGAGCCCAGCGGACTTCTGGGCCGCACGAAGGCCGACGGCCCCGCCCTCGCGATCTCCTTCGGGATCGGCATCGCGATCGCCCTCCTGCTCGAATGGGTGATGCTGGCGCACCCGGTTCCACCGGGCGGCGACCCGGGGGAGTGGGTCACCTCCTCCTACCCGTGGGTGAACCTACCCGCCCCGAGCTGGATCATCCCCGGTCAATACCCCCCGGGCCTGTTCCCGCTCCTCGGCTCCCTCGTGATCCTCGGCGGGGGCCCGGTGATGGGCGCCCGCCTCTACGTGGGGGTGGTCACCACGTTCCTCGGCGCGTCGACCTATCTCCTCGGCCGCTCGCTCACCCGAACCTGGTCCCTGCCGCTGCTCGCAGAAGGGTTCGTTCTGCTCAACCCCTCGTTCCTATTGCTGTTCTTTTTCGGGGCGTACCCGAACCTCCTCGGGTTCGTCTTCTTCAACATCGCCCTCGCCTACACGGTCCGTTTCACCCGGACCCACCGTTCTGCCCACATCTTCATCGCCTGGGTCGCCACGACCGCCGCCGTACTGACCCACAGCCTGGTCGCGATCATGCTCGCCGTCACGCTCATCCTCTTCTGGGGCGTGATGCTCGTCTACCGTCGGATCCCGAAGGAGATCTACGCCTCCCGGGGGGCGTGGGCGGGGATGGGGCTGTTCGCGCTCGGCGTGGGCGGATTCTACTTCATCACGCGGCTCGTCGGGGTTCCGCACCCGCATTACTTGCAGACCGGCCAGTTCGCCCACGTCAAGAACGGTCCGGGGCACTTCATCTTCCTCTTGAGCCGGACGTGGCTCCATCATCTGATCCTCCCGCCCGTGAGCGCGCTCCTGGTCCTCGGGGTCGCGGAGGGTGGCCTCGCGGCGCTCGTCCTCTACGCCCGGTTCTTCCGACCCAAGCTGCTGACCGTCAGCGAGGCGATGGTGATGGCGATGATCGGGGCGCCGGTGGGCCTCATGATCGGTGGGTGGGAGTTGTTCATCGTCTCGGACTACGTCCGGATGGCGTACTTCCTGATCACGCCGCTCGTCCTCGGCGTCGCCCTGATCGTCCAACGGTTCCTAATGCCGCGGCCGGACGGGCTCCCGTTGCCGCGGCCGCCCCGGCCCAAGGGGAACCCGCTACGGTTCCGGGTCCGATGGGCCGTGCACGCCGTCCGATACCGGGTGCCCCGGGCGCTTCTCGTCTTCTCGGTGGGCGTCGTGCTCCTCCTCGTCCTCTGCGATCTCGTCTCCCTCCCGCTATCGGAGAAGTACGAGCTCAACTCCACGCGGGTGGGGCATGACCAGGCGTTCCTCGACGCCCTCAACTATATCCGGCACTCGGGAGTCCCCGGCTCGGTGCTCACCGTCTCCGGCGCGGTGAAATGGACGAGGGCGCTCCTGGTCCGCGACGCCTACGCGCCGTACATCCCGGGGCGCTTCTCGTTCGATCCTCCGCACATCCTGGCCGGCGAACTCGCCTACCTGGCCCTCACGGGCCGCTACGCGGTGAACAACAACCTGGTTGCCGCGTCGACCTCGGGGACGAACTCCACGTTCCTGGGGTCGTCGCCGGTCTACCAGGCCGCGATCTACGGGACGTTCACCCCGGTGGTCGTGATGCCCGCCAACCAGATCGAGGTGACGTACGGCCATTTCGGCGCGGTGCGCAGCGCCAACCTCTCCGGGTCGCCCTCCATCACCGTCACCTCCCAGAACCAATCGTGGCTCACGCTCGTCTTCACCCGCGTGGGCTACCAGGTCGTGATCAACATGACCGTCCAGCCGAACTCGCCCGAAGCCACGTTCAACGTGTCGGCCACGGCGGCGCCGGGGTACCGGATCCTGGAGGTGAAGGCCGCCCTCGTGCCGCCGCCGAACCTCACCGCCCGATTCCACGGCGGCGGCGGACCGGGGAACTTCACCTGGGTGAGGAAGACGGTCATCGGGGCCCTGGCGACGGAAGGGGTCGTCACCCCGAGCAAGGACCTGGGCGGGCTGTTCGACGCCTACAACGGGACCCATCCGCCGCACATCGAGCTCGACGCCAAGGCCCCGGCGATCGCGAGGACCGGCAACTCGGTGGTCTTTTCGCTCAATCTCACGACCCCCAAGGCGAGCAATCTCATCCGTCAGCTGCCGTATCTCGTCTCGACGACCGCCGTCTGGGCGAACTGGACGGCGCGCTTCGTCCTCTACTCGAGCCTCAACGTGCCCGCCGCCCTGCTGCCCAGCCTCGCGGCCAACGCCCCGGCGTACCTGGAAGGCGAGTACGGCGCGAAGGCCGTCTACACCGCGGACGAGTGGACCGTCCTGCTCCTTCCCGCCTACCCGACGTGAACGAGCGGGGAGAGGTCACGTGAGCGGGTCACCACCAGCCGCCGCCCGACCGCGGGCGGACGCCCTGCCGGATATCGTCGTCGTGGTGATGGATTGCCTACGCGCCGACGATCTTGCCGGTGCCGTGGACGCGGGATGGATGCCGTTCGCCGCTTCGCTCCGCGCCCGCTCCACCGTCTTCCCCAGGGCGGTGACCCCGTGCTCGTGGACCGTCCCGTCCCACGCGAGCCTCTTCACGGGGCTCTACCCCTGGGAACATGGGGCGCACGCGAAATCGAACCTGAAGCTGAGCCCGGATGTTCCCCGGCTCCCCGAGCAGCTCCGACGACTCGGCTACACCGCCCTCTCGCTCTCCGCGAACCACCTCGTCTCCCCGGATCTCGGTCTCGTCAACGGCTTCGACCGCGCCGCCTGGGCCGGCTGGTGGGAACCGTACTACCGGGGGTCGCGGCCGGTGCGCCCGCCGCACCTGGCCGGCGGGGGGGAGTCCGGGACGGAACACCGGCTGGCCCAGGTGCGCGGGGGGGCGCTCTGGCGGCTATTGAAACGGTCGTCCCGATCGGTGTACCGATACCCGTTCGCCCTCGACGCCGGCGGTCGGATCGTGCAACACCTTCGGTATCCCGGCACTCCCACGGATCTCTCGGTCTCCCCGTGGATCGAACCGACCCTGGGTCGATGGCTCACGGAGGTGCCGAGGGACCAACCGGTGTTCGCCTTCGTCAACCTGTTGGAGGGGCACGAACCGTACTATCCGGCCCCGGAGATCGCGACGGGGCTCTGGTCCTGGCTCAACTGGTCCGGCACCCGCCAGGACGGGGTCGGGTGGCTGGCGGGTCGCTGGGTCCCGACGGCGTCCGAGTTCGCTCGGCTGCACGATCTCTGCCGGGGAATGTATCGCGCGCTCGACCGGCGCCTCGCCGGGATCGTGCGCGTCCTCGAGGACGCCGGCCGTTGGCAGGATACCGTCCTGGTACTGACCAGCGACCATGGGCAGGCGTTCGGCGAGCATGGCTCGCTCTTCCACATGCTCCAGGTGCACGATCCGCTCACCCGAGTTCCGCTGTGGCTTCGTCTCCCGGCCGACGAGGGCGCCGGCCGCGTGGCGAAAGGGTGGGCCAGCCTCATCGACATCGCCCCCACGATCCTGACCCGTGTGGGGACGCCGGACGCGATCCCGACCTCGGGGCTCCCGCTGGAACGCCTCGTCGAGGCGGAGCGGCCGTCGCCGGTCTTCTCGATGGCCGACGGGCTCGTCTGGAGCACGATCATCCCGGATCACGAACGCGAGCGTCTCGCCGGCCGACGCCTTGTCGAGCTCGATCGGGTCCTCGTCGCCGGCTACCAACGGGACCGGAAGGTCGTATACGACGCCACGCACGGGGGATTCCGGTGGTTCGACCTCGCCCAGGACCCGGCGGAGGACCACGCCCTCCCGTCCCCCACGAACGACGGCGCCTCGGAGCTGACCGGCGAGCTGGAGCGCGTCGGGCGCCGCCTCCTCGAGTCCCGGACCCCGCAGACCCCCGCGGACGTCGAGGACCGGCTGCGATCCTGGGGATACATCTGATCCGCCATGGGTGCCCGAGAGCGTTTGGAAGCCGGACCATCGGCCCGACTCCGTATCGGTTTCTTCGGCGTCTTCTATCCCGGCTCCGAGCGGGCCGGAAGCTTCTCGACCTCCCTCGTCTGGGAGCTCGCCCGCTCCTCCCGGGTCGAGCGGGTCCACGTCTACGGCCCGACGGGCGCGAGGCGCCCGGATGGCGGGGATCCGCGACGCCTCGCGGTCGAGGAGGCGTGGGCCGCCGACGATCCGCTCTCGCTCCTGCGCGCCCTCGCCCGGATGTGGCGGGCGCGTCGGACGACGGACGCCTACCTATTCAGCATCTACGTCACGGCGTTCGGTCGCCGGTCGATCGCCAACGTCGTGGGCCTCCTTCTCCCCCCGATCCTGCGGATCGCCGCCCGACGGCCGGTGTTCGTCTACATGCACAACTTCCTGGAGACCCAGGACAGCGAGACGCTCGGGTTCCGCGTCGGCCGGCTCACCAAGACCGGAGTGCGGCTATTGGAACGCACGCTGATCGCCCTCACGCGGGTGGTCGTCCCGCTGCGGAGCATGCAGACCGTCGTCGAACGCGAGGTCGGCGGCCGCGTGGAGGTCCTCCTGCTGCCGTATCTGGAAGCCCTCTTCGCGGCCACGCGTCCCGGGGTCGCGCCGGCGTCCTCGATGGCCGCTCCCCCGTTGCCCCCGCTTCGGGTGCTTCTGTTCGGATACTGGGGTCCGCAGAAGGACCTCACCGGCGCCCTCGACGTTCTCGGCGGACTGGCGGCCGAAGGTTGCCCGCTCGACGTCACGGTGGCCGGCGAGGCGAACCCGGGGTTCCCGGAATACCGGGAGCGGCTAGAGAGGGCCAAGGGCTCCTTGCCGGTCGAACGATTCCACTTCGTGGGCCGGGTCGACGAGGAAGAGGTGTTTCCGCTGGTCCGTCGGCACCATCTGCTGCTGCTCCCGTACCGGGCCACCGGCGGGATCTCCGGCGTGATGAACGTCGGGGCCCTCGCCGACCTGGACCTCCTGGCGTACGATGTCCCCCAGCTTCGGGAGTTCTCCGGGCGCTCGGGGCACGGGTCCGGTTCGTGCCCGCCGGTGACTCCTCGGCCCTTCGGGAGGCAATCCTCGCCGAGGTCACCCGGAGGGCTTCCCGAGGGGGGAAAGAGGACCTGTTCCAGGAGCACGTGGCGACGGCCCGCGCCGGGGTCGAACGGCTCGTCGACCGGATGGTGTCGCCGGGTCGTCCGCTCGAAGTCCGGTCCGGACCGCCCCGGCACGACGTCGCGAACTAGCAGTAGCCCCAGGAGCGGAGCCGGTTCTCGACCTCGGGGCTCTGCGAGGCCGCCGGCGTCGAGGTGAGCCGCCGGCCGGCGTCCCGCGCGAGCCCGCGCAGGCCATCGACGGAGCTTCCCGCGGCGTCCCCGAGGTCGTTCAGCTCGTCGGGGTCGGTGGAGAGGTCGTAGACCGATTCGCGATCGCCCCAGACGTCCCGGATGACCTTCCGGTCCCCGTCGTACGTCGCCACCATCGGGCCGTCCCAGAACCGGAGCCGCTCGGGACCGCACAGCGACTCGAGCACGGGGCGCACGTGGACCCCGTCCGCGATGCCCACGACCGGAGCCGGCCGCGGTCGTTGCAGGAGCGACGTGAGCGGGAACGCGGAGGGGAACGCCTGAGGAGAGAGCCCCACCGCCTCGAGGACCGTGGGAGCGACGTCGATCAGGCTCGCCCAACTATCCGAGGTCTCCCCGGCGTGCTCGCCGTGGGGGAAATGGACCCATAGCGGGACCCGGAGCACCGGCTCCCAGACCCGGTAACCGTGGAAGAGGAAGTCGTGCTCCCCGAACGCCTGGCCGTGATCGCTCGTCAGGACGAACAGGGTGTTCTCCCACCGGCCGCACTCCCGAAGGGAGCGGACCACCCGACCGATCCGGGCGTCCAGCTGCGCGATGGAGTCGCGGTACAGACGGTGGATCATCCGATATTCCCGGGCCGTCGGGTTCCAGGTCCCCGCCAGGGCGCGGGTCTTGTCCATTCGGAGCGCGGCGTACTGCCACCACTCGAGCGGCCCGGTGACGCGGCGAGGGTCGGTGAAGTACGGTTCGTGCGCGTCGAGGAAATTGATGAAGCCGAACACCGGCTGGGTCGACGGCTGGGCGGCGAGCCAGCCGGAGAACGCCGACTCGATCCACGGCGAAAGGTCGAGGCTGTACGGCTCCGAAGGTCGGACGACTCCGCTCGCCGTCCGGTTGAGGGCGTTGATCGCGAGCGGCATCCAGAACGGGTCTCGGTCCTGCACGAACGGGTGGACCGCTCGGCTGACCGCCTGGAAGGCCGGAGGTAACCCGGCCGGATCGTTCGGCGCGCTGCCGGACACGGGGAGCGGCGTCGACTCGGACCAGGTGCACGGAGGACGGTCCCGCGAGGAGAAGACCCGGGCGAACCGCTCCCACCAGGCGCCCCACGCCGCCTGCTGGAAGCCGCTGGTCAACCCGAACTCCGGGCTGATGAACCCGTTCGCGGAAAGCGAGTAGCTCGCGTACCCCTCCCGCTGGAGCATCGAGGCGATCGTGGGGAGCGATGAGTCGAACTGCAACGTCCCCTTCAGATGCATCCCGTGTTCCCACGGGTAGAGCCCCGAGAAGAGGCTCGCGTGGGATGGGATCGTCCAGGCCGACGGACTGACGGCGCGGGAGAAGCTCGCCATCTCCGGGGCGAGCGAGCGGAGGAACGGGGTCGCCTCGACCGGAGACCGCCCCCCCGGGAAGTCGAACGCTCGTACGCAATCGAGCACCATGACCACCACGTTGGGCGGGGCCCTGTCGCTCACCTTCGACCTCGTGTGCTCGCCCGGGATCCGTCGCGCGGTACTCCCGGATCCCCGACCCGATGTTCCGAGCGGGCCAGTACGGAGGTCGGCGGTTCGGAAGTATCGGGGAGGAACATCGGGGGAAGTCTCACTCCGTGGACGGACCAGCGCAGTCGGTCCGCTAGCCGCGTTCCCCTTAACCATTCCCCTGCCCGGAACCGGATGCCTCTGCGTTTCGGATGCCGTCGGCATCGGAGGCCTCGCGCCGTCGGGATCGGAGAGGTCTCTGCGCCTCCCGGGTCAGCCCCAAATACCCGGGGCAGCCCTACTCCCACTCCTCCTTGCCCGTCATCAGCTCCCGTCGGGTCCCGTTGCGCCCTGGGGCCGCCGGCCTTGTCGTCCTCGTGGTGGTCCTCCTGACCATCGCGATCCCCGCGCCACCGGTGTCGTGGTGGGGATCGGCTGGAGCGGGATCCCCGGCATTGGGACGCTCCGTCTTCCTCCCCAGCGCCGGCCGCGCCGGCCCGTCGTCCCAAAGCCTTGGCGACGGAGCGACCCTCGTGGCTCCGGTCGGGGGAGGACAGAACTCCTCGCTGACGGACTCCATCGGAGGTTTCGGTGGAACCGGTGCTCTTCGATCCTACGTGATCACGGTGCGGGCCTCGATAGCGATCCCGTCCAGGTCGGTGACGATCTCGACCGAACCGGCGCTCGATTGGGCGGCCCCGAGCTCACTTCCGAACGGGCCGGATGCTCTGCCGGCTCTGGGAGCGTGGACCTGGTGGGTCGGCGGTAAGATTGGCAACGACTCGGCCAATTGGACCGCGAACCCGTCGATCGGGATTCTCGCCCGATCCTCAACGTGGACGAACCAGTCGTTCACGGTCTACGGGGTGAGTGCTCCGACGGTGAACATCACCGTCCAGCACGGAGGGTCGACCCCGGAGTGGACGGCGGGATCCGGCTTCTCGGTGAACTCCGCCGCGATCGGCCCCCGCGGCGG
>JABCYU010000045.1 GCA_013290045.1 Methanobacteriota archaeon | reverse complement strand
GTGCAGATGCGCGAGGCGTGGGGCGATCATCCCGCTCCCCTTGGCCATCCCGCCGATCCGCACGATCGTCCCATCGCGCAGGCGCACCCGAACCGCGGCCTCCTTGGCGCGGGTGTCCGTGGTCAGGATCGCGTGGGCCGCCCGTTCTCCCCCCTCGGAGTCCGAGGTGAGTCCGGTCGCGAGCGCCGGCAGGGCCGAGACGATCCGGTCGACGGGAAGCCGCGGGCCGATGACCCCCGTGCACGCCGGCAGGAGGCTCCCCTCCGGGAGACCGAGCTCGCGCTCGGCGGCGGCCAGCACGGCCAGGTTGTCGGCGATCCCCTCGGTACCGGTCATCGCGTTGGCGACGCCGGAGATGCTCAACACTCCCCGGACCCCGTCCGGGTGCTCGGCCAGTCGCCCGATGCCGATGGAGACCGGCGCGGCTCGCACGGTGTTGGTCGTGAACACCCCGGCGGCTGCCGCCGGCGCGTCGGAGAGCAGGAGCGCGAGATCCGGTCGCCCCGACCGCTTGATGCCGCATGCCAGTCCCCCCGCCCGGTACCCCTTCGGGGTCGTCACCCCGCCCGCGATCGTGAGCACGGTCCTCTAGACCCCGAAGCCGGAGCGGGCGAGTCCGAGGGACTCGTCCCAACCCATCATGAGGTTCGCGTTCTGGATCGCCTGCGACGCTCCGCCCTTCCCGAGGTTGTCAATGGCGCTGAACACGACGGGCGCGTCCCCGACGGCCTGGACCGAGAGGTAGCATCGGTTCGTGCCGACGGCCCACGGGAGTTTAGGGACCGGCCCGACGCGGACGAACGACGCCCCGTCGTACCGGGCGCGGTAGATCGCCTCGAACCGCTCGACGCCCCCCGCCTCCGTGGGGGTCGCGTAGATGGAGCACAGCAGGCCCCGCACCAGCGGGACGAGGTGCGGCACGAACACGAGCGAAACGTGGGCGCCGGGGATCCGGTCGAACACCGATCGCATCTCGGGAGAGTGGCGGTGCTCGGGGGAACCGTACGGGAGGATCGTGGAGGCGGCCTCGGGATGGTGGCTGGTCGCCGACGGCGAGGCGCCGGCTCCACTCGTGCCGCTCTTCGCGTCGACGACCACCGAACCGGAGATGACGCCTTTCTCGAGCAACGGCGCTACGGCGAGCAGCGTCGCCGTCGGGTAGCATCCGGGGTTCGCCACGAGCCGCGCGGAGCGCACCTTCTCGCCGAACAGCTCGGGGAGGCCGTAGACGGCCTCGGGGAGATGCGCCGCGTCGACGTGCGGGCGTCCGTAGACCCGGGCGTACTCGTTCGGGTCGGGCAGGCGATAGTCCGGACCCAGGTCGACGACCTTGATCCCGCGCTCGAGGAGCCCGGGGACGACCTTCATCGCCTCGCCCGCCGGCTGGGCGAGGAACGCGACATCGGCGTCGATCGCGGAGGAGTCGGCACTGAGCACCAGCCCTCCGACGGCGTCCAGGTTCGGGGCGACCTCCGACAATCGCTGGCCCGCGCGGCTCTGCGAGACCGCCTGGGCGATCTCGAAGCCGGGATGAGAGGAAAGGATCCGGAGCAACTCGCCGCCCAAGTAGCCCGTCGCCCCGATCACGGCTACCTTCGCCATCAGGGTGATGAGAGGGCCACGCGCCCCCGTGCTCAAGAGAATCGTGTCCCCGCAGGGTCGTCTAGACTCCGGTCTGTTGGCCACGCGACTTGTTCGCGGGTTCGGGGTCAACGGCGAGCGCGGGGAACAGGTCGGAGAGCACCTGGTAAGCCGGGATCACGTCGGCGTCCCGGAAGACGAATATCGAATCGGTGTGCACGCTCACCGTCTCCAGGCAGTTGATCCCGCGGCGGAACAGCGCGTCGGCCATCGTCGCGAGGACCCCGGGGATGTCCGCCACCTCCGGGTGCGATCGGAACGCCAGGGTGGCGAGCCCGCGTTCGACGGCGAGGCGCAGCCGGGCCGGGATCTCCGGCAGCACGGTGCCCAGGTAGTCCTCCTCGCAGAGGAGGGTGAGCGCCACGGTGCCCTGGAACAGCTGGAACATCCGGCGATGGTTGCGGTCCGGCAGGGTCGCGCGGCCGAGCTGGAGCAGGCGGTCGAGGATCTCCCAATCGTCCTGGAACCGGACGATCGCGACGCGCGAATGGACCTGCAGGCGACTGCGCTCCAGGATCGTCCGGACCGCGCGATGTTCGGGAGTGTCGGTCCGCAGGCCGCGCTCGTATCGCCGGCAGGCGATGGTGACCGCCTCCTCGTTGGCGACCCCGCGTTCCGCCTGGATCTTCCGGGCGAGCGCGGTGTAGTTGAGCAGCTCGTCGGCGAGCGCCTCCCGGATGCTCGGATGCTCCTCGATGTACGCGCGAGTGACGTCGGCCACCGAAGGCCCGGCGGGTCGGTTCCGGTTCACCGTGCCGCGTCGACCGGTTCCCTCGCTATCAACCTGCGCTTGGCCGCCGGAACCTCGCCGACCTGCCCAGGCGACCCGTTCACGTGAGCGAAGCGCCGCACTTCGGGCAGACCGTCGCGACGAACGCCACGGCCGCTCCACACGCCGAACAACGCGGGAGGGTCGGCTCGGATGACGCCCCGGGAGGAGGGGGCGGGGGGAAGACGACCCGCGCCGGTGGCGGGGCCCCACCCGAGGGAGGCGGGGGAGGGGGCAACGGTCCCGCGGCCGGGTCGAGGGCGGGGGCCGATGGCGGCGGCGCCGGGGGCGTTGGGGGCGGTGGGGTCGCTACCGAGCTCCCGGTGGCCCCCGGTGGAGCCGCGGGTCGGCGGGAGGAACCCGCCCGCCGACGCTGCTCCGCGCGATGGCGCCACTCGCCGAGACGCCAGGCGAACAAGGCCGAGGCGACGATGATCAGTCCGAACGCCAGGATGTTGTACGGGAACACCTGGATGACGGCGAGGAATCCGGCGAGGCCGAGCAGGTTGACCAGTAAGGTGGTCGTGTTCGTCGCGAAGTACCCGTGGGAGGCGATCGTGGCCGTCACCACGACCCTCGACCCGAAGTAGCAGCTCGGGACGCCGAGCCCGGCCGAGGCGTTCCCGCGGGCGTCGGTGATCGCCGAGCTCGAGTCGAGGGTTCCGGAACACAGCCCGACCTGCCCGTCGGAGGAGAGGACGAACATGACGACGACGTTCGCGAGCGCGACGCCATTCGTGAGGTTCGCGACATGGACCGACGCCACGAACGATCCGCCCGGGACGACGTTCGGACTGGACGTCGTGAGGGCCTCGGTGACGTAAGTCGAGACCAGGTCCTCGTAGAGCAGAAAGGCCCTCGGCGATCCCCACCCGGTGGCGGTATCCCATCCGACGGTCGCCGGACCGAGGCAGGTCGATCCCCCCGTGATGTCCACGAGCCCCATCGCGGTGGTGCGGTTCTCCTCCCCGGCGCCGATCGTGTAGAGGCGGGGAGTGACGAAACCGAACGGGTGGCCGCGGACGGCGTCCATCTCGGCGATCATGCCGGCCCACATCGGGGTCGCGAAACTCGTCCCTTTGCCGGCAGCGGTGCCACCGTTGAAGAAGAAGAAGTTGTCCGACGCCGGTCCGGCAACATCCGGTATCCCGCGCGCGGCGGCGGCGGCGATCGGACGGGCGGCGCTCCCCTGTTCCTGCCACGCCGGAGGGGCGTACTGGTTGGAGAACCCGCCGCCCGACCCGTTCCATGCCGGCTCGGTGTCGATGCCCGTGACCGTGCCGAGCGGGTCGAGCGCCAAGGAGAGGGCCGTGCCCCCGACCGCGATCACCTGGGGGGACGAGGCGGGGAACTGCGGATCGGCGTTCCCCGAGCAGTTCGCATGGGCGAGTCCGGAGTTGTCGCCCGAGGCGGCCAGCACGGTGATGCCACCCTGGGCGGCGGCGGCGAACGCCGACGAGAAGGCGACCTGGAAGCTGACATCGGATCCGTCCTGGGTGCCGAACGACATCGACACGACCTGGACTCCCGTGACCTTCTGGACGGCGTAGTTGATCGCGTCCTCCATCGATGCGTCGGACGGTGAGTAGCCGTTCGACGCGGGACCATCGGGGGCGTAGACCGCGTCCAGGGTCGCCCCCGGCGCCTCCGACCCGGCCCACTCGAGATCGAGGGTCAGTTCCTGGGTCGCCCCGCTCGGGTCGGCGACCGCGTTCGACGACGGTTGCAGCGCCCCATCGATCGGGTAGGGGGCGAGGCGAACGCCCGGGAACTCCGCCGGGTAGTACGTGCCATAGAACGTCTGGAGGTCCGAAGGGGCGTACCCTTGGCCCCAGAGGACCAGGGCGATACCGACCCCCGAGGCGTAGTGGCTGGTCCCGGTGCTATTGTACAGTCCGTTGAGGTCGTAGGCCACGTGGAGATCGACGGGCGTGATGAACTTCGTCGTCCTCCCCTGCGATGGCGCGGCCGCGGGCGTTGCCCGGGCGAACGGGATGATGAAGGCGTCGAACCCTTCCGAAAGTCCCGAGAGGGCGGCCACCTCGGAAGCGTACGGCGCGGGAAGCTGAGGGACCGTGGCCGCGAAGCGGACCGCCCTCCCTTGCCAATGGCCGGAGTAGAGCGAGGTGGAGAACGCCTGCGCGACCGTCGCGGCCGGCCCTCCGACGGTGAGGCTCATCCGGTCGGGCCACTCGTGGAGGATCGATACGCCTCGGTTCGTGAAGTACTGCTCGAGGGCCTGATAGTCCGCGACGGAGATCCCGAACCGGTCTCCGATCCCCGATGGGGATAGCGGGGTGCTCCCGGGCGGAGGGGCCGAGTAGAACGCGGGGTCGTGGGGTTTGAGCGTGATCGTGACGGTCACCGGGCCGGAGGTCGCCGTCGCGCCCTGAACCTGCCCGTTGGTCATCGGGTCGAAGCCGACGCGGGCGGCCCACGGCGCGCTGACCGCGCTCGGGACCATGGTGAGGGAGGGACCCATCCTCGCGCCCACGGGGAGGGTCGGGACCGGGCCCGATCCCGGGGTACCCGGGAACGGGGAGGGAATCACGACGAGGAGGACCGCGATGGCGCCGAGCGTCCATGCGACCCGTCCGATGGAGCTTCGCATCGTCCCCCCGCGAGGAATGGGGAGGCAGGGGGTAACATAGTTGTCGGAGCGATACGACCCGCCGTCCGGCGACGACCCGGTGGCACCACCCGACCCGCCCACCGCCCCCTCGGCCGCGGGGAAGACAGTCAGCTTCGGATGGGGGTGGTGTACCCCGCCGGCAGATGGAAGGGGGTCGGGCCGCCGAACGCGTCGGGCCGAGGCTGGGGGACCTCGCCCCGCAGGCCGCAGAGGTACCGGTCGATCCCCTCCGCCGCTTCGATGGCGTTGCCCATGGCGTAGACGACGGACCGGCCTCCGGCGGCGAAGATCCCGGGGACGGCCGTCGCGAACCGCTCCCCCTTGCCCTCCGGCCAGCCCTGACGGGCGATCTTCAGATCGAGCTGCGGCCCGAACCCCGCGAGGTCCGCCTGCTGTCCGACGGCGACGATGACCGTATCGCATTCGAGGGTCACCTCCGAGCCGGGGAGCTCGACGGGAGACCGTCGTCCGCCCGCATCGGGCGGCCCGAGCTCGACGGAGCGGACCACGAGCCCCTCGACGTGCCCGGACCCGAGGATCCTCACGGGCGCGCGCTGGAACAGGAACCGGATCCCCTCCTGCTCGGCGCCGTGGATCTCCTCCGGGTCCGCCGGCATCTCGGAGCGGCCCCGTCGGTAGACGAGGCTGACCTCCCCGCCGGTCGCCAGCCGGAGCGCACTTCGGACGGAATCCATCGCCACGTCCCCACCCCCCACGACGACGACCCGGCGTCCCAGTTCGACCGGCTCTCCCCGATTGATCCGGCGCAGCATCTGCAGGGCCGGAACCACGCCGGGGAGCTCCTCGCCGGGAATGCCGAGGAGGCGGTGGGTGGAAGTCCCGATGGAGAGGAAAACGGCCTGGTACCCCTGCTCCAGTAGCGCTTCGGCCGGGAACTCCTCCCCGATCTTTTGACCCGGCAGGAACGTGACGTCGAGGTCCCGGAACCTCGCCCGGTCCGCCTGGACATCGGCGTCGGTCATCCGGTACGCCGGGATGGTCTGCATCAACCCTCCGACGACCGGTTCCTGCTCGAACACGGTGACCCCGTAGCCCCGGATCCCAAGCTCCCAGGCGGCCTGCAACCCCGCGGGACCCCCTCCGACGACGGCGACGCGCTGCCCCCTGGGCCGGGAAGGGACGTAGGCGAGGTCGCTGTGCCCGAGTTCGAGCGCCGCCCGCTTCAGGTGGCGAATGGCGATGGGAATCCCCTTCTTCTTGACGACGCAGGCGTCCTCGCAGTAATGGTAGCAGACCTTGCAGAGCGAGGTGGAGAGCGGGTTGTCCTGGAGCGTCACCCGAGCCGCCCCGTCGAAATTGTCCTCCGCGATGAGCTTGATGTACTCCCGGGCGTCCTGGTTGATCGGGCAGGCCTCGACGCACCACGGTCGCCGGCACTGGATGCAGCGCTTCGCCTCCAGGATCGCGTCCTCCTTCGAGTAGGCGTGGAGGACTTCGCGGAAATCCTGGCTCCGTTGCGGGACCGACTCCTCGTCGATCGGGACCCGGACCGGATTGAGCTTCGGAGGGACCGGCCTCGCTGCGGGAGGGGTCGGGGCTGCGCTCGCCATGCTCTCGGTTGTACAGTCGGCTAGGCCGATAAGACGGTTGCCGGCCGCTCCCCCGCGGGCCGCCCCCGAGACCGCTCCTTCCCGACCGTCCGCTGCTCGCTCCCCCAAAGATAATGTGGGGTCGACCCTGCTTCGGGGTCGTCGGGGGTCCGGGGTTCCACCATGGTGCTCGACTCACTGGGCAAATCGCTCCGGGCGGTCCTGCAGCGGATCGCTCGCGGGGGGACGGTCGACGACGCCCTGATCAACGAGGTCGTCCGGGACATCCAGCGGGCCCTGCTGCAGTCGGACGTGAACGTCCAACTGACGATCGATCTCACGCAGCGGGTCAAGCGGCGGGCGAAGGAGGAGAAGCCGCCCGCGGGCGCCAGCGTCCGCGATTTCCTCGTCCGGATCATCTACGAGGAGATCCGCTCGATCCTGGGGAAGGAACGCGCCTTCGAGATCAAGCCGAAGAAGATCCTTCTCGCCGGCCTCTTCGGGCAGGGGAAGACGACGACCGCCGGCAAGCTCGCCCGGTTCTACCAGAAGAAGGGGATCCGGGTCGCCCTCGTCGCGGCGGACGTCCACCGACCCGCGGCCGTCGACCAGCTCGAGCAGCTCTCGAAGAAGGTGGGGTGCGATTTCTATGCCCACCGGGGAGAGACCCGGGCCGAGGTGATCGTCCAGGAGGCGATGGCCCACTTCGCCCCCCACCTCACGGTCATCGTCGACACGGCCGGCCGCTCGGGGATCGATCCGGACCTCATTGCCGAGCTGACTCGGGTTCGCCAGGTGTTCCAGCCGGAGGAGGTGCTCCTCGTGCTCGACGCGGCGATGGGCCAGACCGCGGGTCGCAGCGCGGAGGCGTTCCACCAAGCGGTGGGCCTGACGGGGGTCATCCTCACCAAACTGGACGGTTCCGCCAAGGGTGGCGGGGCGCTGTCGGCGGTCGCCGTCAGCGGGGCCCCGATCGTGTTCATTGGAACGGGCGAGCACCTCGACGAACTCGAGCGGTTCGACCCGACCCGGTTCGTCTCCCGCCTACTCGGGATGGGGGATATCCAGACCCTCCTCGAGCGGTTCGAGGAGCTCGAGGACAAGGAGGAGGCACAGAAGGCCGCCGAGCACATGATGAGCGGGAAGTTCACGCTCCGCGACATGCGCTCCCAGCTCGACTCCCTAGGCCAGATGGGCCCGGTCTCGAAGCTGATGTCGCTGTTCCCGGCGTTCGGCGCGGCGAAAATGGACGACCAGCAGATGAAGGAGACCCAGTCGCGCCTCAAGCGGTTCCGGGCGATCCTCGACTCGGTGAACGGCGACGAGCTCGATGACCCCCACCTGATCAAGAGCGAGCGCGTCCAACGGATCGCCCGCGGCAGCGGACAGAAGCCCCAGGAGGTCCGCGCCCTGCTCAAGTACTGCGACACGACGCGCAAGGCCGCCCACGGGATCGCCTCCAACCGCAAGCTCCGCCGCCAGCTCGAGCGCCAGTTCAAGGGGGACCCCGGGGCGTAACGGCCCCGAGCGGCATGTCGGTCAACCTGGCCGAGGCGATCGCCGGATTCCTCCTGATCTTCTTCCTCCCCGGCTACGCGCTCTCGCGGGCCGTGTTCCCCGATTGGCGTCTCCGCGGCGAGCGGGCCATCGAACGAGGCGTCGAGCTCGTGACGCTCAGCTTCGTGACCAGCATCGTCCTGACGATCCTCACCGGGTTCGTCCTGCTCCAGGGCCCGACCGGATTCCAGGCCGACTGGTCCCACCCGCTGCTGGAAGTGGGGCTCGGAACGATCGCGGCCGGCGGCTTCGTCATCGGGGCGCTCCGGGGCGCCTACCGGCGGGAGCCTCCCGCCGCCGTGGCGCTGGAACCCGCTCCCGGCGCCGATGGGGCGTGGGAACTCCTCCGACGATTCGAGGCGAACGAGCGGGAGCGCCGCCGGGTGGTCCACGAGCTCCGCCGGGCCCCGCCGGGCTCGGCGAAGGCCGCCGAGCTCGAGGAACGGCGGCGAGCGTTGGAGGTTAAGAGCGCCGAGATGCGTCGTGCGAGGGAGGCCGAATATGCCGGGTAACCCCTCGAACAGCGCCGGACTGAAGGCGGTGTTCGTCGTGCGGGGGGAGATCCGGCTCACCGCCGGCAAGGTGGCGGTCCAGGTCGCCCATGCGGCCGTGATGCTCTATCAGGTCGCCGAGCGCCGCGACCGGCCGCTCCTGCAACGCTGGCTCGATGCCGGCCAGAAGAAGATCGCGGTGACGGTCGCCACGCTCGAGGAGATGGAGCAGCTCCAGCGGCGCGCCAGGGCCGCCGGGATCCCGGCCGTGGTGGTCGAGGACGCGGGCCTGACCGAGGTTCCCCCGGGCACGAAGACGGTCCTCGGCCTGGGACCGGCGCTGGCTTCGGAGATCGACCCGATCACGGGTGGCCTACCCCTCCTCTGAGGGGTCCGACGGGCCGTCGACCGCCCACGGGGCCGGAACGCCGTCCTCTCGTCAGAAAACCGGCGTCGAATCCGATAAATCGCTATATAGGGGCGCCCGAATCCGACCGGTTGCCGGGATAGCGCGTCGCTCGGCGGGGATGGGGGAGGCCGACCATGCGGATGTGGGTGTACGTCGTCCGGCGTATCCTGCTGCTGTTCCCCGTGATCATCGGCGTGATGACGATCACGTTCGCGATCCTCTCCGCGCTGCCGATCCAGACGCACCTCATCGCGACATTCGGAGCGTCCAAGATCCCGTATACGCCGATGGTCCCGTGCAGCGACGTCGGGCAACCGGGGAACGGCCAATGCCGCAATCCCACGTACTTCCAGCTCGTCCACCAGCTCGGACTGGACCAGCCGATCTGGGTCCAGTGGGCGGAGTACATGAAAAACAGCCTCACGCTGAACTGGGGGACCGTCAACTACCACAGCAACGCCGCCAGCGCGTTCAGCCTGACGACGAGCATCCCCGTGACGACGGTCCTCGGGTGGTACCTGCCCTATACGCTGGAGCTCGCGGCCCTCTCTCTGATCATCATCCTGGCCGTCGCGCTCCCGCTCGGCAACTACTCGGCCGTCTATCGAAATCGTCCGATCGACCAGGCCGCCCGGGTGATGTCGTTCTCCGGGTTCGCCCTCCCCGGGTTCCTCTTAGCGACGCTCGTGCTGTTCGCCGCCGTGATCTTGAGCGGGGGCGCCACGCCGACCTGCAACAGCAATTCGACCCACTACTTCGACTGGTACGGATCCTGGCCCCCGTTCCCGCAGTGCGCCAATCAACCGACCTGGATCGGAACGTACATCCAGACCTCTCCAACGGGGTTCCCGACGATCGACGCCATCCTCCACGGCGACTGGTTCTTGGCCGGCGAGTCGGTCCGCCGGATGCTGCTGCCCGCCCTCGTGATCGCCTACGGGTCGGTGGCGGGGATCCTGAGGTTCGTCCGCAACAGCATGCTCGAGGTGCTGAACCTCGACTTCATCCGGACGGCCCGCGCGAAGGGGGTTCCCGAGACGGCCGTCGTGAGCCGTCATGCCGGTCGCAACTCGCTCAACGTCACCGTGACCGTCCTCGGTCTCACCTTCGCGGGGTTCATCGGCGGATTCCCCATCATCGAGGACGTGTTCTACCTGCACGGCGTCGGCCTCCTGCTGGCGAAGTCGATCCAGCCGACCCAGGATTTCGGTCTGATCTTCGGGACGACCCTCCTCTTCACCATCATCGTGGTCGTCGCGAACATCCTCGTGGACATCCTCTACGCCTACCTCGACCCCCGGGTCAGGCTCGGGTGAACCGATGGTCACCGAGCTCCCGGGAGGCGGCCGAATGACCCCGGTTATCGTCCCCCCGAAGGGAGGACGGCCGCGCCCGGGGATCGCCCAGCTGAAGCGGACCCTCTATTTCCTCTCCCGCAACACCCTCGCGATCATCGGCTTGGCGATCGTCCTTTTCTTCGTCGTGGTCGCGTTGTTCTCCCTGTTCTCGCCGCTCTCGAACCAGTCCCTGCAGCAGTACTGCTCCGTGACCTACGGGACCAACGGGACGGTCGGATGCCAGCCGGTGTGCACTTACGACGCCTCGAGCGGGCCGGCCCCCGCCGCGAACTGTTACCCGACCTACAGTGGCAACGTCGGGTTCGTCGGTCCCACCGTCGACCTGACCCATCTGACCGGGGGGCCGCTCCCCCTCGGTTCCATGCAGGTCTCCTCGGGGACGAACCAGTACTACTACAGCATCTACGACGGGCTCCTGAAGGGCTCGGCGTGGTCGCTGGGGATCGCCGCCACGATCGTGCTCTCGGGAGCCTCCATCGGACTCGTCCTCGGCGCCATCGCCGGGTACCGCGGGGGATACACCGACGAGGTGATCATGCGGTTCACCGACATCTTCCTCTCGATCCCGGGGATCCTGCTCGTGCTGGTCATCGTCGCCTCGTTCGCCGGCTACGTCCAAGGGCTCGAGGGCCGGATGCTCCTGCTCGTCGGCGCCTTCATCATCACCTGGTGGCCGTTCTACACGCGCATCGTCCGCGGCCAGGTGCTCGTGACCCGGGAGCAGAAGTACGTCGAGGCCTCCCGGGCCAGCGGCGCCGGGACCGGGCGGATCCTCACGAAGCACATCATTCCGAACAGCCTGTACCCCGTGTTCGTCCAGCTCTCGCTCGACGTCGGCGCCATCCCGCTGCTGCTCGGCGGCCTGATCTTCCTCGGCTTCCAGATCTACCCGAGCCCGTACTTCCCCGAGTGGGGGGCGATGTCGGCGAACTCCGTCGCCAACCTGCAGAGCCTCATCGAGTCGTGCCAGTTCGGCGCCTGTGTCTTCCCATGGTGGCAGATCCTCTTCCCCGGCCTCACGGTCTTCCTGTTCGCCATCTCCGTGAACTTCCTCTCCGACGGGCTCCGGGACGCCCTCGACCCCCGGCTGAGGCGCTGAGGCATGGCGGCGGCCGCCCCCGTTCCCGCCGTCCTCCCCGTACCGCCTCCTCCTCCGCCGATGGCGGCCCCGGCCTCCCTCGCTCGGTCCCCGGTCGCCGCCACCTCGGCGGACGCCCACCGGATCGGGAACGTCATCCTCGACGTACGGAACCTGCGGACCTACTTCTTCACCTACGACGGGGTCGTGAAGGCCCTCGACGGGGTCTCGTTCAACATCCGCAAGGGCGAGACGGTTGGCCTCGTCGGGGAGACCGGTTGCGGCAAGAGCGTCACCGCGTTCTCCATCACGAAGCTGATCGCCGACCCCCCCGGGCGGATCATGGACGGGATGATCCTGTACAAGGGGTCGAATCTCCTCTGGGGGATCGAGCGCGAAGCGAAGTTCAAGCCCCTCAAAGGGACGAACCGGGTCAAGGTGACCCGACGGTTCCGACGGATCCGGCAGGGCCAGGACCGGATGACCGCCGTCCGAGGGGGCGGCATCTCGATGATCTTCCAGGAGCCGACCTCGGCGCTGAACCCGATCTTCTCGATCTCCGACCAGATCTCCGAGGCGCTGTTGCTCCATCGCGGGATCCCGATCGTCCGCGGTCTCCTGGACGCGTCGACCCACGATCCCGCGACGATCGCCGCTCGCAGCGCCGCCATCGAGGAGGCGATCGCGGGCCTCGTCAAGATCGCCCGCCAGAACGATCCGGAGACCCTACGGACCGCGGCGGACGCCTTCGGGCGGGCCGCGGGGCTCCCCTCCCTGGGCACCCAGGCGTACTACATCTTCCGCTCGGCGTGGGCGGACCCCGAGGCGAAGGTCCCGGAGCTTCGGAAGGCGCTGCGGCGGCTCCATCTCTCCGGGCTTCGGGAGAACTACATCCGCCACCAGTCCCGGCTCCTCGAGCTGCAGAACGAGTTGAAGCTCGCCTACATGCTGGAGATGCGCAACGGCAAGCCCGAGACGCGACGCCGACGCGCGATCTCCGCCAAGCGATGGGGCTCGAAGCTCCGCGGGCTCGGCTACGGGGTCTGGGGCGTCCGCGGCTACGTCAACAAGGCGCTCAAGGAGGAGACGTTCTGGGAGACGGTCGCCCTCCTCGAGGGTGTCTCCATCGCCAACCCGGTCCAGGTCGCCCGGGGCTATCCGCACGAGCTGTCGGGCGGGATGCTCCAGCGCGTGATGATCGCCATGGCGCTCTCCTCCGAGCCCGAGCTCCTCATCGCCGACGAGCCGACGACGGCGCTCGACGTCACCATCCAGGCCCAGATCCTGGAGCTGATGCGGGATCTCAAGTCCCGGATCGGCACCGCCATCCTGCTCATCACCCACGACCTGGGGGTCATCGCCGAGGTCGCCGACCGCGTCTGCGTGATGTACGCCGGCAACGTCGTCGAGGTCGCCCCGGTCAAGGAGCTGTACCGGCACCCGCTGCACCCGTACACCCAGGGCCTGCTCAATTCGATCCCCCGGATGGACCAGCCGGACAAGAAACTGGAGTCGATCCCGGGGTCGGTACCCAACCTCATTTATCCCCCGACAGGCTGCCGGTTCCATCCCCGATGTCCGTTCGCCATGCCGAAGTGCAAGGAGGCCCGGCCTCCGATGACGGTCGAGGGCGAGGGCCACCAGGTGGCCTGTTACCTCTATAACGGTCCGGTGGCCAAGGGATAGTCCCCCTAGGGAGCTGCACGGGATGGATAACGGGCAAAGCGAGGTACTGCTTTCCGTTCGCAATGTGCGCAAGTACTTCCCCATCCGCGGCGGCCTCTTCTCGGCCCACATCGGCGACGTCCGCGCCGTCGACGGCGTCAGCTTCGACGTCCACCAGGGCGAGACGGTCGGGCTCGTCGGCGAATCGGGGTGCGGCAAGACCACCGTGGGCCGTCTGCTGCTCCGCCTGATCGAGCCGACCTCGGGCCACACCTACTACCGACCTCCTCCCGAGGTGGAGGCCCGCCTCGAGACGCTCTACGATACCCTCGACCCCCAGTTCGGCCCCGAGGGGGAGCTCCCGGATACCGCGGCCCCGCTGCTCTCCGAGCTCGACCAGATCGCCGCCCAGTACTCCCTCTACCGGATGAGCAACAAGCGGATGCGCAACCTCCGTGGCAAGCTCCAGATCGTCTTCCAGGACCCGTTCTCCTCCCTGAGCCCCCGGATGCTGATCCGCGACATCGTCTCCGAGCCGCTCGCCATCCATCGGATGGGGACCCGCTCCGAGCGGTACAAGCGGGTCGCCGAGCTGCTCCAGGCGGTCGGGCTCAACCCGGAGCACCTCTGGCGGTTCCCCCACGAGTTCTCCGGGGGCCAACGGCAGCGGATCGGGATCGCCCGGGCCCTGGCGCTCCGCCCGGATTTCATCGTCCTCGACGAGCCGACGAGCGCCTTGGACGTCTCCGTCCAGGCGCAGATCCTCAACATCCTGAAGAAGCTCCAGCAGGAGCAGGGGCTCGCCTACCTGTTCATCTCCCACCACCTTTCCGTCGTCCGGGCGATGGCCCACCGGGTCGTGGTGATGTACCTCGGCAAGGTCGTCGAGCGCGCGCCGACGGAGGACCTGTTCAACCGACCCCTCCACCCCTACACCCAGGCACTCCTCGCGGCGATCCCGATACCGGACCCGGAGCTGCAGCGCGAGCGGATCGTCCTCAAAGGCGACGTCCCCAGCCCCGCCTCCCCTCCCTCCGGCTGCCGGTTCCACACGCGCTGCCCCGCCGTGATGCCGGTCTGTTCGAAGATCGACCCTCCCCTCATCCGATACAGCGGCGAGCACTGGGTCGCCTGCCACCTGTATCCCCCTCCCGAGCGCACCGGGGCCGAGATGGCGGGTGCCGCCACCCCGCTCCCTTCGACCAGTCCCCTCCCCTCGGTGGCCTCGTAAGCCGGGGGCGGAGCGATGCCCGAGCGGGGCCTGTTCGGCTACCCGAAACCGACCGCCGAGGAGCGCGAGCTCGCCCTCCTCGACCCCGGTCCGACCTGGCGGGAGTTCTTCCTCTACGAGTTCGCGAAGGTCTGGATCGCCCTCGGCTTCCTCATCGCCGACACCATCGTCGTCGCCGGCTTCCTCCAGCCACCGGATTACCCGGCGGCCGTTCTCGCGCTCGCCGCCGCGATCTATCTCGAGTTCATCGCCTACCAGTATCTCTGGTACCGGCCGCCCCTGGGGGAGCCCCGGCGGCGGGGCACCTTCCGCCGGAGCTGGCGGCGCTGGGTCGAGTTCGGTCGATGGACCCCCGAGGCCGAGGCGGTCCGGGTCGGGCGGGACCCGTACGCCCGGTACCCGAAGGGCGGGCCGGACCCGACCGATTTCCTCTGATCCCCCGGGGGGCGCCGCCGGAGCCTCGCATCGTCCCGATCGAGGGCCCCCTCCCATGCGGACCGACGCGGCGGCCGCCCGCCCACGTCCGGCGGGCCTGACCCGCCCTCGTGGCGTTACTCCTCATCACGGCAGCCTCGGCCGTCCTCGAGCTCCTCCGGTTTGCAGCGCCGGGGGACGCGCTCGGCGTGGCTATTCGATCGGGATAAAAGAGGGAAGGAAAGGGTTGCGAGGTCTCCGCGCCCCGAGGGGCGGGAGACCTCCGGTGGTCCCTCGGTACCGCCCTAGTAGACCCCGTTGCCCCCGACGGTGTACCACGTCGCGTCCCCGCCGCCACCGATGGTGACGTTGGAGTTCAGCGTGGTGCCGTCGATCCAGGACGCGTACGACGCGACCGAGTTCGCCTGGCCCCAGTAGGTGTACAGGGCGAGGGCGTTGGCGATCGACTCGATCTCGGTGTACAGCAGGACCCGCGCCGGCCCGGCGGGCGTGACTCCGGCCAGCTTCATCGCGAGCTGCATCGCCGAGTAGGCCGCTCCCTGGCAGCTGTCCGGGATCGGGTTCGCCGCGTACCACGCGTAGTTCGCCCACGACGTGCAGCTCGACGAGTTGAACGCCGAGAGTTGCAGCTGCTCGTTGACCGCGTCTCCCGCCGTGTAGCTCCCGTCCGCCTGGTAGAGGGGCACCATGTAGTCGGTCGGGTCGGGGTAGTCGGGCGCCCATCCCAGGTTGAACACCGGCATCGGGTTCCCGTACGGCGGGCTATAGAGCGAGTTGATGACCAACTGGATGAAGTTCAGGTCCACCACAGTCGGCTTCAGCTTGCCGCCGGAGAGCGAGGCGATCTCCGACGTCCACAGCGCCATCCGCTGGTCAAGGTCCGGCGCTCCCGTCTGCCCGAAGATCGGCCACTGGCAGGGAGTGCTCGTCGTGCACGCCGACAGCTCCGGGTCCACGAAATTGCCCGAGCTCGCCGTTCCCTGCGCCCACCAGTACGTCGCACACGCCGGGTTGGAGTTGTCCTGGCATGGGTCTCCCGACGGGAAGCTGACGTTCGTCGGGTAGTAGTTCGCCATGAACTGCGGGATCGCTCCACCGTAGTTGAACAGATACTGGATCCCCGACTTCGTGTTGATCGTCGACTGGATCGTCTGGTACGGATAGGCGTGGGTCAGGAACTGCCGTACCGCCGTGTGGCTGAAGAAGTCGCTGGGGATGTTCAGCGGGTTCGACGTCAGCTGCTTCGTTCCCTGGGCGTTGAAGGCGAAGTCGTACGGGAAGAAGTAGATCGACAGCGACGGGAAGCTCGTGGCTCCGACCTTCCCCTGCTGGATCAGCTGCAGCAGCAGCGACGTGTCCGTCGACGGGATCGTGGCGAAGTCGGCCGTGCCGGCCGCATACGCCTGCTCCCCCGGGATCTGGCTGGTCGTCCAGGTCACCGACACCGTTGCCGCGTACTTGCCTACCGCGGGCTCACAGCCCGTGTAGGTACAGGCTGGGTTCTGGGCGTACGCGGGGTTCGCCTTCAGCAGATACGAGGTTCCGGGGTTGATCTGGGCCATGTAATACGGCCCGCTCCCGGCCATGCTCCACTGCGTCGTCCCGATGAACGGAGGCTGGGCGCCGTTGAACTCCCAGGAGTCCCACCCCTTGAGCGGGATGCTCGAGAGGGTCTGTCCCCAGCCGGCCGCGCCGGGCGCCGCGCACGGGTGGTCGCCCGCGCCGGACGAGTTGCCGGCCGTCCAGTACGGGATGCCCGCACCCTGGCTGCTCGCGGAGAACCATCCGCACGGGACGATCGACCCGCCGAGGTTGTCCGAGATCAGCTCGAGGAAGTACGGCCAGGAGTGACCGCCGGCCGCCGCCACGAACGTGACGCATCCGTGGGCGTTGGTCATCGCGGCGGACGGACAGTCCGAGCCGTTCAGGATGACCGACTTCCCGATGTTTCCGGGGGTGTTGTTGAGCCCGCCGTGGATCGAGTCCCACGCGCCGTTCCCCGGAGAGAGGAGCGACTGCGCGAGGATCCAGCCGTTGTTGCAGCCGACACACGGGACCGTCGCGAATCCCATCGTCCGGGCGACGGAGAAGAGGACGTCGGTGGGGTAGACGCCCCAGCTCTTCTTGCTGCCCGGGTCGTAGAACTGCGACGCCGAGTTGATGACGAACGTGTAGTTGTTGC
>JABCYU010000044.1 GCA_013290045.1 Methanobacteriota archaeon | reverse complement strand
AAGTAGAGCGGACGGTTGAGCGCGATGAACGTCTCGAGCGTCACCAGGGGGAGCAGGAGCAGCAGGGTGAACGGCAGCAGGACCGACGCGTTCCCCAGGTACAGGTCGACGAGGCGAAGGGAGGCCGCGGCGAGCCCGATGGAGGCGATCCCCGTCGCGAGGAACTGCACCCGAGCGCCGACGTCCGGGCGGAACCTCGAGCGGACCCGCTGGGGGGTCGGTAGGTAGAGCGTGCAGAGGACCAGCCCCGCGAGGAAGACCCCGCCGGCCAGGGTCCGCACCACGATCGCGAGGTTGCGGACGCTCTGGCCGGGCACCGTGAAGAACACCGCATCGAGGACCACCTCGAGCCCGAGGTAGAGCAGGATCAGCCCGAGGGCCCAGCCGCGTCGATACGCCGGGAGCGCCGGCCGCCGATAGACGATCCCGCTGGCGACGGCGAACGCCGCCATCGCCGCGAGGTACATCGGGAAGATGTAGTCGGGGACGAGCTGGGAGACCGAGTAGACGGCGTAGACCCCTGGCCACGGGGACGGCCAGAACAGCAGGGTGCCGGCGTAGCCGACCAGATGGTCGTACGGGAGGAACAGCGCCGAGAAGAACGCGAGCTCGAGGGCCGAGAGCAGGACGAACGTGCCGGCGAGCACTGCCAGGAACCGGCGCGCCCTCGGGAGGGGCGTGTTCGGCGAGGCGCCCGCTCCGCGAAGGAAGATGGTCCGGCTCCCCTGCGCGTCGGAGACGGTCACGGGCGCGATCGGGAGCGCGTCGGCGGGATCCGTGTCGGAGGAGGGGCGTCCGGCAACGGCCGGGCCCCGGACCACCTGCACTCGGACGGTCCCGACGACCGACTTCGAGGGCCTACGGTAGAGCCATTCGACGACGGCGAACAACGTCGCGCCGAACGCCACCCCGACGAGGATTCCTCCGAGCGGGATCCCCGACGACCGCAGGAGTTCCTCGAGGGTGTTCAGGAACATGACGCGGGCTCACGGTCGGCCGGGTCCGGGCCCCCGGGGGGCGGGCGAGCGGGCGGGCATCCGCGGCGTCAACCACCCCGGCGTCGCAACAGGCTGAATGAGGCGTATCCCGCGACGATCGAGACCCCGAACCAGATGGAGACCGACAGCGCCCCCGAGGTCAGCGAGGCGACGAGCGCCGCCGAGGGCCGCAGGGAGGAGAGGTGGAAGGAGATGTGCGTCGGAGGGATCGGTCCGGCGACCGCCACGACGCCGTGGGAGGGGTCGGCGTAGTACCCGAACGGCGCGTGCACGTCGAACGTGTAGCTGCCGTTCGCGGCGAGGAACGACGTGCGGCCGGCCTGGGCCGACTGCGACTGGTCGCCGAGCCGGACCGACCATGGGGAGGAGCCACCGAGACCCGTGCCCTCGAAGACGGTGGCGAACAGCACCGGCGTGAAGGTCAGGGCGACGGTGGTCGCGGCCCCCGTCACCCCGAGCAGACCGGTCCGCGGCGTCGAGGAATAGTTGGACGGCAGCCCGATCGTGTACGGGTAGGTCCCGTTCGGGAGCGGGGTCGACAGCCAGGCCGAGCTCGCGAGCTGGGACTGGCCGTCCAGCTGCACCGTCCAGTTCATCCCCGCCCGGGTCCCCATCGCCACCCAGATCACCGGGTACGTGGTCGTCACGAATTGGAGGTCGACGGTCATCGGCCCGCCGGCCACGGCGAACGTCTTCGTGGGCACGTCCGGGTGGAACCCGGCGACGTACCCCACCTGGTAGGCGTAGCTGCCGTTGGACAACGCGAATTGCGGGTCGATGATCCCGCCCGAGGCGAATTGGGTGGAGTTGCGGACGGTGACCGAAACGGGGGTGGACGCCGGGAGGCCGGAGATCGCGAACGTCACGGAGAAGACCGGCGGTGCGGGGGTGATCGGGACGAACTCGATCGACGTCCACAGTCCCCAAACGCCGACGGTGAAGCTCGAATTGTGCGGAACGCTCCGGTACCCCGGCACCGTACTGACGGTGAATCCCCACGTCCCGGCCGGCTCGAAGACGGTGAGGGCGTTCGAGCTGGCCTCGCTCGTGAACCCCCGGATAGAAATCGACCACGGGGTGTGGGCCGGGAGGCCGGACTCCTGAAGGTGGACCGGGAACCCGACGATGTACCGCGCCTTTTCCACGACGGGCCCGCTCGGATAGATCGTGGCCGACCGACCCGGCCCGCTGTAGCTCCCCGGTCCCCAACCGCTCCACCGGTCGAAGGCGAATCCGGAGGCGGGATCTCCGGCGGTCAGGTTCAACGGCTGGCTGTCGTTCCACCAGCCGACGTCCGGGGCCGCGGACCCGGCGGTGGACGGGGTCGCGTTCACGAACACCCTCCATTGGGGAACGAAGCCAATCGAGATGGTGGACGAAGGGCCGCTCACCGGGGCCGGCGACGCGGCGAACGGGGCCAGCCGTTCGGTGGCGTTGAGCTCACGGCCGCCGATCGGGAGCGAGATCGGGACGGAAGAGACGGGGTAAGCGCCCGTCGGAAGGAGGAGCGAGATGTTGTTCTCCGTGGTCCCGTAGAACGACGACCCGACGCTCGCGTACCACGGCGCGGGCAGGGGGACGCCGTGCTCGACGACCTGGACGTACGAGCTCCCGGAAGGGTACATCTCGAACAGGACCATGCTCTGGGGGGGCAGGACGTAGCGACCGGGCAGCCCGTCGGGGTACTGGTGCGGAACCGGGTTCGGGGTGTACGGCTCGACCCAGGTCGTGCTGTTGGATTGGTTCGTGTGGATGGACCCGTTCCAGCTCCACAGTTCGACCGGGGCGCTCCCGGGCGCGCCGGCAAATCGGGGGGTGAAGGCGACGGAGTGGGTGATGTTGTCGTTGACGACCAGCAGGTCTCGTCGCCCCTGGTCCTGCGGCGCGATCGTGTCGATCCCGTAGAGGGTGTGGTCGAGCCCCGTGAGGTTCACCGAGAACGAGTGGTTACCCAAGTGGTTCAAGACCTGCGTGTAGAGCGGGTAGTCCGGACGGACGTCCCCGCGGGGGTCGAACCAGGAGTTGTAGGTCTGCAGTTCGGTGGCGAACAGGTCGACGTTCGTCAGGTTGTCGTCCATCGCCTGGGTCATCTGCGAGGCGAGGCTGAGGGCCCCGGAAAACGCGTCGGCGTACTGACCGTACGCCGACCAGGAGAGGGCGGAGCCGATCTCGCTGATGAAGACGGAGACGTTGCAGCCTGGGCACCCGGACTGCACCGCCGCCCGGGCCCCGATCATGCGCTGCGGGATGCCGGCCGCGCTCTGGATCGTCCCGTAGAAGTCGTGGAGGCTCCCGTCGCCGGTCCCCAACCAACCCGCCGGGTACTCGTGGAACGCGACCGCCTGGATCTTCGGGCCGGTGACCTTCAGGACCCCGTAGATCCACTGCTCGAACGTCCAGGAGCCGCAGGTGCACCCCGAGGCGGGCAGCCCGAGGATCGGGGTCGTATTGTCGAAGGCCCGCATCGCCTTCACGTAGGCCAGCACTTCGTTGCCGAACTGGGTCGGGGTCGGACCGGTGGAGTACTGGTTCGGCCAGTCCTTCCAAGGTTCCTGCCAGTGGTACCAGAGCTCGGGCTCGTTCCCGATCATCCAGTACGCCGGTTTGAAGCTGAGGTTCGACTCTGTGTAGTTCACGATCTTCGCCGCGAAGGTCGCGTTGTCGATCTCGGCGGGGACCTGCATGATGGCGATGCAATGGATCGCTTTGCACATCTGGACGAACTGGGCCTCGCTCGTGAGGGCCGTCTTTCCGACCCCGCTGTACGTGTCGTAGTGGGTGTTGGTGAACGGGTCGTAATCCTCCCCCGCCATCGCCCCCGGCCAGACGAGGGTGCGCACCGGAGTGGCGTTCACCGCGGTCGCCTCGCCGCGGAGCATGTGGACCTCGTTGTTGACCGTAGTGCCCCAGAAAGCGTTCGACAGATTCACGGACGAGGCGTTGACGGTGAGCGTCGTGTTGATCGGCGTGAACGCCGCGGGATCGATGGACCCGACGGGCACTCCCAGGGCACTCACGGGCCGGGCGCCGTGCGACGCAACGGCGGGTGCCCCCTGCCCCAGCGCCGCCCCGGAGAGGAGGACGAAGAGGACGAGCCCCACCGGGAGGCACCGGGTCCCGAAAAGGCGACGCTCCGACACCGACACTGAGCTAGCTCCTCCGCGTACCGGACCCTTCGGGTCCACCGACGGTTCCCGGGCCGTCGGCCCCGGACCATCCTGCCGGCGCAGAGTACTGCCGCTCTTCAACCTTGGCTACCGAACGGGCTGCCGGGAACCGTCGATAGGGGGCTGGTCGGTACGTTCCTCCCGCTCCGGGAGGAGGGGCTCGGGAAGAGGTCCGACCGCTGGGGTTCCCGGATCCGGAGCAGCCCGCTCGACGGCGCCCGGGGGAACCGCCGAGAGGTGGGAACGGCGCGGCCGACGGGTGGAGCCGGACGAACGACGGACGACATCCGGAAAGGCTCATAGTCGGGCCGTGGCCTGAGGCCGAGAATGCGTCGAGGTGGCGGACCCCGCCGCGGCCTCCTGCCCCTAGCAATCCTCCTCGTCGTGGTCTTTCTGATCGCCTCTTCGACCCCCCTTCCCGGGCGGGCCGCGCCGAAAGGTTCCGTGGCGCCGGGAGTCCGTGCCCTCCCCGTCCCGGGGACTATCCCGATCCACAGCCGGGCCGCTGCGATCTCGCCCCCCGCGCCGACCGTCCACCTCGCCCCCCCGGGCTTGTCGGCTCCGGAGGTCGCTCCCGCGGCACCCGTCCGCCCGGCCGCGGGGCCGGTGAACCCGTTCCTGGCCCATTCGAAGGAGCCCGCCCCGATGGGGATCGCCGACTTCGGCGTGACGGGTCCCGGTTCCGGGTCATCGTCGTACACCTACTCGACGACGGCGTTCCAGGCCAACGCGGCGGTCCGCTCCATGAGCATCTCCGCGACTTCGGGCAGCACGACGATCAAGGTCGCCGCCTTCGAGCTCAACGCCATCGTCGAGTTCCAACAGGGCGGCGCGAACTACTCGTACTGGATCCAGAACGGCCTGCATCTCGACAGCTCCTCGGATCAGTTCACCATCGGTGGCGCGTACGTCTGGAATTTCTCCTCCCCGACCGCCCGGCTGGCCGTCGGGGAACTGAAGGGGAACAGCTCCTCGGTGCTCCTGACGGACACCTACTACTTCATCCCGGGATGCGGGGGTTTCGCCGGGCAGTGCACGACGTTGAACCTGCCGGCCAACCTCACGGCCCGGATCGCCCTGTCGACCTGCGGGGCCTACCCGTGCGTGGTGTACCAGTACAACATCGGCGTCGGTTGGGTCACGTACGACTCGGTCTCGTTCCTCCACCTGGCGGGCGCGACGGAGATCGGATTCGTCGTCGACGGCCAGCACTATGCCCCCCTCGGTCTCGGCGTTTTCTACGATGCCGAATGGGACTGGGTCGCGGCCTGGGGCGGTCATTCCGGGCGCGACGACGGCTCGAACCTGACGATGTCCCTCGACTACTGGAGCGGCCATCGCTACGAACCGGTTCCGAGCGCCTGGAACTTCGGAGGAGACACCGGAGAGAGCTCGTACAACGTGACCGAGTCCCTGGTCGGGTCCGAGCCCGGGGGCGCGCCGTCCGCTGAGCTGAACAGCGGTGCGGGGACACTGGGAATCCTGTACAACGCCAGCACGGTGGGCACGCTCAATATCACCGCGCCGGTCGTCGGGCCGGCGACCGTGAGCGTCGGGGGAACTCCGGTCCCGCTCCAGGGGGGGAGCGTGAACCTCACCCTGGTGGCCGGGACGTACGACTACGCGCTCGAGAACTACTCGAACGCCTCCGGGAGCGTCTCGGTGGCCGCCGGCAACAGCGCCTTCGTCAACCTCTCCGGGGCCGGGTGGACGGCGTTCGCCGAGAACGGCCTGGCCGCGGGAACCCTCTGGGGAGTCGCCCTGGACAATCTCACCCGGACCGGTCGGGGGCCCGTGCTTTCGTTCAACCTCCCCAACGGTTCCTACCCCGTCGAGTACTCCCCGGTCCCCGGGTACTTCCGGAATGCGACGGATCCCGGGTCGATCGCGGTCCCCGTCGTTTCGCCGGTCGCCGTCGGCTGGTCTCCCTTCACCTACGCGGTCACGTTCGGCGAGACCGGGCTCCCGACCGGCACCCCGTGGTGGGTGAATGCGAGTGGAGCGGTACTGCGGGGGAACGGGGCGAGCCTCGTCGTCCGGGCGGTCAACGGCTCCACCCCGTTCACCGTCGGCGCGGGTTACGAGTTCCTCGCGAGCCCGGACCAGGGAACGATCCACGTGGTCGGCGGGCTAGCCCCTCCGGTCTCCGTTCAGTTCTCGTATCGGGAGGCGTACATCTCCGGGACGCTGAGTCCCGCCACGGCGGGGTTGACGATTGGGGGTATCCCCCAACCGGTGAGCGCGGGTGCGTTCAATGACACCGTCGTCCCCGGGGAGTACGTCCTGGTCGCGAACGCCCCGGGATTCCTGACTCAGACGATCTCCGTGAACACCACGGCCGGGAACACGACGGTCGAACAGATCTCGCTGACCCCGAACGGCTCGACCCCGATCACGCCGTCGTCCGCCCCCCCTAGCATGTGGACTCCGACCGCCCTCCTCGGGCTCGGGGGGGTCGTCGTGGTGATCGGGGGAGCCGTCACGTACCTACTCCTTCGCCGGCAGCGCGCCGCCCCGTGACCATCGGGCGAGGCAGGCTCTGCCCGAGACCGGAGCCGCAGACGGGGGGCGCCGTCGCGCGGGTGGGCCGCCTCAAGCGGCGGAACGCTCCCCTCTCGTGGCGACCGCGATCCCCCCGACGGAGTTCTTCGGCTCAAAGCGAACGGGGCAGAGAGGGCCGGCCGATCGCTCTTCGTCGACCCAAAAGACACAAGTCGAATCGTGGCTCCGGGAGCCCGAGGTCAGATGGACGCGGACGAAGGAATGCCTGGACTGGTCCTGCCCGTGGATCAACGTGACCACTGCCTCGGCCCGATCGCCGCACGGCACTCGCTGGTGGAGTACGGCGACTACACCTCGGTCCACTGTCGGCATGTTCTCGGCACGGTTCGCGAACTGACTCGCGAACTCGGAGACGAGCTCTGCTTCGTCTTCCGCAATTTTCCCCGCCCCGAGCTGAACCCGGTGTCGCGCACCGCAGCCGAGGCGGCGGAAGCCGCCGGCCTTCAGGGGAAGTTCTGGCTCATGCACGACCGGCTTCTCACGCACCAGGACGAACTGACGGCCACTGCGATCCACGAGATCGCCCGGACCCTCCCGGTCGAGATGAGGGATTTTGATCGCGACCTTTCCTCGGGGGCCGCCGCGCGGCGGGTCGACGCCGACATCGAAACCGCCGCCGAGGCCGGTGTGGGCGATGTCCCCACGCTCTTCGTCAACGGGGTGATGCATGCCGGGAAGTACGAGTTCCTCCCCCTCCTCCAGGCCCTGCAAGGATCCGGTCCCGAGGCGAGCCGGGAGAAACCGGGATAGCGGGGCCTCACGGCCTGGCACGGACCTTCGGGGCCGACCGCGGCGTCGCCGTAACCTGGCCCTGCGATGCCATGGGCCGAAGGAAGTACCGGCTGCCGGGGTACATCACCGAAGATTTCGAATCCCCTTCGTGCGACCGGCGGCCGCTTCGGAAGAGGAGCGAGGGGCCTGAGCGGTGCGTTGACGTCGACCACGGATGCGGTCGAGCCTTCGATAGAAGCCGGGCCGAGGGCCCACCCCGAACAGGATCAGTTCCTGGCCATTCACCACGTACAAGAGCCGATACCGGTCGTCCGAGAAGTGCGCGGACCACGCTTCGATGGGGGCGATCCGCCGAAGCCGTTCGACCCGGAATCCCGCTCCCGAAGAAAAAGGTCTACGTCGGAGAGCGGCGATGACACGCCAGGCGCTGTCGCGAGCCTCCTCGGGAAGCGCGAGGAACTCGGCGTCGAACCGCGGGTCCCGAAGGACCGTCCTCGCCATCAGCGAGAGTTCCGAGCCCGGCCCTTCGTGTCCTTGTGCCAGAGGGTCTCGATCGGTTCCAGTTTGATCTTGCCTTCCTTCCAATCCGCGACCCGCTGCTCCATCTCCGAGAACCAGGGGTCCCGTTCCTCCAGTTCTTCCAGGATGGCCCGGATCACTTGATCGTAACTTTGTCCCCCGGACTTCAACCGTTGGAGCTCCGCGCGGGTCGATTCGCGGACGGGGATCGTGGTCAGCGGATCGGCCGCCATCGTGCTGGAAGTCATGGCCGCCAGCGCATTAATGACTTCTATGGTGTCGGGGGCGGACAGCCCCGAAAAGTTCGAATCCCTGCCTCTCGGAAAGCCGGTCTGCCCGCGTGACCCGCCGCCTATCGATAGAGGCGATCCACTTGCCGCAGTCGAGCGTAGAAGCCTTCCCGAGGACCGAAGCCGTAGATCCTCAGAACCTCCCCATCGACGGAGTAGTACATTCGAACGCGACGGAACGAAGTGAGTCTCAGTCGCCAGAGGCCCGGGTGCTCCGATAGCTCCTTGACCCAGTACCCCGGACCAGGTCGAAACGGTTGGAACAAGAGGCCTCGAATCGCGTAGAGAAACTCTTCTCGGATTTTCGCTGGGAGCTTGGCGAATTCGGCTTTCGCCTTCGCATGGGGGAGGTAGTAGGACGGCACCGATCAACGCCCTTTCTTCAGGAGCTCCGCATGGACCCTCTCGAGTTCACCGGCCGAGCGCCAACCTCCCACCCTTCGGCGTTTTTCCAACTCTGCCAACCATTCGGGAGGATCGTAATCCTCCAGCAGCTCGAGCAGGAACTCATCCCACGTCCTTCCACCGGTCTTGCGCGCCTGGAGCTCCTTCAGAACCCCTGAGTGTACTGGGATGCTCGTCATCTTTCCCGCGCTCATGGCCGTAACCACTATTTCCATGGCATTTGTAATTTTTCATCGGAGGCCGGAAGGGCGAGAGAGGACCTGGCCGGAGCTTCCAATCCGTAACCGCCAGGCGAAGGAACGACGCGATTTGTCGTCAGAGATTCCAGCAATCTGTGTCGGGGGAGGAACATCGCCGAAAGGTTCGAATTCCTTCCAAGACGCTTGAATAGGGCCGCCGCCGTTCGACCCATCTCGCCCTCGTGGCGCGTCCGTACGCGTCTCGATCGGGGCCCATCGGTAGCTTCCCCAGTAGATCCCGGCGGATTCCGAGGTGGGGGTAGCTGTAGAAGAGCACCCTTCACCGGGACAACAGCGGGGTGACCCAATTCAATATCCTCGAGACGTTTTGGCGAACTTCCTCCGCTTCCGTTTCCGTAAATTCCCGGGACTCGTACTCGACGCGGTTCTTCGCCTCGAGGACCCGAGAAATCTGTCGAAGTACCCGGTCGGCGTCGGGGAGTCCCAGCGAGCTGACCATTCCAACCACCCCCGCGTGGGCCTGGCCGCTCCAACGTTGACCGGAGCGTCGGACCGTTAGCGCGTCGCAGGAGGATATCACACAGTGCACCCCGAGCAGGCCGACGGAGTTCCAGGCCCGCTCGGCCGCGGCTCGATTCATCTGCGTCTCGAACTCGCGAGCGCGCCCGAGGTAGACGACGTGCCGTGACTTCGGAACGACTTCGGTCCTCGCCATCGTCGGATCACCCAGGTACGTCGAGTCCCTCCTGTTCTATCGCCTTCAGAAGGGCGGGATTGCGTGGGTGCCTGGCCTCCGCCCGAGTGTAGATGATCGCGGAGACGGGGTTCCCAAAACGGTTCCAGAGTTCGGACCGAACCCGAGCGACCGCCTCCTCGGCCCTTTCCCTCTCGCCGGAAGTCCGGATCTGGAGGAACAGATCGACATCACTGTCGTCCCGCTCCTCTCCCCGCAGAATGGAGCCGAAGACGCGTGCCCGGTCGAAGCGCGCAACTCGGAGGCCCCGCGACACGGCCTGGAGCATCTCCGATCGTAGCCCGGACTCTCGACGGAAGAGTTCGGCAAGGACCGGAATCAGGACGTGTGACGAGTTCAGCTGCCAGGAATAGGCGCTTCCGATCACCTTGCGGTTGATCAGGGAGGTGTCGGCTAGTTGGGCAAGGTCACGCGCGGCTTGGGCCACAGAGACGCCCGCCGTTCGCGCGAGCTCCCGTCCAGTCCAATGTCGGTGGGCTGACGCGAACATCGTCCGAAGTAGGCCCAGTTTCGTCGGACTTCCGAGGACCGGGGTCAGGGCATCGTGGAATCTCATGTCTCGTATGTGAGACACTCATATCCGAACAGATACATAAGCTGCCGGGCCACCGTCCACGCCTCAATCGAAGGTCGATAGCTCCCGCCCCAGGCAGAGATGCCGATTCCGAAGATTGTCCATGCGATCGGTCGCAGCTCGTGATAGCGCGAATCGGGGGGCTGGTCTCGGGCAAGGATACGAACTTGTTTGCGAATCCGATTCACGGATTCGCACAAAGGTTCAGGTGTCGGGTGGGGGACATCACGGAAAAGTTCGAATCCCTCCGGTGGGGTCGTCTTTATCAATCCCAAGTCACTACATGATGTGGTGAAGAGTGCTCCCATTCGATCCCGACGAGGTTCGAATCGAACCGTCCAAGCACTTCCGGAACCTCCGGATGCGGAAGTGGGATTGGGACGTGCACGACCTTCGCGAGGCGCTGCGCAAGCCAGTGCGCGTCGTTGCTCGGAGGTGGCTGAAGTTGGAGGTCTGGGTTCGCAAGGGCGGATCCAAGAAGCTGGTCTTGTGCTACTACCGGGGAGAACGCCTCGTGCTAGTCATCACGGGAACCGAGGGATGATTCAGTCATGAAGTGCCCAGTTTGTGGAAAAGGTGAGCTCCACCCGGTCGACGACATTGTCTCGGAAATTGAGGGCCTCGCATTCGTCGAGAGGGGCCGGCGATGTTCCATCTGCGGAGAGGAGTTCGTCGACGAGGGCGACAGCAATCGGACCATCAAGGTCGCACGCCGACTGGGCGTCTGGGGCTCTCCCCTGAAGCTCAAGCGTAAACTCTCCCACAGCGGGCGAGGAATTGTCCTCCGGATCCCGGAGGACCTCCGCCAGAGTATGGGGCTGAAAGGAACTGAGGCCGTGGCGCTGTCGAAAGTCGGGTCGAGGAAGATCCTACTCGAGGTTGAGTCCGAAGAGTCCAGTTAGCCACGGACCGAGGGCCGGTCATTCGAGATCGGGAACCTCCTCGCGGGCGAGGAGTATCTTGATTGTCCTCGGCTCGCCCGGCTGACGGCTCAAGATCGCCTTCGCTTCCAAGCGAAGAATCAACTGGTGGGCTGAGGGGCCCCGGATCCCCAAGAAGTCCGCGATTTCATTTTCCGCGGGGGGAACTCTGTGGACTTTCGTGTACCAGTAGACGTAGGCGACAAGCTGGCCTTGCGCGCGGGTGATTCGAACGGCAGCCTTGGCCGTCATCCCTCGGACCCACCATTCGACTTGGTGGGCTGTGGGTTCATATCCGTAACCGCCGGGTGACGGATCCGGGATGGTTTCTCGTCAGAGAATCCATGATTTGGTGTCGGGGGGGGGATTTGAACCCCCGGCCCCAGGATCTCTCCACGGACGACGGGTCCCGCCGTCCGTCTATGAGTCCCGTGCTCTACCAGGCTGAGCCACCCCGACGTGACGAACGGGGGGAGCCGTCCAAGTCCGACGTCCCCCGGGACACTAGACGCTGGGGATTTCCGCGACGCCGGAGGGGGTGACGCTCGGCGCGTCCGGCGCCTCCGGTTCCCCCTCGGGCTCGACCGGCTTCGGCGCCGGCGCCTCGCTCGAAGGGAGCTCGTCGGCGATCGTCCCGAGCACGACGGAGCTCCGGATCTCGATCTTCTTGAGCGGGTAGAGGGTCTTCAGCCCGTGGGAGAGGAGCTTCCCCAGGTCGCCCTGGAGCATCTCCCGGACGAACTCGGGGGAGGTCTTCACCTTAGCCTCCTCGATCAGGAGCGAGCGGAGCTTGTGCCTGAGCTCGGCGCGAAGCCGGGTCTGCAGCCGCTGCTCCCCGACCGCGACCGGCTTGAGGATGATCTCGATCCCGTCTTTCGTCGTCACGAGCAGCGAGGTGTCGATCTTGGAGCGCTTGCGTCGGGCGAGGCGTCGGACGTAGTCGCTCGTGAGGTCGTGACCGATGAATCGGGCCTCGGCGACGTTCTCGCCGGTGACCCGTTCGATCTGGAAGCGGAGCTTGATGTGCGCTTTGCCGATGTCGGCGCCCCCCGAGAGGTCCTGGAGCGACACCTCGAGCGTGCGGCCAATGACCTGCTCCGGCTCGCTGGCCATCGTCTCGCCGAGGTCGACGTGCTGGAAGAAGCCCGGCGCCCGAACCTTGTACCAGTGTTTGGACCGCCACTTGTCCTTGACCGTCCGGGCCAAGGTCGCCTTCTTGGGTCCCGCTTCCTTCTCGGCCATCGCGCGGGGCCGCCCACCGGACCCCCCTACTTAATGATGGCGGAGTTGACGGCCGCCGTCCGCGGCGACGACGACCCGTTCCCCCCGATGGCGGGCGCTACGGAGGTCCGCGAACGACGGCCGCGAACCTCTCGGCCCGGCGACGCATAGCGCGACCCGGGGGTCGGTAAGCTCGCCATGCTCCCGACCGATTCGGGGCTCCGGAACCGCGGTACCCCACGGCGGGCGCCTCTCCTCGATCGAGGAGGCCTGCGCGGCGGGGAAACTACATATGGCGCACCCTGCTCCGCCGCCCGTGTCCGCCGCCGTTCCCTCCGGAGCCCGTTCAACGCCGCCGATCGGGACCCGGACGACCGCGGCCCAACTCAAGGACCGCGGCATCCTCGTCCAGTCCCCTTCCGAGCACCTTCGGGAGGAGGTAATCCGTCAGATGGATGGCCTTCGTCAGCGGGGGCTCTCCCGCGAAGAGGCCGTCGCCGCCCTGTTCCCTCGAACCGTGCTTCCCCTCACCACCGACCAGGACCTGGTGGTCGCCCTTCTCGCCGGTTCCCACGTCCTATTCTTCGGCCCGTCGGGTGCCGGCAAGACGAGCCTCGCGAAGGACCTGTGGGAGCTGTTCCCGAAGGGAGCCTGGGTCGTCTCCGACTGTCCGGTCCTCGACCATCCGCTCTCCGTCGTCGACCGCGAGGTCGCTGCCCGGTTTCCCCCCTGCCCGATCTGTCGCCGGCGGTTCGCTCCGGGCGGCGACGTCGGTTCGTTCGATCCAACGACCGTCGACGCGACGAAGGTCCCCGCGGAGTTCGTTCGCCTCCGCGAGGGGTTCGGTTTCGCCCGGGTCCAGGGGTCGAGCGAGGTGTTCCCGGACCACCTGACGGGGAACATCAACCTGCGCAAGCTCGAGGAGGTCGGCGACCCGATGAGCCCGCTCGTGCTGGAGCCGGGCAAGCTCCTGCAGGCGAACCGGGGAGTCCTCCTCGTCGACGAGATCGGCAAGCTTCCCCTCGGAACGCAGAACGTGCTCCTCCAGGCGCTCCAGGAGGGGACGGTCACCCCCTCGAAGTCGCGCGAGAGCTTCCCGGGATCGTTCGTGGCGATCTGCACGTCGAACCTGTCGGACCTCGACAACATCAACGACCCGCTATCCGACCGGCTCACGAGCTTGCATGTCGGGTTCAACCCCCGACACGCGGCGAACCGACGCATCGCCGAGCTCGGTCGCGAGGCGTCCGAGCACCTGGTCCCGGAGGTCCTGATGGATGCGGGGGTCCGGGTCGTGGAGTCGTGGCGCCTTCGGATGTCCGACGAGAACCCCGACATCGGCGAGGTCGGCTCGAACCGGACGCTCATCGACGTCGCGGCGCGGACCGCCGCCGTCGCCACCCTGGTCGGACACCCTCTCGCTACCGTGGAGGACCTCCGGGCCGGCCTCCTGCACGCGATGCGGGGCCGGATCCGCGCCCGCAGCGGCGACTCGTTCCAACAGAACGCGAAACGGGTCGAGGAGTTCCTCGACCAGCACCTCGATCCGGCCCTCAAGCGCAGCGCCGGCGTCTACTGGTGCCGGTTCTACCGCGGGGTCCTGAAGGAGAAGAAGGCGGACGCCGAGGCGCTCGTCTCGGAGGGTCGGCGGCTCAAGGACGATTCCGGCCTCCAGGGACAGTTCGCGGACGGCGCGGCCTCGTTCCCCAAGTTCCAGCCGTTCGTCGCCTACGTCGCCGAGCGCGAGACGGTCGTCCCCCCGCTCCGTCCGATCGACATGGCGGTGAACTCCTTCCGACTCCTCGAGCAGTACTCGCTGTTCTCCTGCTCGGAGGAGGAGTCGGACGACGACGCCCCCGTCTAGCGACGCGGTCGAGCTCCCCGACTGCTCCCAGTTCACCGAGGACGTCGTCTCCGACGACCTCCTCGACCTCGTCAGCACCCAGGCGCTCATTCGCGCGCTGGCCGAAGAGGGGGTCGAGGGGGCTCGGGCCCTGTTACAGCGTTCCGCGAAAGACGATCCCCGCCTCGCGGGGCGCCTCGCCGAGATGCGCGAGCGGCTGCGTCGACAGGCAGAGCGGCAGCTCAAGCGCCGGATGGAGGAGTACGATCAGCGCGTCGAGCGGCTCGAGCTGGTCAGCCGCAAGGACCAGGCGAAGATCGACGCCGACATGGCCGAGCTGGAAGCCCGCCTGAAGGCGGCCCGCCAGGTCGACCTCAGCCGGTTCGGGGACGCCGGGCTCCTCGAGGAGGTCCGCTCCGCGCTGCTGTTGCCGGACACCGACTGGATCCCGAAGGAGGCGCGCCCGACGTTCCTGGAACGGCTGAAGGCGATGTTCGCCCGGTTCATCGCGTGGCTGCGTAATCTCTTCGGGCGTTCGAAGAAGGCCGCCTCGAGCCCGCGGAAGGAGCGGACGATCACCCTCGCGGGCCTGGCCGGATCGGCCCGCACCCTCGGGACCTCCGAGCTCGGCGATGCCCTCGCCCGACTCTCGCCGGGCGAGCAGCGCGAGCTGTCGAGCCACGTGAGCCATTCCATCGAGGCGAAGGAGCGCGTCCTCCAGCGGGAGGCGGAGGAGAAGCGGCGACAGGCCGAGGCCCAGCGTCGCGAGCTCGAGGCCGAACGCGCGGAGGCGGCGCGGCGGACGAGCGCGGAGGCGAACCAGCGGGTCAAGGAGGCGGAGGAGCGGCGGCTCACGCGGGAGCTGAAGGAACGCGGGCTCGTCGCCGACCATGACGGGAAGCTGTCCGTGACCTACGGTCTCGTCGAGCGGTTCGCGAGGCTCGTGCTCGAGGAGGAGACCCGGCGGCTGCCGGGGGACGTCCGGCTCTCCCTCCGAGGCAACGCCTCGACGGGGGTCTACGAGAAGGCGCGGCTCCGCCAACCCGAAGAGGTCGCCCACCTCGACCTTCCCTCGTCGCTCCTGGCGGCCCGTCTGACCGGTTCCAAGCACATCGACGAGTCGTCGAGCTACGTCTACCGGGAAGTGACGAGCGAGCGGGTCCACGTGGTGCTCCTGTTCGACAAATCCGGGAGCATGTCCGAGGGGAACAAGCTCCCCGCCGCGAAGAAGGCGTTCCTCGCCCTCTACGTCGCCATCCGGCGCCGGCACCCGGAGGCGGTGATCGATGTCGTCGCGTTCGAGAACGAGGTCAAGCTCCTCGACCTGCTCGAACTGTGGGAGTGCCATCCCGGATCGTTCACGAACACCGCCGAGGCGCTCCACACCGCGCACCTGTTGCTGCGCGCCTCGCGGGCGACGCGTCGAGAGGTCTACCTCGTGACCGACGGGCTGCCCGAGGCGTACACGGAGTCGACGGGCCGGGTCCTCTCCGGGAACCTCGATGCCGCGATGGAGCACGCCCTGGTCCGAGCGGGAGAGCTCGCGACGGTGACCCCGCTCAAGTTCTCGATGATCCTCCTCAAGTCGGAGCACCCCGAGTATGAGGTCGCCGCACGCCGCCTCACGCGGACGCTCTCCGGCGAGCTCGTCGTGACCGATCCCCAGCGACTCGGCGTCGAGCTCCTCGTACGATGGGCGGGCGGGGCCGAAACGATCCGGAGACCCGCCCCCTCGTCGACGACCGGAGCCGATCCAAGGCCGCCGCCCGCTCCGTCGGGCGCCCCGGGTCGAGCCCGGCGTCGGAAGGCCGACCGTCGGATGGGCGGGGTGGCGAGCGGCTGACCCCCCCGCTGCCATTCGACCTTCAACCTTTATCCGACCCCCGTCGGTAATTCGACAGGCAGACCATGAGCGAGACGCGGGAACAGGCCCAGATGCGCCAGCACATGTCCGAGATGCGCCGGGCAGCGGCCGGTCTCGGCCGCGATTTCTCCATCGAGCTCAAGCATCTCGAGAGGAACATCGAAAAGCTCGGGTCCGCCACGGGCAAGGAAGGCAAGTACCTCCTCTACGATATCCAGGACGAAGCCGCCCGGCTGTCGCGTGCCATCGAGACGGAAGCCCGGGCGTTCCCCAAGCGGGTCGCCACGGCCGTCTCCGACGTCGGCGAGGGGATCCGGGACGGCGCCGCCCGGGTCGGCAACGCCACGCGGGACGCCCTCGAGTCGGCCGGCAAGAAGGCGAAGGACGGGACCAAGAACGCCTTCGCCAGCGCGGCCGGGATCAAGCGCACCCCGATGCGCGAGTGGAAGCCCGACCAGTAGAAATCCGGCCGGGGGCCTGCGGGGGCCCGCTCGTTCCGTCGCGCAACCCTCTTCACGACCCCGGCGACTACGGGGAGGGGGAGCCGCGATGACCGCGAGAGCGTTGGCGGAGTGGCATCCGCTGCGCCGCGTCGTGGTCCGACCGCCCGGCATGGAGGCGTTCTTCGGGCTCCTCGAGCCGTACTCGAGCCTCTACGAGCGGGTCTTCTCCCTCCAGAAGGCGCGGCGGGAGCACGACGAGCTCACCGAGACGCTTCGGACCGGTTTCGGGGTCAACGTCCAGCCGCTCGATCAGCTGCTGCTCCAGGCGGCCGGACGTCACAAGTCGGTCGCCGCCGAGCTCATCGACCGGGTGGTCGAGACGGTGACCTTCGGGGGGCCCGGCGCGGCGCGCGCCCGACGGGAGTTCCGCGAGACCGCCGAGCACCTCGATGGCGAACAGCTGATCCAGACCCTGATCCTCGCCCCGTCGATCCGGTTCGTGCCGGGCCGCGGGACCCGGTCGGTCTCGAGTTATACGACCCTTCACGTCCCGCTGACGAACCTGTTCTTCCTCCGGGACCAGCAGGCGGTGACCGACCGGGGGATCGTCGTCGGACGGCTCGCCAAACCTCAGCGCCGACGGGAGACGGAGATCACGGAGTTCGTCTGGACCGCGTCGGGCGAGCGCCCCGTCGCCCGGGTGCAATCGGGGACGTTCGAGGGGGGCGACTACCTCCCGGCGGGCGAGTTCGCCCTCATCGGGACCGGCGATCGTACGAACGCCACCGGCGTCGCCGAGGTCCTCGAGGCCGGGCTGGGGGTCCCGGAGGTCGGCGTGGTCCACCAGCCCCGCCACCCGCTGCTCCCGACCCCCGATCCGATGGTCAACATGCATCTGGACACCTACCTCAACTTCCCCGGGGACGGGATCGCCGTCGGGTACCGCGAGATGCTGGAGACGGCCCTCGTCGAGGTCTACCTGCGCGATTCGGGCGTCTACC
>JABCYU010000043.1 GCA_013290045.1 Methanobacteriota archaeon | reverse complement strand
CGTGTCTCAGAATCCATCTCCGGGCGACTTCTCCCAAAGCCCGTACCCGTCTACGGCTAGGGGGTCCGTGAAACCCCCTACTACCTGATAGGCCGCAGACCCATCCTCGAGCCCCGCAGGATTTGGACGTGGGAGCCTTCCATCATCTCACGTCTATCGGGTATTATCCCCAGTTTCCCGGGATTATCCCCGTCTCGAGGGCAGATTGTCCGCGTGTTACTGAGCAGTGCGCCGAGGGCTTACCCCTCTCGACTCGCATGGCTTAAGCGAACTCCAATAGCGGTGCCCGCCGGCAGGATCAACCGGATTTGTTGCACGATCCTTTCTGGGCTACTTATTGTACGATGTCGTGACCGACTTGGACTGGCGGAATATGCTCTTGCTTACCTTCTTTGAGCTAAGCGAAACATTCTAGCTCTCTCGCCGTCAGTCCCGAGAGGTCACTCCCCGTCTCCAGGGAGGGGATCTCGGGGCTCCACGCCCCATCGGGCCCTGTGGCGTCGCCCTGGAAGAGCTCGGATCATGGGTCCCCGGCTCGCCGTGGCGGCGCCCCGTCGGCCGTTCCCCGAAGGGGACGACCGGGCGGTGCCGCAATGGACAGGGCGACTGTATTTAACGAGCGCGGCCACCGGCGGGGTCGCGCGCTACGTTCCCAGCTCGAGGGCGCGGATGAACCCGGGAAGTTCCGTCAGCGAGGTGATCTCCGGCGGGTCGTCCCCGAACCCGGTCCCGTCGCGGTGGAGCCAGACGGCGAACAACCCGGCGTCGCGCGCGGCGCGGGCATCGACGTTCGGCAGGTCGCCGACGTAGACGGCCTCGGAGGCGGAGACCCGCAGCCGCGCCAGCGCCCGATGGAAGATCCCGGGTGCGGGCTTCGCGATCCCCTCGGTCCCGGCCGACACGATCACCTGGAAGTAGCGAAGGATACCGGTCCGCTCGAGGATCTGGCGCGTCAGCGCCTCCGACCGGCCGTTGGTGATGACCCCGAGCGCCCGGCCGCGCCGCTTCAGCTCGTCGAGGCACCGCTGGGTGTCGGAGAACCGCTGGGCGGGGGTGACGGACGCGGCCATCCGCTCGACGAACGCCCTGACCTTCTCGGCCGGGACCGGCCCCCCGTGCACCCGCACCAGGACCGAGGTCCAGAAGTCGCGCTCCCCCATCGCCCCCCCGGTCGCGTCGTACTCCGCCTCGACCTCGGGATACGTGTGCGCGAACGCCTCGGCCTCGGTGTGGAGCCCCAGGCCGCGGCCCACCCGCTCCATCTCGTCGTAGTCCCGATTGTTGACGAGCGTGTTCCCGAGGTCGAACAGCACCGCGCGGATGCGCGGCCGACCGGTCGTCGAGGCCCCCATCGGCGTCGGTCGGGGAACTCCCCGGCTCCGATTTGACGGTTACCCCGCACTCGCCTCCGTTGGCTCGGGTCGCGGGCGAAACACTTAGACCCCGCACCGGCTCCGCTCCGGCGGAGCGGGTCGAGTTGGAGACGGTCCGGTTAAGCATCGTCGGAGCCTGCCCCTCGACCGTTCAACGATGACCGGGCGACGCGTCGCCACCGGCTCGATCCGCCCGCGGTCGTCGCGGGGCCGCTCGACGAAAGGGCGCCCGAAGCCGCAGACCCGGCGCGCCGTGGGCCGTCGCCGAGAGGCGACGAGCTCCGCCAACGAGGGTGCCGCTCGACCGGATCGGTCCGAGCTCGACGCGCTGACCTCCACGTTGACCTGGCGACGCCCGACCGCCGAGGCCCCCGGCGCGCCCCCTCGGGTGCCGGTCCGGAAGCTCCACATCGTCATGGTCGGCTGGGAATACCCGCCGAACCATACCGGCGGCCTCGGGGTCCACTGCTACGAGCTGTGCCGCGAACTCGGGCGGATGGGCCACCGGATCACGTTCCTGACCCCGTTCCACGGCCCGTTCACCGAGACGGCCGGCGTCACGTTCCGATGGCCGGGGCGACGCAGCGAGGGAGAACCGCCGATCCCGTTCGCGTACCAGGTGACCTCCGGCCCGGCCGAGCCCGGTTGGGACACGTCGATGAACAGCTACAACGACTGGGTCGGCTCGCTGGAGACGCTCGCCGATGTCGACGTCGTCCACGTTCACGACTGGTTCGGGACCCGGGGAGGTGTGGGCCTCGCCCGGCGGCTCCGCCGACCGCTCGTGATGACGATCCATTCGACGGAGTACGACCGTACCCTCGGGTTCCCCGGAGCCGAGATCCGGGAGCACGAGGCGTTCGGCCTGACCCGGGCCGCCCGGGTGATCGCCGTGAGCCGTCACCTGAAGCAGCAGGTCGTCGATCGCTACGGAGTTCCCGCGGGAAAAGTGCGCGTCGTCTACAACGCCGTCCGGCCCACTCCCCGGCTGGAGCGGCTCCGCGACGCCGGCGTCGTGGTCCTGTACCTCGGCCGCCTGGCAGCGATGAAGGGGGTCGACACGTTCCTGAGGGCGGCGGCCCGGGTCGCGCCACTGGCCCCGGACGCGACGTTCGTGGTCGCCGGCGAGGGGCCCGAGATGCCGCGGCTGCTCACCCTCTCGGCGCACCTGGGGATCTCCGACCGGGTCCTGTTCCTCGGCAAGGTCACCGAGGAGGAGCGGAGCCTGCTGCTCGCGAGCGCCTCGGTGTTCGTCCTCCCGTCGGTCGTGGAGCCGTTCGGGATCGCCGCCTTGGAGGCGATGGCCGCCGGTGTCCCGACGATCGTCTCGAAGACGAGCGGGGTCGCCGAGATCACGGAGAACACGTTCGCCGTCGATTTCTGGGATATCGACGAGTTCGCCAGCCGTATCGGGGAGCTCCTCCAGTACCCCGAGCTCCGTCGGCTGATGGGCGACGCGAGTCGATGGGAGGCGCTTCGAGCCGGGTGGCCGGAACGGGCGCTCGAGACGCTCGGGGTCTACGTCGAACTCTTGGACGCGGCCGGAGGACGGCCCTGAAGATCGTCCTGTACCTCCACCTGCACCAGCCTTGGCGTCTCGCGCGTTTCCGCTACGTCGATCTGGGCTCGGGACGACCATACTTCGACACGGCTCGGAACCTCGCGATCTTCGCCGGCATCGCCGAACGGTGCTACCGGCCGGCCCTCACGCGGTTGCGACGGTCGATCGACCACTTCCCGGAGTTCCGGTTCAGCCTCTCGCTCACGGGGACGTTCGTGGAGCAGGCGGAGCAGGCGGCGCCGGACGTCCTCGAACTCCTCCGCGACCTCGTGCGCACGGGCCGCGTCTCGCTCGTCGGGGAGACCTACTACCACTCCCTCGCGTTCCTGCTCCCCCCGACCGAGCTGCACGACGAGGTCGACCTCCATCGTCGGATGCTTCGGACCCGTTTCGGGGTCAAGCCGAAGGTCCTGAGGATGACCGAGCTCGCGTACTCCGACGACCTCGCCCGGTTCGCCGAGTCCGAGCGGTTCGCCGGGATGCTCGCCGAAGGGTGGGAGGGGATCCTGGGCGGACGCTCGCCGAACCACCGGTACTGTTCCGCGAGCGCCCCGACGGTGATGTTGCTGCTTCGCAACTACCCGTTGAGCGACGACGTCGGGTTCCGGTTCTCCGCGAGGGGATGGAACGAATACCCGCTGCTGAGCGAGAAGTACGCCCACTGGCTCGCGTCGAGCCCCGGGGAGCTTCTCGGATTGTTCATGGACTTCGAGACGTTCGGCGAGCACCACAAGGCGGATACGGGGATCCTCGATTTCCTGAGCGCGCTTCCGGGTTCCGTCGCCGCGCATCGCGAGTTATCGTGGGCGACGGTCGACGAGGCGGTCGACGGTCCGCCGGTCGACGCCCTCTCGGCCCCGGTGACGATCAGCTGGGCCGACCAGCAGCGGGACCTGGGGGCCTGGCTCGGGAACGACCTTCAGCGCTCCGCCTTCGAGGCCGCCAAGAAGCTCGGCACCCTGGTCACCCGGGCCGGTGATCCCGAGCTGCTCACGACGTGGCGCAAGCTGCTCACCTCCGACCACTTCTACTACATGTACGTCAGCGGGCACGGCGCCGACCAGGGCGTCCACCAGTACTTCAGCTCCTACGGGAGCCCGTACGACGCCTACGCGAACTACATGAACGCGCTCACGGACCTTCGGCAGCGGGTCGCCCGCCGTCTCACCCCGGCCGCCGTGACGTAGCGCGGAACTCTAGCGGGCCCCGGCTCCAACATCTAGAAGAAATACCCCCGCCGGGCTGACGCGACATCACGGTCTTCGACCCCCCCGAGCGACCCGGCGTGAAGGTTCAAACGGCGGCCGCCCCCGGGAGCGGGCGATGATCACCCAGCTGGCCGGCAACGGCCGACTCCTGCTCACCGTCAACCAAGATGGGGAGTGGAACGGGCTGTTCTACCCGTACCCGGGCCAGTTCCAGCACCTCCGGGAGCTTCGGCTCGGCGTCTACGATGTCGCCGGCAAGAGCTTCGCGTGGCTGCGGGGCGGTAACGGCTTCCTGGGCCAGCATGAGCCGTCGGGCGCGGCCAACTTCCCGGAGTCGACGTGGACCGGTCACGGGATCCGGGTCACCGTCCAGGACCACGTTCATCCGAACCACGATCTGATCGTCCGGTCGATCCGCCTGAGGGCGGACCCGGCGAGGGCGCTGAGACTGTTCTCGTACCAGTCGCTCAAGATCGCGGAATCGATGTACCAGGAGACGGCGTACGTCGACCCCGAGGCGCGGACTCTCGTCCACTACAAGCGCGGCTACTACTTCGAGTTCTTCAGCGAGCCCACGTTCACCCGGGCCGTCTGCGGCGAGCACACGCTCAAGGGACTCCAGGGGACGTACGTCGACGCCGAGGACGGTCTGCTCGAGGGCCGTACGATCGCCCACGGCGCCGCCGACAGCGCCCTCGAGTGGGATGTGATGGCGGGCCCCGATGCCGACACCGAGATCCGGCTCTGCCTCGCCGTCGGTCGTTCGAACGAGGCGATCCACCAGATCCGCGACTACGTCCGCGCGGGAGGGGCGGCGCGGTTCGAGCGCGAGGCCCAGGCGTTCTGGAAGACGTGGGTCTCCCGCCGGCTGCCGAAGCTCCCCGAAGGGTTCAGCGAACAGGCCCGCCAGGTCTACCACTCGAGCATCCTGATGATGCGGCTCGCCACCGGATCCAACGGAGCGATCATCGCCTCGCCCGACACCGGCTCGCTCGCCGTCGGCGGGGACACGTACAACTACTGCTGGTGGCGCGACGGCGGCTACGTCAGCAAGGCGATGGACGAAGCGGGCCTGTACGAAAACGCCCAGCGGTTCCTCGAGTTCGCCCTCAAATGCCAGAGCCCCAACGGCTCGTTCCTGCACCGCCATTTCCCGGATGGGGCGATCGGATCGACGTGGCATCCGCCGCCGTTCCTGCAGGTCGACCAGACGGCGACGGTCGTCGCCGCGGTCTGGCACCACTTCAAGCACGGGGCGGACCCGGACGTACTGATCGACCTGTGGCCGATGGTGAAGGGGGCGGCGAACTTCCTGGTCGGCTTCCGCGACCCGGAGACCGGGCTCGCCGCCGCGAGCTTCGACCTCTGGGAGGAGCGGAGCTCGGTGCACGCCTACTCGACCCAGACCGTCGTCCACGCGCTCGAGCGCGCCGCCCGGATCGCCGAAGAGTTGGGGAAGGACCCGAGGACGTGGCGAGAGGCGAGCCGGGCGATGCACGAGGCGGCGCTGCGACAGTTCTGGGATCCGGACAAGCAGCGGTTCGCGCGCTCCCTCGGCCCGCGGGACGACCGGCTCGACGCCTCGGTCCTCCCGGCGATCAAACTGGGTCTCGTCCCCTGGGACGATCCGCGGGCGAAGGTGGTCGTAGACGATATCGAGAAGCGCCTGTGGAGCCCGAAGGTCGGGGGTCTCGCCCGTTACGAGGGCGACACCTACTACGGCAAGGAGAACCCGTGGATCATCTGCACGCTCTGGCTCGCCGAGTCCCGCCTCAAGCTCGGGGAGCGGGACCGCTGCCGCGAGCTGATCGAGTGGGCCGCGAAGCATGCGACGCCGACGCGACTCCTACCCGAGCAGATCGACAGCGAGTCGGGAGAGCCGCGGAGCGCCACCCCGTTGACGTGGTCGCACTCGACGTTCGTGGACGTGGTCCACAAGTACCTCGAGCCGGCGGGGAGCCCGTCGGGCGACGAGTGAGCTCGGGCGACCGGCATAGGTTAACGAGCCGCGAGGCGTAGGCACCCGAGCACCGGCATCAATCGGGGTGGAGGGTCCGGTGAAGTTCCGCGGGGACCGGGAGGCGTTCGGGGGACCCGGGATCTCGCCCCGATGGGCCCACGGGAACAAGGAGGGGGTCGGGACCGCCTACTCCGCCGACAGCAAGCTGTGGTTCACGATGTGGCGGGGGATCGTCACTGAGGTCTACTATCCGCTCATCGACCACCCACAGACCCGCGACCTCCAGTTCCTCGTCACCGACGGCCGCAGCTTCTTCCACGAGGAGCGGCGGCACCTTCGCTACGCGATGGAGCGGATCAACGATCACGCGCTCGGTTACCGGGTGACGACCTCGGACCCGCAGGGGCGCTACGCGATCGAGAAGGAGGTGATCTCCCACCCGCATCTCCCCGTGCTCCTCGAACGGGCGCGGGTACGGCGCTTCCACCCGTCGGCCGAGGACCTTTCGGTCTACGCCCTGCTCTCGCCCCACCTCGACCTCGGCGGTTGGGGGAACAACGGTCACGTGCTGCGGCTCGCCGACCGCGACGTCCTCGTCGCCGAGCGGAACGGTACCTGGCTGGCGCTCGGCGCCTCGGTCCCGCTGCCGCACCTCAGCGTCGGCTACGTCGGCGCGAGCGACGGATGGACCGACGTGAAGGAACACCTCGCCATGACCTGGGAGTTCGACCGGGCCCTCAACGGGAACCTCGCGCTCACCGCCGAGCTCGAGGTCCTCGGCGAACACGAGTTCACGGTCGGGCTGGCCTTCGGTCGGGGGATGCAGAGCGCCGTGACGTCGCTGATGCAAGCCCTCGCGACGCCGTTCCCCCATCTCCGCACCCGCTACCTCGAGCAGTGGGACCGGCCGAGCCGCGCGATGCTGCCGCTCGCCGAGGAGCCGGCCGCGCGGAGGGACCTCTACCACACCAGCTTCAGCGTCCTCCTCGCCCACGAGGACAAGACGTTCCCCGGTGCGATCATCGCGTCGCTGTCGATCCCGTGGGGGTACTCGAAGAGCGACGAAGCGCGGGGCGGCTACCACCTGGTGTGGACCCGCGATCTCGTCCAGATCGCCACCGGCCTCCTCGCGGCGGGCGACCTCGAGACCCCGTTGCGCACCCTCATCTACCTCGCCGCGAGCCAGCGGTCGGATGGAGGGTTCCCGCAGAACTTCTGGCTCGATGCGGAGCCGTACTGGGCCGGCGTCCAGCTCGACGAGGTGGCGTTCCCGATCCTCCTCGCCTGGAAGCTCCACCGCGCCCGCGCCCTCGGGGCGTTCGACCCGTACCCGATGGTGCTCGCCGCCGCGCGCTTCCTCCTCGTCCATGGACCGGCGACGGAGCAGGAGCGTTGGGAGGAGGCCGCCGGTTACTCCCCGTCGACGCTCGCGGCGGTCATCACCGCCCTCGTCGGCGCCGCTCAGTTCGCCCGCCAGCGCGACGACCCGCAGACCGCCGATCTCCTCGAGTCGTACGCGGATTTCCTCGAGTCGCACGTCGAACGGTGGACGGTCACCACGGAGGGGACCCTGGTGCCGGGGATCCGGCGCCATTTCATCCGGGTCCACCCGGTCGACATCCACGACCCCTCGCCGGACGAGGACCCGAACCACGGGACGATCACCTTGGCGAACCAGCGCCCCGGCGCCCCCGACCGGTTCCCATCCAAGGAGATCGTCGACGCCGGCTTCCTCGAGCTCGTTCGATACGGGATCCGGGCCCCCGACGATCCCCTGATCGTCGACTCCGTCGCCGTCGTCGACGCCGTCCTGAAGGTCGAGACCCCGCTCGGGCCGTGCTGGCGTCGCTACAACCACGACGGCTACGGCCAGCGGGATGACGGCGGTCCCTTCGCGAGTTGGGGGGTCGGCCGGGCCTGGCCGCTGCTGGTAGGCGAGCGGGGTCACTTCGAGCTGGCCGCCGGCCGCGACGTCGCGCCCCTCCTGGAGACGCTCGAGCGGTTCGCCTCCCGCACCGGGATGATCCCCGAACAGGTGTGGGACGGACCGGACCGGCCCGGCGACCATCTCCACCCCGGCCGGGCCACCGGCGCCGCGATGCCCCTGATGTGGGCGCATGCGGAGTACATCAAACTCCTGCGTTCGGTGAAGGACGCCGCGATCTTCGATCGGATACCCGAGGTCGCTCGGCGGTACCTCCACCCGCATCCGCACCGAGCGCCCCGGGAGATCTGGAAGCTCAACCGCCAGCCGAAGACCGTGGCCCGCGCCGCCGGGCTGCGACTCCTCGCCTCCGAGCCGTTCCGATTGCACTGGTCCGACGATGGTTGGAGGACGACGCACGACGACGACAGCCACCCGACGGCGCTCGGCGTGGAGTTCCTCGACCTCGTCCCGCTCGGGAACGCGAGGTCGGCGTACGTGTTCACCTTCTACTGGACCGCGCGGGAGACTTGGGAAGGGCGCGACTTCCGAGTCGCCGCCGGTTGACCTCGGGGCGTTCGTCGAGGCGACGCGTACATCTAGCCGGGGTGCGTGGGCCCCGCCGTCAGGGGCGGGCATCATCGTTGGACGGAGGGGCCGCAGGAGCGCCGACCCTCGGGGTCGACCTCGGGGGGACGAAGATCGAGATCGCCGCCGTCTCACCGGACGGCCGGATCCTCGGCTCACGGCGGCGCCCGACGGAGGCGTCCCGGGGTCCGGAGCCGGTCATCGCCGATCTCATCGCGACCCTGCGGGAGTCGATCGCGGCCGAGGGCCGGCGGGCGACGGCGGTCGGGGTCGGGGTCGCGGCCCAGGTCGACGGGAGCGGGGGCGTCGTCTTCGCTCCGAACCTGCGCTGGCGTAACGTGGCCCTCGGGGCCCGATTGTCGGCGGCTGTCGGACTCCCCGTGACGGTCACGAACGACGTCCGCGCGGCGACCTTCGGGGAGTGGAAGTTCGGCGCGGGCCGTGGGGAGAGCGACCTGGTCTGCCTGTTCATCGGCACGGGGATCGGGGGAGGCGCGGTCGTCGCGGGAACCCTCCTCGAAGGCGCGTCCCACACGGGTGGGGAGCTCGGCCACATGACGATCGTGACCGGAGGGCGTGCCTGCACCTGCCGAAATCTGGGATGCTTCGAGGCGTACGTCGGCGGCTGGGCGATCGCCGCCCGCGCCCAGGAGGCCGCCCGCTCCTCCCCTTCCGACGGGCGATGGATGGTCGATGCCGCCGGCACGCTCGAGGCGATCACCGCGGCGACGGTCGTCGCCGGCTTCGAGGCGGGGGACGCGATGTCGAAGCGGCTGTTCGACGAGACCGCCGCTTATCTGGGGAGCGGCCTCGTGGGGGTCGTGAACGCGTTCAACCCCCGTCGTCTGATCCTCGGAGGCGGGATCGTCGAGCGCGCCCCGTTCCTGATCGAGCCGGCGGAGCGTCACGTCCGCACCCACGCGCTCGAAGCCGCCATGGGCGAGCTCCGATTCGAGCGTGCCGGCCTGGGGAACGACGCGGGCGTCGTCGGGGCGGCGGCGATGGCCGCCCACGCGTCCGGCCGGGGGGGACCAGGATGAGCGTCGACGACCGGCAGCTGGTCGACACGATCCGATTCCTCTCCGTCGACATGGTCGAAGCCGCGAAATCCGGCCACCCGGGCCTCCCCCTCGGCGCCGCCCCGATGGCGATGGTCCTCTGGGATCGGTACCTCCGCCATTCGCCGAAGAACCCCAAATGGGCGAACCGCGACCGGTTCGTCCTCTCCGCCGGCCACGGCTCGGCGCTGCTCTACTCGCTGCTCCACTTGACCGGCTACGACCTCACCCTCGACGACCTCCGCCAGTTCCGCCAGTTCGGGAGCCGGACGCCCGGCCACCCGGAGTACGGCCACACTCCCGGGGTGGAATCGACGACCGGGCCGCTCGGCCAGGGATTCGCCAACGCCGTCGGGATGGCGATCGCCGAGCACTACCTCGCCTCGCGCTACAACCGCCCCGGATTCGACCTCATCGACCACTGGACCTACGCCCTCGTCTCCGACGGGGACCTCATGGAGGGGATCACCTCCGAGGCCGCCTCGTTCGCCGGTTCCATGCGCGTCGGGAAGCTATTGCTCCTCTACGACAACAACCACATCTCACTCGAGGGACCGACCAGCTTCTCGTTCACCGAGGACGTCCTAGCCCGCTTCACCTCCTACGGTTGGGGCGTGCAACGCGTCGAGGACGGGAACGATCTCGGCGCGATCGACGCCGCCATCCGGACCGCTCGCTCGCACCCCGACCGGCCCCAGTTCATCAGTGTGCGCACCCACATCGGATATGGCTCGCCCCGGCAGGACACCCGGGAGGCTCACGGCGAGCCCCTCGGACCGGAGGGGACCCGAGCGACGAAGGCGAAGCTCGGATGGCCGCTCGAACCGCCGTTCCTCGTCCCGGAGGAGGCCCGCGATCATTTCCGCCAGGCGATCGAGCGCGGCGCCGGGTGGGAAGCGGATTGGGCCCGCCTCCATGCCGCCTACCGAGCCCAGTTCCCGGAGCTAGCGGCCGAACTGGACGCGAGCCTCAACGGGGAGCTCCCGGCCGATTGGGCGTCGTCGCTGCCGACGTTCCCCGCGGGCGGGTCGATGGCGACTCGAGACGCGGGAGCGACGACGCTCAACGCGCTGGCGCAGAAGGTCCCGACGCTGGTCGGTGGCGCCGCGGATCTCTCGCCGTCCACGAAGACGACCCTGGTGGGCCTAGGGGACTTCTCGTACGGGGCGAGCTCCGGCCGCAACCTGCATTTCGGTGTTCGAGAGCACGCCATGTCCGCGATGATGAACGGAATGTTCCTGCACGGCGGCGTCCGGCCGTTCGGCTCGACGTTCCTGATCTTCTCCGACTACGCTCGGCCGGCGATCCGGCTCGCGGCCCTCATGCAGATCGCCCCGGTGTTCGTGTTCACCCACGACAGCATCGGGGTCGGAGAGGACGGTCCGACCCACGAGCCGATCGAGCAGCTCGCCGGCCTCCGATCGATCCCCGGGTTGACCGTCCTGCGTCCCGCGGATGCGAACGAGACGGCCGCGGCGTGGAGCGTGGCGCTCCGTCGGACCGGCCCGACCGCCCTGGTGTTCACGCGGCAGAAGCTGCCGATGCTTCCCGGAGAGCCCGGCCGGGTCCGCGCCGGGGTCGAACGCGGGGGATACGTCCTCTCCCCCGAGGCGGCCTCGCCGATATCGGCGGTCCTGATCGGCACCGGCTCGGAGGTCCAGCTGTGCCTCGGCGCTCAGACCGCCTTGAAGGCCGAGGGGATCTCGACGCGCGTCGTCTCGCTCCCTTCGTGCGAGATGTTCGATCTCCAACCGCCGGAGTACCGCGACGCGGTCCTCCCACCCGGCGTCCCCCGAGTCGTCGTCGAAGCCGGGAGCACGGGCGGATGGTATCGGTACACCGGCGCCCAGGGAACCGTCGTCGGGATCGACCGTTTCGGAGCTTCGGGGGCCGGCGATGTGGTGATGGCCCGTCTCGGCTTCACCGTGGAGCGGGTCGTCGCAGCGGCCCGATCGGTGATCCGCCCCGCCTGAGGGACCCTCGGATGAGCGGATCCTCCTCGCCCGCCAGCGTCCGACCCCCCCGACTTTCGTTGGGGCCTCTCGCGGAGGCGGTCGATCGCCGCCTCGGCGGATGGACCGATGGCGACGCCCCGACGCGGATCTGGGAGAAGGATCCGACCTTCTGGCCCGCCGCCCCGGCGGCGGACGTCGCCTCGCGCCTCGGATGGATGAGCCTCCCGACGGGCGATGCGCGTCTGATCGCGGACCTGACCAAGTTCGCCGACGAGGTCCGCGGCGATGGAGTCACCGACGTCGCGGTCCTGGGAATGGGCGGCTCGAGCCTCGCTCCCCAGGTCTACGCCGCGACGTTCGGAACCCGCGCCGGGTACCCCCGTTTGCACGTCCTCGACAGCACCCACCCCCTGGCGGTCCCAACGCTAGCGGGGTCGCTCGATCTCCGGCGGACGCTGTTCGTGGTATCGAGCAAGTCGGGGACGACCCTCGAGCCGAACGCTTTTCTCGCCTATTTCTGGGAGGAGGTCGCGCGGACCGGAGTGAACCCCGGGCACCAGTTCGTCGCGGTGACCGACCCCGATACGGCGCTCGACCGCCTCGCCACCGCTCGGGGGTTCCGCTGGATCTGTCGAGCTCCCCCGGACGTCGGGGGTCGCTATAGCGCCCTCACGGTCTTTGGGCTGCTGCCGGCAGCGCTCATCGGGGTCGATCTCCCGGCCCTTCTCGACCGGGCGAGGGCGATGGCCGCCGGTTGCGGCCCGGACGTCGCGGCCGAAGGCCACCCGGCTCTCGTCCTGGCGGCGGCGGTCGGCGAGGCCGCCCTCGCCGGAGCCGACAAGCTCGTGTTCGTCACCTCGAGCTCCCTGGCCTCGTTCCCCTCGTGGGGAGAGCAGTTGGTCGCCGAGAGCACCGGCAAGATCGGAAAGGGGATCGTTCCCGTCGCGGACGAGGTCGACCCGTTCGATCCGATGGGGCGACGCGATCGGCTCATCGTCAGTCTGACGGTCCGCGGCGAGTCGAACCCGACCCTCGAGCGGGGATTGGCTTCACTTACCGCGGCGGGGGCCCCGATGATCGAAATCGAGCTCGGCGACCGTCTCGATCTGGGGGCGGAGTTCTTCCGGTGGGAGATGGCGATCGCCGCCGCGGGCGCGGTGGTCGGTATCGACCCGTTCGACCAACCCGACGTCGAACTCGCCAAGGACCTCGCTCGGGCGGCCCTGAAGGCCCCCCCGTCTCCGAGCGGGGCCGCTCCGGATGCGGCGGTCCGCGCCGACGATCCGGGCGGCCTCGCCGACGCGGTCTCGAAGTGGATGTCGAGCGCCCCGCCGGGTGGGTACGCGGCGATCCAGGCGTATCTGCCCCCGGGGATGGCGATGACGGAGGCGCTCCAACGGCTCCGCGGGAAGATCCGTCGCCACCTCGGGAGCACGACCACCCTCGGGTACGGGCCCCGCTTCCTGCACTCCACGGGTCAGCTTCACAAGGGTGGCCCTCCGACCGGGGCCTTCCTTCAGCTCGTCGACGACTCGTTGCCGATCGTCCCGGTCCCCGGGATGGACGTCACGTTCGGTCGCATCATCCGGGCGCAGGCCGCGGGCGACGCGACGGCGCTCCGTCAGCGGGGGCGTCCCCTGCTGACGGTCGACCTCGGCTCGGGTGGCGTCGATGCCGTGGACCGGGTCGGAGAGGCGGTCCATGGGTGACCCCCCCGTGCTCGCCTGGGATGTCGGAGGGGTTCTCCTATCGAACGGATGGGATGTGGTCCACCGCTCCGAGGCGTCCGTCCTGTTCGGATTCGACGCGGCGGCGGTCGAGGCAAGGCACATCGCGGTCCAGGAAGCCTTCGAGCGCGGGCAGATGACGATGGACGAGTACCTGGACTTCACCGTCTTCTACGAACCGCGTTCCTTCGGCCGATCCGAGATCCGCGAGCACATCTTCGCCTGCTCGACGGCGCATACCGATACCCTGGAGTTCGCCTCCCGCCTCGCGAAGACCGGTCGCTTCCGGATGGTCACGTTGAACAACGAGTCGATCGAGCTCAACGAGCACCGGATCGAGCGGTTCGGCCTTCGGCGCTCGTTCTCCGCGTTCTTCACCTCCGGCTACCTGGGGCGTCGTAAGCCCGACCCCGAGATCTTCGCGCAGGTCTGCTCCATCCTTCACAAACCCCCCGAGGCGATCATCTTCATCGACGACCGGCCCGAAAACGTCGCCGCCGCGGCGTCGTTCGGCATGACCGCCCTCCACTATCGCGATCTCCCCCAGCTGCAGCGCGACCTCGGGTCGCTCGGCGTGGTGGAGTGACCAACTTCGGAAGGGATCGGATGGAGCTCGGAATGGTGGGCCTGGGTCGGATGGGCGGCAACATGGCGATCCGGCTTGTGCAGGGGGGGCATCGGGTGGTCGGCTACGCGCGGCGTCCGGAACAGGTCCAGGAGGCGGTCGCTCAGGGGGTGACGAGCTCGGGATCGCTCGCCGAGCTCGTCGGTTCGCTGCGGCCTCCGCGCGTCGTCTGGCTCATGATCCCGGCCGGTCCCCCCACCGAGGAGATGATCAAGGGCCTGCTGGCTCTCCTGTCGCCGGGGGACCTGCTGGTCGATGGGGGGAACTCGTACTACAAGGACACGCTGCGCCACTCGGGTCGGGCGGCCGAGAAGGGCGTCCATTTCGTCGACGTCGGGACGAGTGGCGGGATCTGGGGGCTCAAGGAAGGCTACTCGATGATGGTCGGGGGCAGCGAGGCCGACGTCGCGCTCCTGACCCCGGCCCTGAAGACCCTCGCCCCCGCCCCGGACGCCGGCTGGGGCCGGGTCGGACCGGCCGGAAGCGGCCACTACGTCAAGATGGTCCACAACGGCATCGAGTACGGCCTCATGGAGGCGTACGCCGAGGGGTTCGCCATCCTCGCCGCCAAGTCCGACTTCCGCCTCGACCTCGCGCAGGTCGCCGATATCTGGAGGAGGGGAAGCGTCGTCCGGTCCTGGCTCCTGGACCTGACGGCGGACGCGCTGCACCACCCGGACGAACTGGCGCACATCGCGCCGTTCGTTTCGGATTCGGGGGAGGGCCGATGGACGGTGTTCGAGTCGATCGACCTCAACGTCTCCGCCCCCGTGATCGCCCTCGCCCTCGAGCGGAGGATACGATCGCGCGAGGCCGACCCGCTCGTCGAGAAGCTGCTGGCGGCGATGCGCCAGGAGTTCGGCGGGCACGCCGTGAAGCCGGAGCCGTGAACGTGGCCGGCCCGGAGCTCTCCCCCCACTTGCTCGTGGTCTTCGGGGCGACGGGCGACCTCATGCAGCGTAAGCTATTGCCGGCCCTGTACGCCGTCGCCGCGTCGGGAAAGGCGCCGTTCGTCCTCGTTGGGGTCTCCAGAAAGCCGCTGGACAACGCAGGGTTCCAGTCCCAATGCGCCGCCAGCCTCGCGCCGGTCGGGGGATCCCCCTCGCCCGAGGTGATCGACTGGACCGCGCGGACCGTACGACACGTCGGCCTCGGCGACGGCACTCCGGACGATTACCGTCGGGTCGCCGCCGAGCTCGATCGGGTCGAGACGGCGAGCGGACTCCCGGGGAACCGGATCCTCTACCTGGCCCTACCGGCCTCGGCGTTCCCCGCGACGATCGAAGGGCTGGGGAACGCCGCGGTCCACCGTAGCCGCGGCTGGACGCGCCTCGTTGTCGAGAAACCGTTCGGCCGCGACCTCGCCTCGGCTCAGGCACTCAACGCGCTGATCCACCGGTATTTCGCCGAGACCCAGGTCTATCGGATCGACCATTACCTCGGCAAGGAGACGGTCCAGAACCTCCTGGTCTTCCGGTTCGCGAACATGCTGTTCGAATCGGCGTGGAACCGCGACCGCGTGGCGTGTGTCGAGATCACCGTCGCCGAGGACCTGGGGGTCGAGCATCGGGCGGGGTACTACGAGACCGCGGGGGCGCTCCGGGACATGGTCCAGAACCACCTGATGCAGATCCTCACGCTGACGGCGATGGAGGTCCCCGCCCAGTACGAGGCCGACCAGATCCGCAACGAAAAGGTGAAGGTCCTGCGGTCGCTGGAACCGATCGCCGCGTCGGACGCCGTCTTCGGGCAGTATGACGCGGGCGAGGTCGGAGGGGCCGCCGTGCCCGGGTACCGTCAGGAACCCGGCGTCGACCCCTCGTCCGCCACGGAGACGTTCGTCGCGCTCCGCCTGAAGGTCAACAGCTGGCGGTGGCAGGGCGTCCCGTTCTTTCTCCGGACCGGGAAACGCCTCGCCACGAAGACGACGTTCATCCACGTCCACTTCCGATCGCCCCCGGTCTGGTTCTTCCCGGCGTCCTCTTCGGGGGAGATCACCGCCAACTCGCTGCGGATCCTGGTCCAGCCGGACGAGGGGTTCGAGCTCGCCATCGAGGTGAAGAAGCCCGGCCACGAGATCGAGCTCGAAACCCACCGGATGCACTTCCAGTACTCCGAGGCGTTCGGTCCGCTGGCGGACGCCTACCAGACCCTCATCCTCGACGTGATGCGCGGCGACCAGACGCTGTTCGTCCGCGCCGACGAGGTCGAGGAGTCGTGGCGGATCGTCGCGCCGCTGTTGGCGGGAACGATCCCGCTGAGCCGGTACTCCGCGGGCAGCTGGGGTCCGGTGGAGTCCGAGGGGTTGGTCGCCCCCGGGGGGCACCAGTGGAGCGAGGGCTGACGCTCCACGTCGAGGTGTTCCCCGACCCGTCCGGGGTCGTTCGGGCGCTGGCCAACCGGATCGTGAAGGCGGCCGAGGAGGCCGTGGCCCGTTCGGGCCGGTTCGCCCTCGCGATCTCGGGAGGGGCCACCCCGGAACCGTTGTTCGACCTCCTCGGCGACTCGTACTACCCGAAGCTCCCCTGGACGAAGACCGACCTGTTCTGGGTCGACGAGCGGGCCGTGGCTCCGGACGACCCGCGCAGCAACTTCGGTGCGGCGCGACGTCGGATGGCCCCCGTGTTCCAAGCCGACGCAGCGCGTATCCACCGGATCCGCGGCGAGGCCGACCTCCCGGAGCACGCCGCCGACGAGTACGAGCGCGAGCTCCACCGGTTCTTCGGGAAGGCCCCCCCGGGAGAGTCGAAGACGTTCGACCTTCTCCTTCTCGGGATCGGGCCGGATGGCCACACCGCTTCGCTCTTCCCGGGCTCCCCGGCCCTCGAGGAGCGGACCCGCTGGGTCCGGGCGGTGCCGGCGGCTTCCCGGGACCCGCGCGTCGCCCGGATCACCCTCACCCTGCCGGCGATCGACGCGGCCCGGGAGGTCGCGTTCCTGGTCACGGGAGCGGACAAGTCCAGGGTGGTCCGCCGCATCCTGTTCGAACACGGCCCCGACCCCGCCCCCTGGCCCGCGGCCCGCGTCCGCCCCCAGGGTCCGCTTCGGTGGTATCTCGACCGCGCCGCCGCCGGGGAACCTCCCCGATGACGTAGCGGGGCGGCGGGGGTTGGGCCTTCGTTGGGGGAGTCCCGGAACCTCCGGGTGGGCCCCTCCCCCCTCCGGGGGTCCCCCGGGGACCCCCCGAGGCCGGTCCGCCCCCCCGGTACCCCTCGGACGTGTGCGACCATCGGTCTTTATCCTCAGGATGCGAGGGTGTTCGAGAGGCCGACTGATGAGCACAGGCAGCAAGAAGTGGGGAATGTTCGCGGCAATCTTGGGGATACTCGGCGCCATCCTGATCTTGGCGTCGGTGGGACTGGGGTGGTACCAATTCTCGATCAGCGAGAGTTTTGGCGCCAACTCGGCGACGATCTACGAGAACCTGAACCCCGGGAGCTCCTACTACACGACCTGTTCCGGTAACTCCTGCTCGTTCGTCCCGACCGGCGGGCACTCGTACAGCTCGACCAATCAGACCAACGAAGGGAATCTGTATTCTGCCCTGTTCGACCTGCTCATCGTCGGCGGCATCCTGGGTCTCATCGGGGCCGCGATGACGTTCTTCTCCAGTCGCCTCACCGGCATGATGCGCTGGCTCCCCCTCATCCTCTTGATCGTCGCCCTCCTGATGGGGATCGGCGCGGTCGCATACGTCGCCGTCGACCAACCCGCGGCGTACAAGGCCGACGCCACCGCCAACGGGTCCCAGGCCCCCTCGGGCAGCTGGCCCGGCGGTTCGTTCACCGGCTCGGCT
>JABCYU010000042.1 GCA_013290045.1 Methanobacteriota archaeon | reverse complement strand
CACCCCGCCGGGCAACCAGCTCTCCAGACGGGGAACGGCGTCCTTGGCGAGGACGATCGTCTCCTCGAACTCCCGGCGCCGGTATCGGCCCGTCACGTACGTCGCCGACGGAGAGACGGCGACCGCCGTCGTGCCGAGGAGCTTCCAAACATGATCCGTCCAGACCAAGAGGTTCGCCTTCGTCGCAGAGTCGCGGAGCGGGAACCGGATGAGGAAGACCGGCCCCTCGTCCTCTTGGTAGACGATCGCCTCCGGGGTGCGGGAAACGAGACATCGCGGGCAGCACATCGCGGCGGACTCCCGGGAGACGAGAACCCCCCCGGTCGCCAGCGAGTCGACCATCCGCTGGACCGCCGAGCGGAGCGCGGCCGGGTCCGACGCCGACGCGTGGTCTCCCGTCAGATGGATCCCGTCGTCGGCCAGGGCTTTCAGCAGCTCCGGCACGTGATGGCGTTGGCCGGCGACGATCTGGACGCTCGACCAACTGCGGTGCCCGGCGAGGGCGAGAGATCGCGCCGTGACGTCCGCCAGCACCTCCCGATGCCACAGGGCGAACGGGTCGTCGGATGGGAACAAGGTTCCGATGAACAGGTGAGTGGTCGCCCCGGTACGCGGCCCGAGCCTCGAATCTGGGGAGAGCGCCGAGCGTCCCGCCCAGAACGCCCGACTCTGGGACTCCACCGCGGCGGGATCGAACCGTTCGGCCAGCGCTTGCATAGGATGGTCAAGTCCGTGGCGAGGCGCCCGCCATCCTTCGATGAGACGTTGGCGGCATAAACCCTCGGTTCAGGGCGGGCCGGCCCGGCCGCGGTCCGGCGCCACCTCGAGGAGGGAGCGCCGCTTCCGGGGCAAACTTTATTCGGGGGCCCGCGTGCCATCGACCCGAGGAACACCCCGATGGCGTGGACGCAGCAGGAGGTCCGCGAGCTGAAGGAGGGCCGTTACATGATCATCGAGGAGGAGCCGTGCCGGATCCTCTCCATCCAGATGTCCAAACCCGGGAAGCATGGAGAGGCGAAGGCGCGCATCGACGCCGTCGGCCTGTTCGACGGCTCGAAGCGGTCGGTCGTGTTCCCGGTGAAGCACAAGGTCCAAGTCCCCCTCATCGGGAAGCGCCAGGCCCAGGTCCTCTCCATGACCGATGCCGAGGTCCAACTGATGGACCTCGAGACGTACGAGACGTTCGCCCTCCCCCTCGACGCCGAGCTGAAGGGGTCGCTCTCGCCCGGCACGGACATCCAGTACCTCGACGCGATGGGCCGGCGCCGAATCACCCGCACCTGAGGCGGACGCCCGCTTCCTCGCCCGCCGAGGGCCCACGCTTTATATCGGGGCCTCGCATCTTTTCCCACGAACCGCTCCTGTCAGCCGATGGGTCCGGTTCCCCTTAGGAGGCTAGGGCCATGACCGGGTCGGGCGGCATGGGCACCCTGCCGTCCTCGAGGCTCACCAAGATCCTCCAGGAGAAGGCCGAACTTCTCAAGAAACGGCGCGCGACCGCCGAGCAAGCCCTCCACGAGGCGGAGGAACGCGTCCGCTGGATGGCCGCGCTCGACATCCCCGTGCCGGAGTGGAAGGAGAAGGAGGCCGGATTCCGGGACCTGGCCCGCCGGTCGGACTGGGAGTCTCTCGAAGCGCAGGCGAGGGCGTTCCTCGACCAGCTGTCGTCCTCCGGTTCCGCCGCATTCTTCCGACGCCGGGCGGAGATCGCCGAACGGGGCGACCGCCTCGCGCAATTCGGGGCGTCCCTCCCGAACGACCTCAGACCGCTTCTCGAGGCCGCCCAGCGGCCGATCGTCGAGGGGCCGTGGACCGACGCGCTGGAACCGGTCACCCGTCTCCACGAGGGGATCCGCCACGCCGAGGGCGAGCTCACCACGCGGCTGCGCGGCGAAGCCATGGCCGTGGCGCAATGGTCAGGGGAGACGGGCGAGCGACCGGCACAACTCGACGCCCGATTTCGGGCGGTCCTCGATTCGATCCACTCGGGCGGGTTCGCCGAGGCCGTGGCGCGGCTCAACGACGTCGTCGCGAACGAGCTCCCCCTCGCCAAGTCCCGTCGCGAGGCAAGCCGGGTCGCGGGGGCCGCTCTGGTGGCGGCGGCCCGCGACCTGTCGGTCCCTTCCGGGGACCTCGAGGCGGCGCTGCAGGCCGACGCCGAGTCGGTCCCGACCCGTTGGAACCACACCGTCCCCGCCATCGAGATCGAGAACGCGAAGATCGCCGACCTCCTCCGCGACCGGGTCCAGGCGACGATCGAGTCGCTCCGGGCGACGCTCACGTCCTTGAGCGAGCAGGGGATCGACCCCACGTCGAGCCTCGTCCAGATCGAGGAGGTCCTTGCCCCGGTCGGCACGGCCGGACCGGCGGAGCTCCCCGGTCTCCTGAACCGGGCCCGCCAGATCACCGAGGAGCCGGTCGTGGCCGTCGTGGCGAGCCTGCTCGACGAAGTGCGGCCGCGCCTGGTGGAGGCACGTCGACTCGGGCGCGACCCCTCCGAGGTGTTCGCGGCGATGAACCGGGCCCGGGAGGCGCTCCGGCTCAAGATCTACAGCGAGGCCCTCGCCGCGAGTCAGGAGGCGGTCGATCGGGTCAGCCAGCTCACCGAGGACCTCGACACCGCCCGCGAGGAGGCCGAGTCCCTGCAGTCGCTCCTCGAGAGGCTCACATCGGCGAAGTTCCCGACCGCTCCGTTCGAAGACCAGCTTCGGCGGGCCACCCAGATGCTCGACCGCATCGAGCTCGAGCCGGCGCGCAAGCTCCTCCAGGAAACGGTGCACTCGCTCGGTCGCGAGGCGTTCACGCACTTCTCGCTCCAGCAGATCGCGCTCGACCGGATCGCGAACCAGGCGAAGGAGCGCGGTTTCCTGCCGGACGGGGTCGCGGACGAGGTCCTCCATGCTCGCAAGTTCCTCGAGGAAGGCCAGCTCGCCGATTCGAGCGAGCTCCTCGCCTCGCTCGAGGTCCGGCTTCGCACCGCCGCCGGGCCGTACGTCGCCCGACGGGTCGAGGAGATCGAGAAGGGATTCTCGGAGATCCCCGACGAGGCGCTCATCCGCCCCGTCCGGCGGCTGTTGGCCGATGCCGACGTCAACCTCCGCGTCAAGGAGGACCTCGCCGGTTCGTTGGAGGCGCTCAAGCGCGCGGAGCGGGAGTTCTCGGCGGTGTTCGCCCAGCGGGCCTCGTCGCTCGTCGAGCAGCTCGAGGAGGAGCGGCGGGCCCTCGAGGCGATGGGAGGGGCGGGCGACGAGATCCAGCGTCAGATCGACGAGGTCCAGCAGATCTTCAACATGGGCGACTTCGTCAAGGCCTCGCGAGCGAGCCAGGAGATCCGGACCCGGGCCCACCAGCAGCAGCTGCTTCAGCGAGGACGCGGTTTCGCACGCGAAGCTCGCCCTGGTCGAGCTGGGCAAGATGGGCCTCGATACGGGAACCCTGCGCGGCTCGCTCGAATCCGCCCAGGAGGCGGCCCGCGTCCAGCACTACCCGGACGCCTATCGACTGGCGATCGAGACCCAAACGGGAGCTCAGAAGCTTCGGTCGAGCGCCCAATCGGTCCTCGACGCGCTGTCCGACGCGACGGAGCTCTGGCAGGCGACGAAAGAACTCGGCCTACCGGTCGACGCGCTCCGGGAGAAGATCGCCGAGGCGAAGCAGAAGTACCAGTCCCTCGAGTTCGACCAGGCCGGGGCGGTCCTCGCCCAACTCACGGGCCAGCTGACCGAGGCCCGGGACCGCGCCGAGGCGACCCGGCTCCTGGCCGACTCGGAGCGGTTGCTCGAGGACGCCCGGCGGATGTCGGTGCCCACCGACGAGCTCACGCGACGGGCGGCGGAGGTCACCGCCGAGCTCGCCGAGACGGCGATCGCTCCGGCGCTCCATCACGCGCGCGGGCTGCTCTCGGAGATCGTCCAGCGGTTGCGCCCGGTTCTCGAAGAGAATCTGAAGCTCCTCACCGCGGACCTCGAACTCGCTCGGAGCGCCGGGGTGGAGGCCCCTGAGGTCCTCGAGTCGCTCGGGGACGCCCGCCGGCGGATCTCCACGGAGGTCCCCATCGGAGCCGCCGAGCGGATCGAGCACGCTCGCGGTCAGCTCATCGAGACCCGGGGGTTCCTGGAACACGCCGAGAAGGCGACCAAACGGGCCCGGGAAGCGCTCAACGAGGCGGAGCTCGTCCGGGTCGACGCCCACGGGCCGCGGGCGACGATGGAGAAGGTCGAGACCCTCCTCGGGGAGCGATCCTACGCGAAGGCGATCGAGCTCGCCTCGTCGCTGGAGCGGGAGCTCACCCAGGCGACGTACCAGCAGGTCTCCAAGACGCTCGCCGGTTTCCAGGCGCAGATCGCCGACGCCCGGCAGCAGGGGAGCGACACCACCCTCGCGGACAACCTCCTCACCCAGGCACGGTCCGCGCTCAACGACGGCCACCCGTTCGAGGCCCTCCAGCTGGCGGCCCGCAGCGAACGGGAGTTCGAACGGGTCGAGCTCCAGCTGCGGATCGCCAAGGGGTCGCTGGAGAACGTCGAAGGAAAGCTCGGCAACGCCGTTCAGCACGGGATCAAGGTCACGGCGGCGGAGGCCGAGGTCACCCGGGCCCGCAACGCCTTCCATCGTCACGAATACTCCCAGGTGCTCGAGCACGCGATCGCGGCGGCCGACCTGATCGCCGTGGCTCGGGAACAGCACCGACGCGCTCGCGAGGCCCTCGACGCCGCCGACCGGCAGGTGAAGGAGGCGATGGAGCTCGGCGCCGATATCGGCGAGGTCGTCTCGGCCCTCGACGCGGCTCGTCGGCTCGCGGACTCCGGCGAATACACCGAAGCCGGTCCTAAGGCGCGCGAGATCGCCGAAAAGGCGCTCTGGGCCATCGACAAGCAATACTCCGGCCTTCTCGCGGAGGTCCGCCAGCTCCTGGAGACCGCGGGCGAGGCCCACGTCGGGGAGGCGTTGGCCCGGCTTGTCCAACCGTTCGAGGAGGCCGAGGCGGCGCTACGCGCCCGGGAATGGAAGCGCGCCGGCGACACCCTCGCCTCGGTGCGGGATGCCGCCTACCGGGCGTTGGACGCCCTCGTCGAGGGTCGGCTGCAAACGCTGACCAAATCCCACCACGATGAGGGGGAGCCCGCTCCGCAGGAGGCGGAGTTCCGTCGCCAGGCGGCGGAACGCATCGCCGCCGAGGCGTCCCGGCGACGGTACTCCGGAGCGCTCGCGGCGATCGAGGAGGAATCGCGACGGCTCAACGAACGCTGGCGCCAGTCGTTGGGCCGCCGCGTCTCGGAGCTCAAGGACCACGTTTGGGTCGGGGAGAAACTCGGTCTCGACACGACCCCCGTGATGGAGCTGTTCAGCGAGGCGAAGCTCGCCCTCGAGGGGGAACGACTCTCGTCCGTCCCCGAGCTCGTCGAGCGGGCGGACCGCCAGCTCTCCGGGCTCGTGAAGCAGCGCGTCGGCGAGCGGCTTCGGGAGGTGCAAACCGAGCTCACTTTCGCCCAGGAGGGGCTGCACGTCGCGGTGGGAGGCGTCCCGCAATCCCTCGCGCTCGTCCAGGAGCGCCGGGGGGCCGGCGAGGAGATCGAGGCGGCGAAAGCGCTCCTGGCGGCGGAAGAGGAGCTCAACCGGCGCAAATCGATGCACCGCGAGCTGATGAACATCCACTACCTGATCGACGCCGCCATGGTCCGCGCGCACGAGCGCCACCTCGACGTCTCGCCGGCCCGAGCTGCGCTCGACGAGTCGATCCGCCTTCGCACGACCGACTACGCGATGGCGCTGGAGAAAGCCCGAGAGGCGCTCGTCATGCTCCAGGGCCAGCTCAAGGGCCAGGAACCGGCGGCCAGCCTCTGGCCGTTCCGACGGCCCGACCCGCCGCCGTAGGCCGCGTCGTTACGGAAGGCCGGACGCGCTGCCGCTGCCCATCGGCGGCAGTCCCGGCACGCCCCGGGGAGCCCCGAGCTGGAGCCGGTCGTACTCGACGCTGTGCCGGACCCCTCGACGCTTGAGCAGTGCGGAGATCTGTTCCGTGATCTGGACGACCTCCTGGCAACGGGCCGGTTTGGAGAAATAGAATTCGGTCCGACGCTCCTCGTGGATCGGGAAGATCAACCGCATGGCGAAGGCGTCCGGGCGGTTGTAACCGGCGGGCTTTCGATCGGCCCGCAGATCGCGCATGTTCTCCTCCAGCAGGACCTCCGGGAGCATCGGTTCCGTCTCTTTGGTGAACGGCTTGTTCACTTCGACGAGCTTGCGATGGATGTCGGGATAGACCTTGACGAGGTCCTTGTACGAGCGCTTGCCATCGAGCAGGATGTGGCCGCTTCGGGCCTTGACGGGGGGGGTCACGCCTCGAGGAGCGGAGGAACGTATTTGGCGGCTTTGGCCCGGCGCCGGCCGCATACCTTGCCACCGAGAGGGACGAGCGTCGATCCGTTCCGACCCCCTCGCCCGGCCCCGGAGTGTTCTACATTCGACTCGCGATGGCAGCGAGTATATGGTCACTGAGCCGTTGGCACGAACGTGACGGACCGGGATTCCGGGGAATCGAGTCTCCCGAGCCAGCGGACCGGAGCACCGGGATCCGGAGGAGGTGCCATGCGCGAGTCGCTGATCCGAGCGGTCCGACGGTCCCGCGTCGCGCTGCCCGGAGTGCGGGTTCTCTGGATCTGCCTCGTCGTACTGGCCCTGTACGGGCTCAACTTCCTCGGAAACGGGTTAGGAGTGGCCAGTGTCCTCGCGCTACCGACGACCGCCGTCGTCGTCGACCTGATCTTCCAGCGACTGCGGTTCGAAAAGCTCCGGGCGCCGGATTCCGCGGTAGCCACGGGTCTGTTCCTCGCGCTGATCTTTCCGCCCGCGGTCCCGCTCGCCGGGGCGGTGGCCGCCACGATCGCGGCCATCACCGTGAAACACACCTTGCGTTACCGCGGACGCCCCTGGTTGAATCCGGCGGCCGCCGGAGTGGTCATCGGGGCCGTCCTCTTCGGCTTCGCGCCGGCGTGGTGGGGGGCGATCAGCGAGACGCTCGTCGTGAGTGTCGGGCTCGTGCTCCTGCTGTGGAACTGGAGGTCGTGGAGATTGCCGGCGGTGTTTCTCGTCGCCTATGCGTTCTTGGCGGTCCTGCAGCGCGTGCTCGTCGCGCAGATCGCGGGCGGGGCGCTGGTCCCCAAGGTGCTCTTTCTCGCGACCCTCGATCCCGCGGTGCTGTTCTTCGCCCTGTTCATGGTCACCGAACCTCGCACCGCCCCGTCGGCTACGCGGTCCCAGCCCCTCCACGCCGTCGTCGTCGCGGCGGGTTCGGCCCTGCTCCCGATCATCCTACCGACCCTAGCCGTCCTGGTGTCGCTGTTCGCCGGGAACACGGTCGCGGTCGTCCTCCGTCGGCGAAAGTCTCCGGAGCGAGCCCCCGGCTCGTGGAGGCGGGGACGGCGGGCGTCCCGAGCCAGTCCCGGTCGGTCGTCGACCGAGCCGTGGCCGCTCCCGCGTCGGGCAGCGGTGGGGTTCGTCGTCCTCTTGTTCGTGGCGTGGATCGCGGCGATCACCTACAGTCCGCTGTCGACCCGGTCTCCGATCCTAGTCACGTCGCCGGGGGGGAACGGAGCCCCCGGCGCCGGCGGGAGCGGCGTCACGGCGTCCGTCTGCCAAAAGGACAACGCGACGATCGGTTCCTCGACCCTCGCCTCCCTCCACCGAGCGCTCGGACCTTCGGTGATCCTGTCGTACGACCCGTCCACCGGGGCGGTGGTGTTCTACGATCCGGTGAACCTGGTCACGGTGACCGAGACCGACCTCTACGAGGACTTTGGATACGCCGAGTTCAACGGCGACGACTACACGAGCGCCGGTTGCGTGCCTTGAGACGGTGCCGCGCCGTCGCGACCACGCCTTCCGGGGAAAGGCTCAAAGAGGAAGGCCGCTAACCGCCGTGGGCGCTCCCGTAGTCTAGTGGTCAAGGATAGAGGCCTCTCGAGCCTCTGACGCGGGTTCAAAGCCCGGGCGGGAACCGCCCCGTCCGGTGGAAATCCCGCCGGGAGCATCCCCATCCGGTTGGTGGCCGGCGGCCCGACGGCCGAGCCGACCGACGCATAGGTTCGGTACGGTCTCCATGCGATCGGGGAGCCGGCCTGGTTCCGGAGGATGGGCGGCCTGTTCCCGCTCCGGTAGGTGGGTTCGATGGCTTACGCGGCGGAGGCGCGGTGACCATAGATAGGGCCGCTTCCGTGGGTCTCGGAGGAGAGTTTGGCGCCCGCGATCCGGGGCCCGGGGCCCCGGGAACGCACCGATCGGGACCCGGCGTACACCCCTCCACGAGGTCGCAGGACATGCCTTGCCGGGCTGAGGCGGCGCGACGTCGGTGATCCATGGGGAGTTTGATCGGAATTCGCTACATCATCGTCGTGGCGGCATCGGATCCCGTGGCCCAGGGCGTGGCCGAACGCTGGGGAACCCCCCCGCCCACCGGCGTCCACGTGGACGGGGCCGCTTTGCGCGCCATCTCCCCCGACGTGTGGCTGTGGCGGCGCCCGGGACCGCACATCCGCGACAACGGGCTCGACGCTCGATTGCCGGATTCGGTCCGAACGGCGAGGCCCACCTTCGTCTTCCCCTCGATCCACCGGAGCACGAGCGGCACCGAATGCCTCACCGTCCACCCGTTGGGCAATGTCGGACCGACGGCCGAGGTCGGAGGTTATCCGGCGACCCTCACCCCCGCCTCCCCGCGGCTGATGGCGGACGCGTTGCGAAAGCTCGCCGAAGGCGGACGTTCTCTCGGGATGCCGGCAACGTGCGAGGCGACGCACCATGGCCCCGCCCTCGAGGTTCCGGGATTCTTCATGGAGATCGGATATGGAAGTCGGCAGGCCCCTCCCCCCGCGGCGCTCGACCTGCTCGCCGCCACCCTGCCGACGCTCTCCGAGGATCCGGCGGACCGGATCGCGCTCGCGATCGGGGGCGGCCATTACGCCCCTCACTTCTCTCAGCTCGTGCTCGAACGTCGGTGGGCGGTCGGACACATCCTTTCCCGCCACTCGATCGAGGGGATCGCCCCGGCGATCGCTCGTCGTGCCTGGGAACTCACGCCCGCCGCCGAAGGGATCCTGCCGGCCCGAGTGGCGGACTATTCGGAAGCGGATTGGTCCTCGATGGGACCGCGGCTGAAGGATGGCGACGCGCCGCGGAGGTGAGCCGGCCTATTCGTCGGCCCGGGAGCGCTTGCGGTCCGCCTTCTGGAACATGATCGCCCCGCTTCGGTAGACGGCCTTGCCGAGGCGCATGTTCTGAACCGAGGCCATGTGGGGGGCCCTCTCGGCGAGCATCATGCTCTCGATGATCTGGCGGAACAACGCGCTCTGGTTGATCTCCGGGTGTCGGTCGAGGAACGCGTTCTCCTCGGGAGTGATCGTGATGTTCTTGCGCTGCATTGCGTCGCCCCGGCGAAGTCCCGGCATGGTGCGGACCAGATAGGGCGCCATATTTATGCGTATGGGTGCGTGGCACGGCAGGGGTCGCCGAGCTCACTTCGTGGGGCCGGCCACCACCGTGGCGCTCCGATGTCGGTCGAGTCCGGCCTGCGCGCCGCGCCGCACGTCGGACGGGGTCAGGGCACGGAGCATCGCCGGCCAGCGGCGGTAGAAATCGGGCGGCAATCCGTGATAGGCGAGGTCGAGCGCGAGCTCGTGGGCCCCGGCCGTCGTCTCGATCATCAGCGGGATCTGGCCGATCGCGCTCTCGCGGATCTCGTCGAGCTCGGCGGATTTGATCAGTTCCGTCGAGACCCGGTCGATCTCCTCTTCGACCATCTGGATGACCCGAGCGACCCGTTTCGGCCCGGTGCCGGCCTGGGCGGTCCAGAGACCGCCCCAGCGCATCGATTCGATCTCGCTCGAGGCGTGGTAGGCGAGGCCGTTGGCTTCCCGGACGCGCTGGAAGAGACGGTTGAGCATCGAACGGCCCCCCAACACCTCGTTCGCCAGGAACGCCGCCGCGTAGCGCTCGTCGGCGCGAGCGATCGACGGTCCCCCGACCAACACTTCGACCTGGCTGCGACCCTCCATCGCGATCACGACGGGTCGCTTGGGCGGGGGGAGGGGCTGGCTCAGCACCGGAGGGGTCGGCGCGGCTTCGCGGCCGAACGTCGCGAACGTGCGTCGGACCTCCCGGCAGATCGCCTCGAGGCTCCCCGGCCCGGTCACGACGATCAGACCGCCTCCCGAGGTGAAATGATCGCGATGGAATCGGACTACGTCGGTCCGGGTCACCCGGCGGACCGAGGGGCGCGTGCCGATGCCCGAGAGGCGGTACGGATGGCCGGCGGCGAACACCGTATGGAACAACTCGCGCTCCGCCCGGCTGTCCGGCTGGGTCTCCTCCTGCAACTGCCGCTCGAACAGCTGCCGACGGACCCGTTCCAGGTCGCGGGGGCTGAATCTCGGGCGCAGCACCGCCGCCGAGAGCAGTTCCATCAGCCGACGGGAGGTCGAGACCGGCCCCCAGACCGTGACCTCGCTCGACTCCGGGGCGGACCGGGTGGTGAGCGACGCTCCCAACCGGTCCAGCTCCCGGGCCAAGGCGATCCGGTCCCAGCGCCCGGCCCCGCTCGTCAGGAGCTGACTTGTGATCGAGGCGAGACCTTCGCGACCATCGGGGTCGAACGCGAACCCGGCCGGGCCGACGTACGTCGCCGAGAAGCTTGCGGTGCCGGGCGGCGGCGCGTGGCGCACCACCTCCAAACCGTCGGGGCGGGTGGTCCCCTCGATCAGCAACGGGTCGGTACGATCACCCACGGGCGACCTCCGCGTCCGGTGTATAGTGGACCACGACGCGGCGTTCCGGAGCGAACAGCTGCCGGGCGACCTTGACCACCTGGCGACCGGGGTCGCCATGAGCTGCCTCAGCAGTCGCTGTTCCAGTTCGGGAGAATCCAGGACGGCGAAGTATCCGACGCGGAACGCCGTTCGCGTCGCGCCCTCGTACGCCAGGGCCGCCCCCCGTTCGACCTTCCCCTTCGCCTCCCGGAGCTCGACGCGGGTGGGGCCGCGCTCGGCCAGGCGATCCACCTCGTCGAGGATCGCCTTCTCCAGGCGGGTGGCGGAAACCCCACGCGCGGCCTGGGCGAAGATCGTGAAGAGCCCCGGGTGCACCCGCGGACGCCACTCGCTCGTGGCTCGGACCGCCAGTCCCGGGTCGACCAACCTCCGATACAGGCGAGCCGACGGATGTTCCCCGGAACGCCCCCACGATCCCACGGCGAACATCCGGGTCTCGCCCCCCAGGAGAACGTCGAGAAGGATCGCCGCGGGGGTGGATGGGTCCGAGAGGGCCGGGGAACGCCAGCCGATCTCGACGAACGGCGTGGTCCCCGGTCCGTGCAGGTACCCCCGGCGCTCCCCGGTCGGAGGGGGCTCCACGATCGTGACCCGGGGGTCGTCGCCCCCGGCCGGGAGCCCCTCGAACGCCTCGGTGATCCTCGGTCGCCACTCGTCGGCGGCGAAGCCCCCGACCACGACCAGCGTGGCGTTGCGGGTACCGTAGAACCGGTGGTAGTACGAGCCGAGGTCGGCGGGCGTCAGCGAACGAATGTCCTCCGCGTAGCCGAGGGGGTCCCAGCGGTACGGGTGACGGCGGAACCCGAGGGCGTGCAGCTCCTGGTCGGCGCGGAACTCCGGCCAGTTCTCGTTCCCCTCACGCTCCGAGTCGATGACGGTGCGTTCCCGTTCCACCTCCTCGGGAGCGATGAGCGCCCGGGTCATCCGGTCGGACTCAATGTCCAGCGGGACGGCCAGATGGTCGCGGGGGACCGTCGTGAAGTAGGCGGTGAAGTCGGTGTCGGTGAACGCGTTGAGCACCCCACCGACCCGGATCACGGCGCGGTCGATCGCGCCCTTCCCGTACTTCGGGGATCCCTGGAACAGCATGTGCTCGACCCAGTGGGAGGCCCCGGTGACGCCGGGCCACTCGTTCTTCGATCCGACCCGGTACCAGACCCAGACGCTCGCGGTCGGGCTGGTCGGCTGCGGGACGAGGATCACCCGGAGCCCGTTGGCGAGGGAGAACGAGCTCATGCCCGGAAGCCGGGGGGCCAGCTTTGCCACGGCCTCACCGACCGTCGGTCGCTTATATAGGGGTCCCCGGCGAGCAACGCCGGTTCCGGCGGCCAGTCGACCGCGCCCGCGCCGTCGGGCGTGAGGCATCGCCGCGGCGAGGGAACCCGGGGCGAACCGTTAAGGACCGGGCGCCGCCATCGGCGACCGTGCACCCGCTCCTCCGCCTGGTGCGGCCGGGGAACGTCACGGTATCGTTCCTCGGGACGGTCGTCGGGGCGTTGGTCGCCCGCGGCTCGGGCCTCTCGCTGGGAACGGGCTTCTGGCTGTTCGCGATCCTGGCGGCGGGGTCCACGGCATGCGTCACCGCCGGGGGCAACGTGCTGAACGACCTCGGCGACGAGCGGTCCGACCGGACGAACCACCCGGACCGTCCGATCGTGACCGGGGCGGTAACGCCCCGGACCGCGCGCGGCCTCGCCATCGGCCTGCTCGCGTTCTCCTTCCTCCTCGTACTCCCCCTGCTTCCGGGCGCTCCGCTGGTGGGCGTGATCTGGGCCGGGGCCGTGGGGGTGCTGTTGCTCTACGAGTTCCGATTCAAGGCGGAAGGGCTGGTCGGGAACGCCCAGGTAGCCGCCCTGACCGCGGGGGTGTTCCTCTACGGGGGGGCCGCGGCAGGCAACGCCGGCGTGCTGCTCCCATTCGCCCTCATGGCCTTCTTCGCGACCCTGAGCCGCGAGGTGATCAAGGACATGGAGGACGCCGAAGGGGACGTCGACCGTCGGACGCTTCCACGGACCCGGGGGATGGGGGTCGCCGGGGCCACCGCGCGCGGGGCGGTCGCCGTCGCGATCGGGTTCAGCCCGATCCCCCTCGTCTCCTTCCTTGCCATCGGCAGCGCCGTGGGGATTATCTACCTCGCGCTGGTCGCCGCCGCCGATGCGGTGTTCCTCGTGTCGGTCGTGTGGCTCCCGCGGAAGCTCCATCTCGAGCAGACGCTGAGCAAGGGGGCGATGACCATGGCGCTCCTCGCGTTCCTCGTGGCGGCGTTCCGATGAGGGGTCCCTCGGGCGACGGCCGCGTCCTGGGTTATCTCAACGAGCGCCTGAGCCACGGCCCGATCCACCTCACCCTCATCGACCCGGACAAGTCTCCCGGGTCCCGCGCCGCGTCGATCGCGGAGGGCGCCGTGGGGCTCGGCTCCGACGCGATCCTGCTCGGGGGTTCCACCGGCATCTCGCCGGCCGTGATGGGAGAGGCGGCCCAGGCGATCCGCCGGGTCGTCGCGGTCCCGACGATCATCTTTCCCGAGGGACCCTCCTCGTTGACCCCTGAGGCGGAGGCGGTACTGTTCATGAGTCTCCTGAATTCGCGTAACCTCGATCTCGTGATCCGGGCCCACGCTCGCGCCGCCCCGATCGTGCGGAAAATGGGCCTCGAACCGATCCCGCTCGGCTACCTCGTGATCGCCCCGGGGATGCGGGTGGGGGAGGTCGGCGAAGTGGATGTCGTACCGCGGGATGATCTCGCCCTCGCCCAGGGATACGCGCTGGCGGCCGAGTTCCTGGGAATGCGCCTGGTCTACCTCGAAGCCGGCTCCGGCGCTCCCGCGCCCGTCCCGGCCGAGATGGTGCGGGCCGTTCGCTCGGTTCTTAAGATCCCCCTGATCGTCGGAGGGGGGATCCGGTCGGGGGCCGAGGCCCGGGTGCTTCTCGATGCGGGTGCCCAGGTCCTCGTGACCGGTACCGTCACCGAGGAGGAGGGCCTAGGAGAGGCGTTCCGAGGGATCTTGCGCGAGGTGAGGGCGTCGCGTGGCGGCTGAACATGCGCCCCCGGGCCCTTCGATCCCCCCTCGCCGCACCGCCAACGTCTCCCGGGTGATGCTGCGCGCGCCGTCGCCCCCGGTCACGCTCCTCACGCTCGTCGTCGTCGATGCGGCCCTCGCGGTGTTGGTCTGGCGACCCGGAGAGTCCCTCACGTGGCTCGCCGAGCTCTGGATCGGGGTCTTTCTACTGCCGTCCGTGGCCGCGGGATTCCTCACCGGGCCCGTTGCCGCGTCGCTCGGCGGGCGGCTGGCGTTGCGGCGCAGCTTGCTGTTGGCACTCACCGCGACGATCGTGGCGGTGCCGCTCCTGGTGATCTGGCGGGGGTTCACGTTTCTCGGCCCGATCGCGGCGCTCCCGGTGCCGCTCGTGCTCCTCTGGGCCCAGGGTCCCGTCCTCTGGTTCCGGCACATGAGCCTGTACGGCGTGTCGAATGCCCACCATGCGAGGTCGCTTCCCGCCTCGGCGATCCAACCCGTCCTGGCGGTCCTCGGGGTGTTCGTACTGACCTCCCCCGGGGCCGGCGACGCCGTCGCCGCCGCCCTGTTCCTCGTCCTCGCGTTCCTGTGCTGCGCGCTCCTGATCCGGACGACGGAGCGTCCGATCCGTCGCGAGTTCGGGGTCTCGGGGATGTCCCTCATCCGGCCGATCCTCGACCACATCAACGCCCGAGATCCGGCGGCGACCGAGGCCCTGGAATCGTTCTTTGCCCGACATGCGATCCCCGCGGATCTCCGCGTGACGCTGCTCGCGTTCCGAGCGAACGGGGCGACGAAGGCGACCGTCGTGATGCCGACGGTCCATCCCGGGCCGTTCGCCGCCCTCGGAGCGAGCGATCTCCCGCGGAAACTGACGCAGGCCCTGGGTCCCGAGGCGGGGGCGGTGTTCGTCCCGCACACCCCGTGCGACCATGATCTCGACCTGCCTACCTCCCGCGAGGTCGAACGGGTCGCGGCCGGGGCCCGCGACGTCTTTGCCGGACTCCGGGCGGACCGATCGACCGAGGTGAGCCCGCTTGTCCGGCCCCACGAAGGGAGCCTCGCGAGGGCCCAACTCCTGGGGGGTACGGTGCTCGTTCTCGTCTCCCAGGCCCCGGCGCCGACCGACGACATCGCCTACGCCGTGGCCGACCGGCTGGTCCGGGAGTTCGAGGCCCAGGGGGGGCCTCACGTGGCCCTCATCGACGCCCACAACTCCTACGTCGAGGACCAGGGCGACGTCGCCTATGGGACCCCGATCGCCTCGCGGTTGATGGGCGACGCGCGCTCGGCCGTGACGGAAGCGCTCCGGAACGCCGTTCCGGGACCGGCGGAGATCGGGGTCGCCGCGCGCACGGGCTACAGCACCGGTGAACACGGCATCGGACCCCAGGGGATCCGGGTCCTCGCCTCCCGGGTGGGCGCCCGAACGTCGGCGCTGGTGCTGATCGACGGCAACAACCTGCTCGTGGGCCTTCGTCAAACGATCCTCGATCGCCTCCGGGGGCTCGTCGACGACGCCGAGGTGATGACCACCGACAACCACGTGGTCCACGAGGTCGATGGGGGGCTCAATCCGGTCGGGGAGCGGTACCCGATCGATTCGCTCGCCACCGATGTGCGGGCGCTCGTCGCCGACGCGCTCGCGGATCTGACGCCGGTCGAGACCGCCTCCGGGTCGGCCGACGTGCCGGGGGTATCGGTGCTCGGACCCGGATACACCGCTCGGCTTTTGACCTCGCTCGGGGACACGCTGTCGGTGTTCGCCAACGCGTTCCTGACGACCTTCCTCCTCCTGGTCGCGAGCTCGACGGTCGTCCTGGCCGCGCTGCAGTAGAGGTCGAATGGGAACCGTCCGCCCCTCGACCGCGGTGACGCCGAGCACCGACTGGACGACGGCGCGCGATCTGCTCGCCTCCCTGGTCTCGATCGCCCCGACGAACCTGGAGGATCCCCCGAGGGGCCGCTACGAGAAGCCGAACTACCTGAGGGCCGCGGACCAGCTGGTCCGAACGGCACGTCGGTTCGGACTGTCGACCCAGGTCTACGATCCGTCGGTCTCCGCGCCCTCGACGGTGCCGCACCCCGGGATCCCCGCTCCGAACGTGATCGTCGACCTCGACGTCGGCGCGCCGTCGACGGTGCTGATCCTTGCCCACTACGACGTCGTCCCGGTCCCCGTCGAGCAGCGGGGCCGGTGGAGGAGCCCGCCGCACACGCTCACCCAACGCGACGACGGCCGATGGTACGGGCGCGGGGCGAACGATGACCTCGGGAGCGGGGTCGTCGCCTCGCTCCTCGCAATGAAGCATCTCGCCGAGGGACCTCCCCCGCCCCACAACGTCCGCCTGATCCTGTGCTGCGACGAGGAGACCGGAGGCGCAGGGGGCGTCGAGTCCCTGAAGGCGCACGATGACGCGATGCCCGAGGGCGACGCGGGGAGATTCCTTCGAGGGGACGTGGCGCTCATCCCGGACGGCAGCGAGCACGCGACCGCCGGCTCGTGCGGCGTCGTCTTCCTCGACGCGTCGTTCGCGCGCCCGGTCGATCTGCGGGCCGCGCTCGATTATGGCGAGGCACTGGTCCGGCTGCACGACCGCGTACGGCAGCACCGCTCCCGCTACCCGTCCCCGGATTGGCCGGACCACGGCGCTCCGGAGCCGGTCCTCACCGGCCGCGCCACGGTGACCCAGTTCGATGTCGACCGGCCGGGTCCCGCCGGAGGCGACGCCTCGCTCGTCCGCGTCCACGCCGAGTCCGACGCCGCGAACCAGATCGCCGAGGCGGTCACCTTGGTGTTCGACGGCCCCCGTAGCTCGCTCGAAAGGCTCGGGAACGAGCTCGGTAGCGCGGTGCGGCCCCCGTTCCGATCGACGCTCGACGCGAGCTCTTCGTTGTCGATCCCGGACGGCGCGCTCGCCTTCCAGCTGGTCGGTCAGAGCGCTCACGGGGGCTACCCGCACCGCGGCCACAATCCGGTCCCCGCGGCCCTGGAGCTCCTTCGGCACGCGCTCGGGCAGAACTGGATCGCCGCCCCCTCCCCGGTGAACGCGACGTTCGCCGTCGACCTGCGCCTGATCCCGGAGGCGTCGCTGACCGAGGGGACCGACGAGGTGCTCACGGCGATGCGGGGATGGGCGAAGGAGCACCACCCCGACGCCCGACTCGTCGTGCCCGAAGGACGGGCCCGCGGCGGCTACGCCCTCCCCATTACCGACCCGAACCTCGCCCGCCTTGAGCGTCTGTTGCGGACCGTGGCCGGCGGCGGGGGGATCTATGGGGAGTACGGGGGGACCGACGCCAGCAGTCTGTCGACGCGCCGGACCCCCTCCGGCACCCCCCTTCCCGCGCTGGTGTTCGGTAGCATGGACCGCACCGCCCACATTCACGAAGCCGAGGAGAGCGTCGACCCCGGGTTGCTCTTGGGGATCGCCGAGACGATCCGGCGTTTCGTCCTGGACGAGTAGGGATCGCGAGCCGCCGTGGTCGACTACACCCCCCTGATCCCGCTCGCGGCCGTCCTCTGGACCCTGACGAGCACGTTCATCGCGAACGCCTCCGCGACCCTCCCCCGGGGACGAGGACCTCCGATGGACTTCGGCCGGATCTGGAAGAGGGATGGACGACGCGTGCTGGGGGCGTCGAAGACGTGGTCGGGATTCCTTTTCGGCACGTTCTTCGCGATGCCGTTCGCCTTGCTTCAGGCGTGGCTCATCCTGATCGCCCCCCCCAACCTCCAGCTCGTCCCGACGTTCGGACCGACGGTCGTCGACGCGATCCCGGTCGCCGTTCTCCTATGCGCCGGCCCGCTCGTAGGTGACGCCCTGGGCTCGTTCGTGAAGCGCCGGCTGGGTCTCGAGAGCGGAGCCCGGGCCGTCCTCCTCGATCAGCTCCCGTTCGTTCTGGTCCCGGTCGGGGTGGGGCTCGTCGTCTTCCCCGCCACGTTCGTCCCCGTCT
>JABCYU010000041.1 GCA_013290045.1 Methanobacteriota archaeon | reverse complement strand
CGTCCTCCCCGCGCTGCCAGCAGAGGAACACGACCTCGCCATCCTGGAGACCGTAGAAATCGACGAGGCCCGACTCGAGATCCTTCACCTCGATCCCCTCGGTCTGGAGCTGGGAGACCTCCTCCTCGACCTGGTGCGTGAGCCCGGTCCATTCGGAGTCTAGTCGCGTCTTCAATCCGTGGTCCGGGTTGTCCGCGGCGTCGACCTCCTTGCCCCAGAACCCGCCCAGCCGGTGGAGTTCGTCGTAGACCTTGCGCAACCGCACCACGCGGGCGCGGAGCTGCGGCAGCGTCTCCTTGAGCGCGACGAGCCGCGCATTCGCCTCCTCGACGGTCCAGAAACGGGCCGGCTGCGGCAGTGGAGGTTCCCCGGGTTCCTCTCGATCCGACACGTGCGGTGTAGTATCGGCACGATGTCGGGTAGAGTATTTACGGGTTCGTGACTGGAATGGCTACGAGGTCACCGTCGCGAGACTATCAACCCACGACGGCCCGCGAGACGGGGCCCCCGGGCGATCCGGGACCGGCCGGGCCGCGCGGGCCGGAATCGCGGCGCTCTCTACGCGCGCGTTCGAGCGGCGACGCGTTCGAACGCAATCTCTCGCCGAGAAAATCGAACTTCTCGGCGGTACCGCCGGGAATTCCTCCGAGGCGTTATATACCACACGTTTCTCCCCCGGCCCCTTAACGGAGGGATGCTACCCGTACACCCATGGCCCGTCATCGTCCCCGCCGAGGCTCCCTCGGGTACTCCCCGAGGTCTCGTTCTGCCCGGCCGGTCCCCCGCATCCGCTCGTGGCCCGTCGGACCCAAGGCTCCCGCCCTAGAGGGGTTCGCCGGGTACAAGGTCGGCATGACCCACGCGTTCATCGTGGATTACCGGAAGCGGTCGACGACCGCCGGCCAGGAGGTCTCGGTACCCGTGACGATCGTCGAGGTCCCCCCGATCCGGGTGATCTCCGGACGCATCTATCGGAAGGACCCGTACGGGAAGCGGGTCGTCAGCGAGGTATGGGCCGCCGACCCCATCGCGGAGCTCGATCGTCGCATGTCGTCCCACCCGGCCAGCAGCGCCGAGGCGAGGGAGTCGTTCTCGAACTCCGAAGGCGATGAGGTGCACCTCGTCGTCCACACCCAACCCCAGCTCGTCACCGGGATCGGATCGAAGACTCCCCAGGTGTTCGAGGTCCGGGTCGCCGGAGAGAAGTTCCACGAGCGCCGGGCGTTCGCGCTCCAGGTCCTGGGTCAGGAGCTGTCCGTCGACCAGCTCACCCGCGAGGGGGAGTTCCTGGACGTCATCGGCGTCACGAAGGGCAAAGGATTCCAGGGCCACATCAAGCGCTGGGGCGTCAAGCTCCAGCCGACCAAGAACTCCAAGCATCGCCGGATGATCGGTACCCTCGGCCCCCACAACCCGAGCTTCGTCACGTATCGGATCCCGCAGGCCGGCCAGACGGGCTACCATCGCCGTACGGCGCTCAACATCCGGGTCCTCAAGGTCGTCAAGGACCCCCGCACCGAGCCGGTCACCCCGGCCGGCGGATTCCCGCACTACGGCGAGGTCCGTTCCGGCGTCGTCGTCGTCCACGGCTCCCTTCCGGGGCCGGCGAAGCGCCTGCTTCGGTTCCGCCTGCCGATCCGCAGTCACATCGCGTCGGTCGAGAAGGTGGACATGCGCTACCTCAGCACCCGATCGAAGCAGGGCGGATGAGCGACTCCCCGGCCTCCGGGTCGCCCCCGGCCGTCCCCGAGCATCACGCGGGTCATCACCGCGTCCACCTCCTGACGGTCCAGGGAAAGCCCGGCGACCAGGTGACGCTCCCGATCGCCTTCTCCTCCCCCCTGCGCGTCGACCTCGTGCGGCGCGCCGTCGTCTCGGCCCAGTCGCACCGGATCCAGCCGCACGGCACGAAGCTCACGGCCGGTCGGCGGCACTCGGTCGAGTGGTCCGGGAAAGGCAAGGGGGTCGCCCGGACGCCGAGACTCATGGGGTCGAACCGCGGCGCCCAGTCGCCCAACACCGTGGGCGGCGGGCAGGCCCATCCTCCCCGGGTCGACACGCTCTGGGGAAAGAAGATCAACGTCACCGAGCGCCGTCTCGCCTTCGCTTCCGCGCTCGCCGCGACGCGCGACGTCGAGCTCGTGGCGGGGCGTGGGCACCGGATCCCGGACGGGATCCATCTCCCCGTCGTCCTCGAGACGAAGGTCGAGGAGATCGATACCGCGGCCGTGGCCCAGGAGCTCCTGGCGAAGCTCAAGCTGTGGGCGGACGTCGACCGCGCCTCCGACGGCACCCACGTGCGAGCGGGCCGAGGAAAGCGCCGCGGCCGGTTCCGTCGCGAGCCGAAAAGCCTGCTCGTCGTCGTGAGCCTTCCGGGTAAGGCCCGCGGATTCCGAAACCTCCCCGGCGTCGATGTCGTCGCCGTCGGACGGCTCGGGACCGAGGACCTCGCGCCCGGAGGAGACGCCGGCCGACTGACGGTCTATTCCCATGCCGCGATCACCTCCCTCGCCTCCCGTCTCGATGGGAGTTCGGCATGACGAACCTCCGCCACCGTATCCTCCTGCACGCCTACGTGACGGAGAAATCGATGGACGAGATGGAACGCCAGAACAAGCTCGAGTTCGTCGTCGACCATCGCGCCACCCGGGCCGAGATCAAATCCGCGGTCGAGGCGACGTACAGCTGCAAGGTCGCCAAGGTAAACATCAAGATCGTTCGCTCCGGCAAGATCGCCACCGTCCGGTTCACTCCGGACTTCTCCGCCGAGGACATCGGCAGCCGTGCCGGGGTGTTCTGATGGGCAAACGCATCATCTCGCGACGCCGCGGCGCCGGGACGGGTCCCTACCGATCCCCGAGCCACCGCCACCACGGGCCGATCTACCACCCGTCGCCGTCCGTCGCCGGCGAGGCGATCGTCACCGGCCTGGCCCAGGCGCCCGGTCGCTCGGCCCCCGTCGCCGAGGTCGCCACCTCGGATGGCGTCACCGTCCGCATGCTCGCCATGGCCGGTCTCGCGACCGGCGACAAGGTGTCGCTCAACCGCGGCCGCGTCGACCGCGGCAGCGTCCTCCCGCTCGCCGAGATCCCCGACGGCACGCTGGTCGCGAACGTCGAGGTCAACCCGTTCGACGGCGGACGGCTGGTCCGCGCCGCGGGCGGCAGCGCCCTCGTCGTCGCCCACGCCGGCCGCGAAGTGACGATCCAGCTCCCATCGGGTGTCTTCAAGACGCTCCTCGCCACGTGCCGCGCCCAGGTCGGCGCCGTGGCCGGTGGCGGACGGCTCGAGCGCCCCATCATCAAGGCCGGCAAGAAGGTCCTGATGTACCGCACTCTCGCCAAGCCCGCGTTCAAGGTCCGTGGGGTCGCCATGAACCCGGTCAACCACCCCCACGGCGGGGGCGCGCACCAGCACGTCGGCCGGCCTAGCACGGTCTCTTCGGGAACGTGGCCGGGAGCGAAGGTCGGACGGTTCTCGAAATCCCAGCGCCGAAAGCGAGCCCAGCGGGGATCGGGGAAGTAGGCGATGGCGAAGGCACGCAAGACCCGCAAGATCGAGGTCCGCAAGCGGCGCGAGTTCACGCTCCGGGGCCTGACGCTCCCGCAGCTCCAGGAGCTCCCGCTCCCCGAGCTCGCGAAGGTCCTCCCGGCCCGGGCCCGTCGCTCGATCAAGCGTGGGTTCACGACGGAGACCCAGCGCTTCCTCGAGAAGCTTCGCGAGCATCCGAAGGACAAGCCGATCCGCACGCACTGTCGCGACGCCCTGATCTTCCCGAGCCACGTCGGGCATCGGGTCGCGATCTTCAACGGCAAGGAGTTCAAGGAGATCGAGGTCCGCCCGGAGATGATCGGCCACTACTACGGGGAATTCTCCCTCACCCGCCGGTTCGAGAAGCACTCCGGACCCGGCGTCGGCGCGACGCGTTCGTCGAAGTTCATGCCGCTGAAGTAGGAGGGACGATGCGCGGGTACACGTTCACCGGAGCCCCGAACGAGACCGTCGCCCGCGCCCGCGGGATCGAGCTCCGCGTCTCCCCGAAGAAGACCTACGAGGTGCTCAACGCCATCCGCGGCATGCCGCTCACCGAGGCGCGCGAGTTCCTCGAGGACGTGGCGGCCCTCAAGCGGGCCGTCAAGTTCCGACGGTTCAACCAGGAGACGGCCCACAAGACCGGGATCGGCCCGGGACGCTACCCGGTGAAGGTCGCAAAGAACCTCTTGCAGATCCTCCAGAACGCCGAGTCGAACGCGGAGTATGAGGGGCTCGACACCGACCAGCTCTACATCCGCGTCGCCGCCTGCGCCCGCGGACGGATCCAGAAGGCGAACATGCCGCGCGCCCACGGTCGGGCGACCGCGTGGAACGAGCAGACGACGAATGTCGAGATCGTCCTGGCCGAGCGGGAGGAGTCGTAGATGTCGAGCGACCGCAAGGTCATCCAGGAGGCGACGCGACGCGTGCTGCTCAAGGACTACCTCGTTCGCGAGAGCGCCCGCGCCGGTTTCGGGGGCCTCGACATCCAGCGGACCCCGATGGGGACGCGCGTCACGCTGATCTGCGAGCGCCCGGGGATCCTGATCGGCCGCCGAGGCGAGCTGATCAAGCAGATGACCCAGGACATCGCCGCCCGCTTCGCCCTCGACAATCCCCAGATCGAGGTCCAGGAGGAGCGCCAGCCATCGCTCAACGCCCAGTTGATGGCCGAGAAGCTCGCCAGCACCCTCGAGCGGGGCTGGCACTTCCGGCGCGCGGGCCACTCCACCGTCCGAAGGATCATGGAATCCGGAGCCCGAGGCTGCCAGGTGATCCTCTCCGGCAAGCTCACCGGCGAGCGTCACCGGACCGAGCGGTTCAAGTCCGGCATGATCAAGTACTGCGGCGAGGCCGTCCACCTGCACATGTCGAAGGGGTTCTACCAGGCCCGGCTGAAACCGGGCGTCATCGGCGTGAACGTCTGGATCATGCGCCCGACGGCGAAGATGCCCGACGAGATCAAGGTCGCCGGGGCCGTCGTGCGGCCGAAGCCGGTCGTCGAGGTCCTTCCGCCGGTCGAGGGGCCGGACGTCGTCGTGCCGGAACCGGTCGGCGGGACCGCCGGACCCGAGGTCGGCCTGTGACGCTGCTTCGGATGAAGGAGCTCCGCGCCCTCTCCGAGGAGGAGCTGCGTCGCAAGATCGCCGAGATCGAGAACGACCTGTTGCGCGAGCGCGGCATCGCAGCGATGGGCGGCGCCCCCCCGAGCCCCGGGCGGATGCGCGCGCTCCGCACGAACGTCGCCCGCTCGCTGACCGTGCTCTCGGAACGGGAGAACGCCGCCCGGGCCGCGCTCCGAGCCCCGGCGGGGGCCGCGGCCCCGTAGGGGCCCCGAGGATCCGACGATGGCAACCGGCCCCGACACCCCCGATTTGCGCCCGCTGACCCACGAGGAGATCGCCGCGCTGCGCGGCGAGATCCTCGGAGCAGGTGTGATCATCGAGCGGGCGCCCGGGATCGTCGGCCTGCCGCTCCGCGGCGAGATCGTGGACGAAACCCTGCATACGTTATTGGTCCGGCTTCCCGGCCACGCCCGGCCCCGTCGGATCCCGAAGCTCGGCGTCGCCGGGACGATTCTCCTCAGCGGCCGCCAGTTACCGTTAAGAGGCGATACCCTTCGCGTCCGTCCCGAAGACCGGACGAAACGCCTCTCGTTCTCCGGTCCCAGGAACTCCCCATGACGCCCGCTCGCGCTCCGAAGACCCGCCGCGCCCGGGACATCGGTCTCGACGTCCGGGCGCCGAAGGAGGCGTGTGAGGACCGGCACTGCCCGTTCCACGGCCGCCTACCGGTCCGCGGCCAGAGCCTCGAGGGGACCGTCGTCTCGCTCGCCATGCAGCGGACCGCCGTCGTCGAGCGCACGTTGCTCCATTTCGTCCCGAAGTACGAGCGCTACGAGAAGCGCCGGCGCCGCTACCTCGCCCACAACCCCCCGTGCCTCAAGATCCCGCTGGGCCATCGCGTGCGGATCGCCGAGACGCGCCCGCTCTCGAAGACCGTCTCCTTCTGCATCGTGGCCGACCTGGGCGAGGCGAAACTGAAGGTCCGCGGCGAGGACGCGGCCCCCGTATCGGCCCCGGCCGCCCCCGAGGTCAAAGAATGAAGGGCCTCGCCGGACGACGCGGCCGCGGACTCCCCAAGGGCGCCCGGCTCGATTGCGTCGACAACACCGGGGCGAAGATCGTCGAGATCATCGCGGTCCGCAACTGGCACGGGACCCACCGACGCTACCCCCGCGCGGGGATCGCCGACCTCATCATCGTTTCGGTAAAGAAGGGCACCCCGGAGCTCCGGCGCCAGGTGCTGCACGCGGTCATCGTGCGCTCGCGCTCGCCGATCCGGCGCGCCGACGGCACGCGGCTGCAGTTCGAGGACAACGCCGCCGTGATCACGACGGAGACCGGCGAGATCAAGGGCTCCCAGATCAAGGGGCCCGTTGCGAAGGAGGCCGCCGAGCGGTGGCCCCGGATCGCGGCGGCCTCGTCGATCATCGTCTGAGGAGGGGGGATCGATGGGGACGCGCTCCGCACTTCCGCGCCAACAGCGCAAGGCGGTCTTCACCGCCGACCTGTTCGAGCGCCACCGCAAGATGGCCGTCCCGCTGTCGCGCGAGCTGCGGGCGCGGTACGGCCGGCGGGCGTTCCCGCTCCGCAAGGGCGACACGGTCCGGATCCTTTCCGGTAGCTACGTCGGCCGAGAGGAGCGCGTCGCGAAGATCGATCTCCGGGGCTACAGCGTGACGCTCGACAACGTCACCGGCAAGACCGCCGATGCGAAGTTGAAGCCGCTCGCGATCCGCCCCAGCCACCTCGTGCTCACGCGCCTCAACCTCTCCGATCCGTGGCGCCGTCGGCTCCTGAAGGTCCCCGAGGTCGAGGAGACGAGCGAGGCCGAGACGGCGAAGACGGGCGAGCCCGCCCCCTCCAAGGACGGCTCCACGGCCGCCAAGTCCGACGCCGAGGCGCCCGTGAGGAAGCGGGCGAGGACATCGAAGGCCCCGACGGAGGCGAAAGGATGACGTTCCGTCTGAAGCGCCGGGCCGCCCCACGCTCCTGGACCGTCCCGCGCAAAGGCTCGAAGTGGATCAAGCGCCCGGCCCCGGGTCCCCACGCCCAGGATGAGTCGGTGCCGCTGCTCCTCGTGGTCCGCGACCTGAGGAAGATCGCCCAGAGCGCCCGGGAGGCACGGATCCTCCTCCGGAGCGGGGCCGTCCTCGTCGACGGAAAGGTCGCGAAGGACCTTGCCCGCGGCGTGGGCCTGATGGACACCATCAGCTTCGGGGCTCCGTTGAACGAGCATTTCCGGGTCCTGAAGGACCGGCGCGGCAAGCTGATCCTCGTCTCGATACCGGCGAACGACGCCGTGTCGAAGATCGGGCGCGTCCGTTTCAAGCACGCCGTCAAGGGCGGCAAGGTCGAGGTCACGCTCCACGATGGGCGCAACCTCCTCGTGGCCCCCGACTCCCCGTGGCGGGTCGGAGACTCGCTCAAGATCGAGCTCCCCGGCCAGAAGGTCGTGAGCCACTACCCGCTCGCGCCGGGGCATCTCGCCTTCGTCGCGGGAGGGAGCCACGTCGGGGAGGTGGCCCGGGTGGATCGCGTTGAGGTGACGAACTCGCCCCAGCCGAACCGCGTCCATTTCAAGGAAGGGTTCTCGACGATCAAGGAGTACGTCTTCGTCATCGGCGACGCGACGCCGCAGATCACGCTACCGGAGGGCCTCACCCGATGAGCGCCCCCGCATCGACGGCCCCGCCGGTACCCGCGCCGACGGTCAACCCGCTACGCGCCGTTCGGATCGTCAAGATCGTCGTCAACGCCGGAGTCGGGGAATCCGGGGAACCCCGGACGAAGGCGCAGTCGGTCCTGCAGATGGTCACGAAGCAGAAGCCGATCTCGACCCGGTCGCACAGCACCAACCGCGACTTCGGGATCCGCCAGGGACAGGAGATCGGGGCGAAGGTGACGCTGCGCGGCGACGTCGCCCGCGAGTTCCTCGACCGGGCCCTGGAGGCGCGGGATCGCCAGCTCTACGCTGAATCGATCGACCGCAACGGCAACTTTTCGATGGGGGTCGCGGACTACACGGACTTCGCCGGCATGAAGTACGATCCCGAGATCGGCATCCACGGCATGGACATCTGCGTCGAGCTCGGTCGCGCCGGCTACCGAGTGCGCGCCCGCCGGGTCGCGGCGCGCCCGCTCCCGCGCCAGGCCCGGGTGTCGCGCGACGAAGCCCGCCAGTTCCTGATCGACCAGTTCAAGGTAACCTTCCTGGAGTGAGCCCCGATGAAGCCGAAGAAGGAGTTTGGGCGAAAGGTCGGGTGCCTGCGATGCGATCGCAAGCGCGGCATCGTCCGACGCTACGGACTCCACGTCTGCCGCCAGTGCTTCCGCGAGGTCGCCATGGACCTCGGGTTCCGCAAGTACCAGTAGGAGGATCCTCACATGCAACACGATCTGCTCAACGACGCCCTCGTCACGCTGCGTCACGCCGACCAGCAGGGGCGCTCGCACGTGGAGCTCGCCCCATCTTCCCACCTCGTCGGGGAGGTCCTCCGGATCTTCCGCGAGCACCAGTACATCGAGGAGTTCACCTTCGTCCCGAGCGGGCGCGGCGGGGCGTACGATGTGAAGCTCTCCCGGCGGATCAACTCCTGCGGCGTCATCAAGCCCCGGATCGCCGTCAAGAGCCCGAACCTGGAGCGGTACGAGGCGAGGTTCCTCCCCGCGCAGGATTTCGGGATCCTCCTCCTCTCGACGAACCAAGGCGTCATGGCGCACTCGAAGGCCCGCGAGCTGAAGATCGGGGGGAAGCTACTCGCCTATGTCTACTGAGGCGCTCAGCCGTGAGGTCGTCGTCCCGCTCTCCAAGGGGGCCACGCTGCGGGTGAAAGACCGCACGATCACCGCCGAGGGTCCCCTCGGGAGCGTCGTCCGCCCGTTCCCCACGGACGTTCTGGAGTTCCACGTCGAGAACGGCGAGGCGAAGATCACCCTCAAGATCCCGCCGAACCGGAAGAAGGCGAAGGCGCTCTTGCACACCTGGGAGCGGCACGTCGCCAACCTGGCGGGCGGCGTCACGAAGGGGTTCACCGCGAAGATGAAGGTCGTCGCGGCGCACTTCCCGATGAAGGTCGCCGTGAAGGACTCCAACCTCGTAATCGAGAACTTCCTCGGCGAGAAGTACCCGCGAACGGCCCCCCTCGTCCCCGGGGTCACGGCGTCGGTCGAAGGCGAGTTCGTCATCCTCGACGGCTTCGACATCGAGCTGGTCGGCCAGAGCGCCGCGAACATCGAACGGACGACGAAGATCCGCGATTACGACCCGCGCGTGTTCCAGGACGGCATCTACATCATCGAACGGGCCCACCTGAAGGAGGCGAGCTGATGGCCGACGACGACCCGAAGACGTCCAAAGCGGACGCAGACGAGAAGAAGTCCCCGGACACGAGCGAGGAGGAGACCCCGTCGACCCCGCAGGCGACCCCGAAGAAGCAGGCGGCGAGGTCCCGCGCGCCGCCCCCGAAGGTCCGCGCCCAGGAGGCGGGCGCGAAGTCGTCGACCCCCGACGCGCCCAAAGCGCCCCGTCGGCCCACGCTCGACCCGGAGACGAAGCGACTGCTCGGCGTCCGCGACGCGATCGACCAGCGTCGACCGGTCTTCGGCCGGCAGGCGGCGAACCGATACTGGCGGATCGGCCGTTGGGACAACTGGCGACGGCCCCGCGGCCTCCAATCGAAGCAGCGCCGGCACTACGGGTACCGGGCCGAGCTCGTCTCCATCGGTTACGGCTCCCCGGCCGCCGTCCGGACCCTCACCCCGAGCGGTTTTCTGCCGAAACCGGTCGAGACCCCCCGGGACCTCGAGGGGATGGACGCGAAGCGGGAAGCGGCCGTCATCGGCCGCACCGTCGGAACGCGCCGCCGCCTCGTCCTCGAGGAGACGGCCCGCAAGAAGGGGATCCATGTCCTGAACCCGATCCTCAAGGAACGGGAGGAGGAGGAGTGAACATGCCCGACCTCACGAACCAGCGGCGCCTCGCCTCCCAGCTCCTCAAGTGCGGCGTCGGCCGCGTGTGGATCGACCCGGCGAGCCAGGAGGAACTGGCCGACGCCGTCACGCGTTCGGACATCCGCAGCGCGATCAGCGCCCGCGTCATCCGGGCGAAGGCGATCCAAGGGACCAGCCGGGGCCGCGCGCGACGCCATGCGGCCGAGGTCGCCAAGGGCCGGCACCAAGGCCCGGGCTCTCGCCGGGGCACGCCCTCCTCGCGGATCCCGCGGAAGGAGCGTTGGATCACCCGCATCCGCGCGCAGCGCGACCTGCTGGTCGAGCTCCGCCAGAAGAAATCGATCCCGCCGGCCGTCTACCGGGAGTTCTACCGACGGGCGAAGGGCGGCATGTTCCGAAGTCGCGCCCACCTGTTGATCAACCTTAGGCTCGCCGGCCACCTGCCCGCGGAGGCACCGGCATGAGCGACGGCCCCCGATACCGGGTCGCCTTCCGGCGGCGCCGCGAAGGGAAGACCGACTACCGGTACCGCCTGAAGCTCCTCAAATCCGGCACGCCGCGCGCCGTCGTGCGGCTTTCGGGGAACCGCGTCATCGTGAGCCTCACGGGGTACGACCCGAAGGGCGATCGGGTCCTCGCGGCCGCCGAGAGCCCCGAGCTCGGGCGGATCGGATTTCCCGAGTCGAGCTTCACGTCGACCACCGCGTCCTATCTCACCGGCTACCTCGCCGGCCTCCGCGCGAAAGGCGTCGGGGCGAACGAGGCGGTCCTCGACGTCGGACTCCGCCACCCGTCGCAGGGCGGCCGGCTGTTGGGCGCCCTCAAGGGCCTGCTCGATGCCGGCGTCGAGATCCCGCACGGCGAGGGCGCGTTCCCGTCCAACGACCGGCTGAACGGCAAGCACCTTCCGAAGCCGCTCCCCAAGCCGCTCGACCAGTACCGCACCGCCCTCGGCACCATCGTCGCCCGCGGGGAGGCGCCGGCATGAGCGCCGCAGCCCCCTCGACCGCCCCCCCGACCTCCGGCCCCGGAGGCGGACGGTTCGGCGGCCCACCGCCCCCTCCCCCCTGGGTCCCGAAGACGGAGCTCGGCCGCCGGGTCCACTCCGGCGATATCACCTCGATGTCCGACGCGCTCCACACGGGGCTCCCGCTCCGGGAGGCCCAGATCGTCGACGCGCTGCTCCCCGGCCTCCACGACGAGGTCCTCGACGTGAACATGGTCCAACGGATGACCGACTCCGGTCGCCGCTTCAAGTTCGCCGTGACGGTCGTCGTCGGCAACGGCGACGGATTCGTCGGCCTCGGCCGCGCCAAGGGCAAGGAGGTCGGTCCGACGATCCGGCGCGCGATCGATCGCGCGAAGCTCGAGATCGTCGAGGTGCTCCGCGGCTGCGGCTCGTGGGAGTGCGGCTGCGGTCGCAGCCACACCGTGCCGTTCCAGGTCCACGGTCGGGTCGGCTCCGTCGTCGTCACGTTCAAACCGGCCCCCCGAGGGGTCGGACTGGCCGTCGGGGACGTCGCGAAACCGATCCTGAGGTTCGCCGGCATCACCGACGCCTGGGGTTATACCGACGGCCACACCAAGACGACGGTCAACTATGCGCAGGCGGCGTTCCGTACCCTCGTCGCCCTTTCCGAGCTGAAGGTGCTTCCCGCGGACTCGGCCCGTCTCAAGATCGTCCGCGGACCGATCGGCACGTCGATCCTCCCGCCGAAGGAGGATACGCCCGGTGGGCCGCGCGGGCGGGGCCCGGGCGGCCGGCGTGGCGGGCCGGGAGGACGGCGTCCGGGAGGTCCCGGGCGCGGCGGTGGTGGACCGGGACGCGGCGCACCGCCCAGGAGGACCTAGCGATGGCGTGGATGGTCATCCGGGTCCGCGGCACGATCCATGCGCGGCACGACATCGTCGACACCCTGGGGGTGCTCCACCTGAACCGCCCGAACCACGCCACGGTGCTCCCCGAGGCGGAGTCGTTCCGCGGGATGCTCACCAAGGTCCAGGGGTACGTCACCTGGGGCGAGGCCGAGCCGGAGACGATCGGGCTGCTGCTCAAGGAGCGGGGCGAAACGACGGAAGGCTCCCGGCTCGCGGAGGCGAACCTTCCGGACGTCTCCCGCTCGAAGGATTTCAGCGAATTGACGCGCAACGTCCTCTCCCAGGGGCTGCTCCGCTCCCCGGGAGTGCGACCGCTGTTCCGATTGCGGGCTCCGAAGGGCGGCTGGCGCTCGACGAAGAAGCCGTTCGCCCTCGGCGGGGCGCTCGGTTACCGAGGGCGCGCGATCAACGACCTGGCGAAGAGGATGCTGTAGGGGATCCGATGCCGAGCCGCACGAGGAAGTTCCGGGGACTTCGCACCCACGGCCGGGGGATCAAGGCGGGCCGCGGCGCCGGCAAGCAGGGCGGTCGCGGGAACGCCGGTCTCCACAAGTACAAGTTCAAGTCGATGCTGATCTACGCGCCGGACCATTTTGGACGGCACGGGTTCAAGCGGCCGCCGGAGATCGTCCACGAGCCGACGACGGTCAACGTCGGCGAGTTGGCCCTGCTATTGCCGGTCCTCAAGGCGGCCCAGGCGGTCTCCCAGTCCGGCGACACGACCGTCGTCGACCTCACGAAGGTCGGCGTCGAGCGTCTGCTGGGCGGCGGGGAGGCCGATGGGACCTGGAAGGTGTTCGTCGCCCACGCGACGAAGCACGCCCGGGAGAAGGTCACGGTCCTCACCGAGGCTCCCACTCTACCGTGACCGGGACCGGCGGGCCGCAGAGTATATAGGGACCCGATAGGGTCGAACGGCGTCCATGGCTGAGGAGGAGACCCCGCGCAACCCGACGTGGGCGCTCCCGCTCGGCATCATCGGCCTCGCCGTCCTCTCCTTCGATTGGTTCTGGGTCCATCCGACGATCGTCTCGTTCGGCCTCCTGGCGCTCGGGCTGTTCACCGTCCTCTCGCTGTTCTATCTCGGCCTCTCCTACGACGGCGAGAAGTCGAAGCTCTACGGGTTGAAGCCAGTCACGAGCCGGATGCCCGCCGTGGCGCAGCCGAAAGGTCACGTGCACTTCCGCACGAAGATCTTCTGGACCGTCGGCGTCCTACTGATGTACTTCTTCCTGACGAACATCTTCCTGTACGGCGTCGACCAGCAGAGCGTCATCGACCTGTTCCAGAGCTACCGGGCGATCCTCGCCGGGCAGCAGGGGACGCTCATGCACCTCGGCATCGGCCCCATCGTGACGGGGTCGATCATCATGCAGCTGTTCACCGGGGCGAAGATCATCAACCTCGACCTGACCGACGACGAGGACAAGGGGATGTACCAGGGGACCCAGAAGGTCATGGTCATCGCGATGATCTTCGTCGAGGCGATCCCCCAGGTCTTCGGCTACCTGACCCCGTCCAACTCGCTCATCACCGCGCTCAACGGCTCCTCGCCCGGGAACGGCCCGCTCCTCGCGGGCGCGATCATCGTCGCCCAGCTCGTCTTCGGGAGCTACCTGGTCTTCCTGATGGACGAGGTCGTGAGCAAGTGGGGGATCGGGAGCGGGATCTCCCTGTTCATCGCCGCCGGCGTCTCCCAGCAGATCGTCCAGGGAACGCTCAACTGGCTGCCGGCGTCCGGAGGCACCGCCACGGCCCAGAACCCGCCGTCCGGGACGATCCCGAAGGCGATCTTCTTCTTCACCCATTACAACGCCGGCCAGATGGCGAGCGGCGGCTGGGAGCAGGTGCTCCTGCACGCGCCGAACCCCGTCGTCGCCCTCGCCGGCACGGCGGCGATCTTCTTCCTGGTCGCCTGGACCGAATCGACCCGCATCGAGCTGCCGCTTTCGCACGCCGAGGCCCGCGGCGCGCGCGGTCGCTACCCGCTGCGCCTGATCTACGCCAGCAACATCCCGGTCATCCTGATGGCCGCGCTGCTCGCGAACGTCTCGATGTTCTCGATCCTCTTGTGGACGAACCCGGCGCTCCAGCACTTCCCGCTGCTCGGTCACAACCAGTACATCGGCTACTACGCGCCGAACGCCCAGGTGGCGCAGTCGATGGGGGTGAGCCAGACCACCCCCCTGGGAGGCGGCGCCTACTATCTCTCCACGGTCAACGGGCTCGAGTCGTGGCTCCTCCCCCTGCTGAACTATCAGACGTACGGCAGCTTCCTCGTCGGCCACGCCTGGTGGCAGGACCTCGCCCACGTCGGGATCTACTTCTCGGTGATGGTGCTCGGCTCGATCCTGTTCGCGAAGTTCTGGATCCAGACGACGAACATGGGTCCGGAGGCGGTCGCCCGGCAGATCGAGGCGTCGGGGATGCAGATCCCCGGGTTCCGTCGCGAGCCCCGGGTGCTTCGGCGCGTCCTGGCCCGATACATCCCCGTCATCACCGTCATCTCGGGGGCCGCCGTCGGCGCCCTCGCCGCCGGCGCCGACCTGATCGGCACCGTCGGCAACGCCAGCGGGACCGGCGTGCTGCTGACCGTCGGCATCATCATCAACCTGTACGAGGCGATGGGCCGCGAACAGCTGATGGAGATGAACCCGCTATTGCGCCGCTTCCTCGGGGGAGAGTAGGCGATGAGCGCCGGGGAGCGACCGCTCCCGTCGTCCGCCGGGTCCGATGCCCCGAGCCCCCCGGCCGATGCCGAGGGATCCGACGAGGCGGGGTCGGACGACTCGGAGGTCACGGACGTCGTCCGGCCCCCACCGGTCCAGTTCAAGCTCTCGACGTTCGTCCTGACGTTCCTGTTCCTCCTCGGCATCCTGATGATCTTCAACCCGCCGACCCGGCTCCAGGTCGCGGACGCCATCGGCGCGCCCCTCGCCTGGGCGATCGGGTTCGGCGGCGCCTACCTGCTGCTGACGATGCTATTGGCGGGCGTCATCGAGATGCTCCTCACCGCGATCGCGTACAACTGGACCACGGACTGGGTCAAGGCCGCCCGCGTCCAGAGCATGTCGGCCGCGTTCCGAAAGGTCCAGATGGCCGCGATCAAGTCCGGCAAGAAGGACCGGATCGCCGCCCTGACGCCCCACCAGCAGGAGCTGACGAAGCTCACCGGCGAGGTCTCCATGGCCCAGCTGAAGGGGATGGCGGTCACCTGGTTCCTCGTGATCGCCATCTACACCTGGGTCGGGATCTTCATCGGGCTCAACACCGCCCACTCCGTCGTCAACATCGGCGGCGACATGGTGAGCCTCACGCAGAAGGAGTGGATCGTCCCATTGTGGTTCCTCTTGTTCTCGCTGTACACCGTCCCGTTCTCCCTCGCCTTCCGACGCGTCCTCAAGCACTACAGCCTCCGACGCTACGCTGAGAGCCGAAACCCCCCACCGCCGGGATCCCCGGCGTCGGGGGGCGGGGCTTGAGCGCCCTCCTGGTGGCCCTGGCCGGGCCCCCGGGGTCGGGAAAGTCCACGGCCGGGCGTTTGGCGGCCGAGCGCCTCGCGCTCGACTACCGGTCGGCGGGCGAGATGTTCCGGGCGGAGGCGAAGCGGCAGGGAATGGAGCTCGAGGCGTTCTCCCGATACGCCGAGCAGCACGAGGAGGTCGATCGCCGGCTCGACGATTCGATGATGGCGCTCGCCAAGCCGGGGCGGCTCCTGGACGGGCGGCTGGTCGGTGCCCTCTGCCGCCGCCGGGCGATCCCCTCGCTCTACGTGGTCGTGACCGCCGCCCCCGAGGTCCGATATCGGCGGCTTTCGGAGCGCGACAGGCGGCCGTACGACGAGACGGTGCGGGCGACGCTCGCCAGGGAGGCGAGCGAGCGCGAGCGGTACCGTCGGTACTACGGGATCGATCTCGACGCCGAGCACCCCGACCTCACCGTCGACTCCTCGACGCTGCCCGCCGAGGCGGTCGCCTCTCGGATCGTCGACTTCGCCCGATCGCAGCACCCCGGTCCGGGAGGGTCGGCGTGAGCGATCCGGTCGAATGGCCCCCCGAGGTGGCCCGGCGCCTCTCGGAAGGAGCGTTCCTGCTCATCGACAAGCCCCGGGGACCGAGCTCGCACCAGGTCACCGCCTGGGTCCGCGATCTCCTCGGACTCCCGAGGGCGGGACATGCCGGGACCCTCGACCCCAACGTCTCGGGGATCCTCTGGGTCGGGGTGGGGCCGGCCCTCAAGCTAATCCCGCTCGTCCTCGAGTTCCCGAAACGGTACATCGCGGTCATCCACCTGCACGGGGAGGCGCCGGACGACGCGGTGGCTCGCGCGATCTCCGAGTTCCAGGGACCGGTCTACCAGCTTCCGCCGGTCCGCTCGGCGGTCCGGCGGGAACGGCGGGTCCGCACGATCCACCGCTTGACCCTGCTCGAGCGTGCCGGTCCGGAGCTGCTCGTCGAAGTCACGGCCGAATCCGGGACGTACGTCCGCACGCTCGCCGTCGACCTCGGGGAGGCGCTGGGGGTCGGCGGCCACATGGAGGAGCTGCGTCGCGTCGGCACGGGCCCGTTCGACGAGTCGGCGGTCGTCCCGATTACCCGCCTGGCCGACGCGGTGGCTCGGTCGCGGGAAGGGGCGCCCGCCGAGCTGCTCGCCCTGTTGCACCCGCTCGCCGAGGTCTGGCGGGAGTTCCCCCTCGTGGTGGTCCGGGACGGCGCGGCGGCCGCCGTGGCCCACGGCGCCGACCTGGCGGGCGGGGGCGTCGTCTCCGTCTCGCGACCGTTCGATTCCGGCGCCACCGTCGCCGTCGTCACGGTCCGAGGGGAGCTCCTGGCGACCGGCGAGGCGCTCCGGGACAGCTCGGAGGCGAGCGCGAAGCGATCCGGGTGGGTCGTCGACTGCTCTCGGGTGTTCGTCGATCCGGCGCGGTTCCCTCCGACCTGGAGGGCCACCGCCGAGGCGCCACGGCCGGTCCCCCCCGGCGGCTGAGGTCGACCAGGGCGTTTCGCGCGCCCAGTCATCCTTCCGGGCGACGCTTATCAGCCGGCGTCCTACGGCCCCCCGTTGTCCTCCCCCGAGCGCCCCCACGGCAGTCGAGGCGCCGGTATCTTTTCCGCCTGGGGGCGCTGGATCGTCCGCCACCCCTGGTATCCGATCGTGTTCTGGGTGGTCCTGCTCGCGATCACCCTCCCGTTCCTCGGCCGGCTGAACACGGTGACGACCAACTCCGCCGCGAACCTCCCTCCCGGGTCCCCGAGCGCGACCGCCCAGGGTGAGCTCGACCGGCTGTTCCCCGGCCAGTCCTCCCCCTCCGCGAGCCTCATTCTGCTCACCGGGACGAACGTCACGGGAGCGGTGGGGCAGCACGCCACGCTCGCGCTGACCGCCCTCCTGCAGGGGGACCGGAACCTCACGTACCTGGCCGGGATCTCCAGCCTCTACACCGCCTACCAGTCGTACCTCGAGGGGAACACCGAACTCGCCCTCGCCCTTTTGCAGGCGGCCCATAGCGCCGGCCCCGGGTCCCTGGCCGCCCAAGCGAACCAGACCGCCACGACGCTGTGGGGACCGCCGGCTGCGTTCGTCGCGGAGTGGGAAGCCCTGGTGGCAGCCCACCCGAACACCTCCGCGAGCTCCTGGAACCAACCCGCCTATCAGGCGACGCGTAACGCGATCGGCCCGGCCCCGGGGCCTCTGGCCGTCCTGGCGGCGTTCTACGGGAACTCGACCAGTTCCGGGTTCAATCGCTCGGGGGGATGTGCCAGCGCCCCGGCGACCGTCGTCGCCTGCGCGGACCAGACCACCCGCGCCACCCTCGGCCCCCTCCTGCCCCAGCTCGTCTCCGGCCCCGGGTCGCCACCGCTCGCCGCGGCCACGCTGGCGATGCTGGCCATCGAGAACTACACCTCGGCAGCTTCGCAGCGGATCGTCGTGTCCGCCGTCGCCGCCGAAGGCGCCCAGCTCCCGGCGGCGTTCGTGGGACTGGTGGACTCGGGGGTCTTCGAGCGGGTCGGGGTACAGCCGCCCCCGGGCGGGACGACGGCCGCGTTCGTCGCCAATTGGACGGCGGGCCTCGTGGCGAACGGCACACCGTCCACCTGGCCGCTTCCGCTCCCCGAGTCGATCCGCTCGGGGTTCGTCGACCCGGCCGGCACCGCGATGCTCGTCGTCGTTTCGTTCACCGAGACCAGCGGG
>JABCYU010000040.1 GCA_013290045.1 Methanobacteriota archaeon | reverse complement strand
CGAGTCGGGAGGCCCCGAACAACAACCACTCGGCATCCTCGACCTTCGCCCGCACGTCCCCGGCGCCGATCCCGTGCCGGGCCGTGAGGTCGACGAGTGGGGTCTCGTCGATCCACGACTCGAGGATCGTCGCGGTCTTGATCGTCGCCAGGAACATCTCGAGGTCGAGCGGGACGGGCTCCTCCTCGGGCTTCAGCAGCAGCTCGGCCTCCTCGTCGGCGAACCGGGCCAGCAGGTCGGCCTCCTCTCCCCGGCGGAGGAACAGGGGCGGCAGGTCGGGCGTCGCGCTGATCGCCGCGAGCAGGGCGAACGGGGCGACTCCGATGGGCGCCCGCTCCAGCGCCCGCCGCAACAGGACGGCGGTCATCGGGTCGAGGTACAGCTCCGACGTCATCTCCCCGAACGGAGTGGCCCGCAGCTCGTCGGCCCGGTCGAGGAGCTCGTGCTCGACGAGGAACTCGCGGACGCGGTTGACCTGATGGTCAAGTTCGACGATCGGCCGGGTGTGGCCGTAGAAGGTGGCCGCGAAGAACGCGGAGAGTTCGCGGTCGTTGCGGACCTCCCCGCTCGCGACGAGGGCGAGCAGGTGCATCCGGAGGGCGGGTTCCGCGGCGAGGCGGGAGACGACATGCTCCGGCGGGGCCGAGAGATAGTCGTCGAAGAACCGTTCCTCCTCCTCGAGGCTCCTCGCGATCAGGACGGCCTCGCCGGCGCGGTCGAAACGTGGACGGCCCGCCCGACCGCACATCTGCTGGACCTCGAGGGCCGGGATCGGGGCTTGCATCCCGAGGTGATCATCGTAGCGGGTCGTGTCCCGGACGATCACCCGCCGCGCCGGCAGGTTGATCCCGGCCGCCAGGGTCGGCGTGGCGACGAGGACCCGGAGGACCCGGTCCCGGAACGCCCGCTCGACGACCCTCCGTTCGGAGTTGGTGAGCGAGGCGTTGTGGTACGCCACGCCGTCGGGCATGAGCGCCGAAAGTCGTCGGACGCCCTCCGTCTCCTCCTCCGCGTTCGTGAGCAGCTCCTCGACGGCCAACGCCGTCCGGGATCGGTCCTCATTGGAGAGCAGTCGTCGGACGGTCGGGGCAAGAGCGCCGGCCCCCTGCTCGCTGCCCTTTCGGGTGCTCACGAAGACGAGGGCCTGCCCTCCGTCCTCGATCACCGTCCGCACGAGGCGCGGAAGCGGGTCGCCCGGCGGGGCGATCGGCCGGGTCGTGAGGTCGGTGAACGTGATCCGGCCTTCTCGGTAGACCCCGGAGCGCAGCGGGATCGGTCGGAACTCGCTCGCCAGATGGTCGGCCGAGAGCCATTCCGCGACCTCCCGCGAGTTTCCGACGGTCGCCGAGAGGGCCACGACCTGGAGCTCCGGATGGTGCCGACGCAGTCTCGTGAGGCTGACCTCGAGCGTGGGGCCGCGGTCGGGGTCCCGCATCAGATGGACCTCATCGGCGACGACCACCCCGAGGCGGTCCAGCCACGGGCTCCCCTTCCGAAGCAGGGCGTCCGCCTTCTCGCTCGTCGCCACGAGGATGTCAAGCTTCTCGAGCGAGGCGTTGGGGAGATCGAAGTCCCCGATGGAGAGGCCGACTCGGATGCCGAGCGACGAGAATTCGCTCAACTCCTCGAACTTTTCCTGGGCCAGCGCCCGTAGGGGAACCAGGTAGAGGCCGGTTCGATGCTCCCGGGCTCCCCGGAGCAGAGCGAGATAGGCGACGAGCGACTTGCCACTCGCCGTCGGACAGGCGAGCACCACGCTACGGCCGGCCAGGACCGCGCCCAGCGCGGCCGCCTGGGGCGGATGGAGCCGTTCGATCCCCCCGGCGCGAAGCACGGCGGCGGTGGCCGGGTCGATCCCGGCGTCCTCGAGATTCACCGGGCCTGCCGGCTCTTTGAGTTCCCGGGCCGCCGGGGCCGCGCCGACGGGCGACCGACGGTGTCCCCGCTCCGTCACGAGCTCGCCAACGGGACCCCCCACAAAGCGCTAGCGCGCGACCGGGAGCCCATCGGGGGCGGGTACGAGGGCCCGACCGAGGATCAGCTCCTGGATCTCCGTGGTCCCCTCGACGATGGGGAACACCCGGGCATCGCGGAGCAGCCGCTCGGGCCGCGACCAGGCGATGGCGCCGCGCCGTCCGGCCACGTCGAGGCCCCGCGACGCGATCTCGACGGCTGCCCGAGCGGCGAAAAGCTTGGCACACGAGGCCGCTTCCTCGAACGGAAGACCGGCGTCCTTGCGCGAGGCGGCGGCGTCCACGAGGGAGCGGGCGGCGCTCAGCTCCGTGAACGCTCGGGCGACGACGGACCGCTTCCAGTCCTCGGGCTCCGCAGTGGCGTTCGCCTTCATCTCCTCGAAGGCGGCGCGTGCCACCCCTAGGGCGCACGCGGCGATGCCGACCCGCCCCCCGACGAGCGCCTGCATGGCGACCTGGAAGCCGCCCCCCTCCGGCCCGAGGAGGTGTTCGGGGCCGAGTCGGACCCCATCGAGGACGAGCTCGGTGGTCTCGCTGCCACGGAGGCCCAGCTTGTCGAGATGCTGGGCGACGGAGAACCCCTGGGTGCCCCGAGGGACGACGAAGGCACTGATCCCTCCGCGGCCCGCGCCGGGATCGCGCGTCGCGAACAGCAGCACGATATCCGCGCTTCCCCCGTTCGTGATGAACATCTTTGCCCCGTCGAGGACGAACCCGGAATCCTCCCGTCGGTATCGGGTGCTCAGGCGAGCCGCGTCCGAGCCGACCGAGGGTTCGGTCAGCGCGAAGGCTCCCAGGAGACGTCCCTGAGCGAGCGGGCGGACGAACGTTGCCCGCTGCTCCTCGGTCCCCCACTCCAACAGCGGAGTGGTCGCGACCGAGAGATGCACGGCGAGGAGGACCGCGACCGCCGGGCTGTGGACGGCGAGCTCCTCGAGCACCGCGACCGTGCTCTGGGCATCGCCACCCGAGCCGCCCCACTCCCCCGGGATCGCGAGGCCGAAGAACCCTTCGGCCGCGAGCTCCGAGCGGATCGTCGAGGGCAGGGAGTCTTCGCGATCGACGCGTTCGGCGATCGGAGCCAACCGGGTTTCGGCGAACGCTCGGGCGTGCGATCGCCACGTCGTGGCTCCGGTGGCGCTCGGGCCCGGCACGGGGGCGGGGAGGCGGCCGAAGGCTTATGGGGTACGGGGTCCCCCAACCTCGGGGGAGACGATGTCGACGGCCGGAACCCCCGCCCGGAAGGACCGGTTCACGGCGCTCGACACCCTCGCGGTGGCCCGAGAGCTGCGGCTGCTCGGGTGGGCCCGGGTCGAGAAGGCGTCGGATCTCGCGATCGGCGGCGTGAGCGTCGCCCTCCGGAGCCGGGACGCGGGACGCCGGGACCTCGCCCTGGTCCCCGGGCGGTTCGCGGCCCTGCTGGAGGAGCCGGCCGAACGTTCGGAGGAATTGTCCCCCATCGCCAAGGAGCTGCGCCGGTTGCTGACCGGCGCGATCCTCTCCGATGTCCCGGACCCCCGGGGGGAGCGGTACCTCGAGATGGTGTTCCGCCGAGCGGACGTCGAAGAGCCGTTGACCCTGGCCGTCGAACTGTTCGGCGCCGGGAACCTCACGGTAGCGCGAGGGAGCCGGCTGGTCGCCGTCCTTCACCCGCGGAACTGGGCGCACCGGAGCGTCCGGATCGGCGCGGAGTACTCACGCCCTCCGTCGCGGGGGGACCCGTTCGACCTATCGGCGGCCGAGGTGGAGGCGATCCTGCTCGCCTCCCGGACCGATCGAGCGAGCACGCTCGCGGCGAAGATGTCCCTTGGCGGGCCTCTCGCCGAGGAGCTCCTCGCGCGAGCGGATGCCCCGGGGGGGATGGGGGCGCCGATCGACGCGCCGCAGGTCGCTCTTCGGCTACGAGCGGTCATGCTCGAACTGCACGACCTGGTCGGGGAACGACCGCGCGGCTACCTCTATCGGGCAGGGGATTCCCCCGTGGACGCGGAGCCGTACCCGAGCCAACGTTGGAAGCACGAAACGGGGGTGGCCGAGGCCGAGATGCCGAGCTTCTCGGCGGCGGCGTGGTCCTACTTCTCGACCCTTCCGGCACCGGCCGCCAAATCGCCCGAGGCGGCCAGCGATCCGGGGGCCGAGGTCGATCGACAGATCCAACAGCAGCGCGAAGCCATCGAGCGACTGGAACGGGAGGGCCGCGAGCTCGTCGACGAAGCCGACCGGATCCTCGCGAACTACCCGGAGGTGGAGCAGGCGGTGACGGGTCTCGTTGCCGGCCCCTCGACCGAGGAGAGGGTGGAGGTCCTCGCCGGGGGCAAGCCCGTTCGGGTCTACGTCGATCGGCCCCTCCGAGCGTCGGCTCAGATGCTCTATGAGGAGGCCAAACGCGCCCAGGTCCGGCTCGCCGGGGCCCGACGTGCGCTCGAGGACGCCCAGTTGCGACGCTCCGCGCTCGCCGTGAAGGGGAGCCCGATCCCGGCCTCACGCCCGGCGGAGGGCGAGTTCCGCGTCCGGTTCTGGTTCCAAAAGTACCGCTGGTTCCTCTCCTCGGAAGGGGTCCTCGTGGTCGGCGGCCGGGACGCGGCGACGAACGACCTCATCGTCCGACGCTATCTGCGACCGCGGGACCGCTATGTGCACGCGGACCTCCACGGAGCGCCCAGCGTCGTCGTGAAGCACCCGGCCCCGCCCGCTCCCGATCCGAGCGACGTGACGCTCGCCGAAGCCGGGCAGTTCGGCGTGGCATTCTCGAAAGCGTGGCGCGCCGGTCTGGCGTCGGCGTCGGCGTTCTGGGTCGAGGCGGACCAAGTCTCGAAATCGGCCGGGACCGGCGAGTTCGTGGCCCGGGGCGCGTGGGTGATCCACGGGACCAAGCACCCGATGAAGGATCTGCCGACCGAGCTCGCCATCGGCGAGATCCGCTACGAGGATTCCCAACTGTGGTCCGTCGGACCGCCCGCGTCGCTGCGAGCCCGGGGTGAGGTGCGATACCTGCTGACCCCGGGCGACGAGCGGAATCGGTCCGACGCCGAGGTCGAACTTTCGCGTGAGCTCGGCCTGTCCCGGGACCGGCTCCAATCGATGCTTCCTTCGGGGGGGCTCACGCTCCGCCGAGCGTAGATCCGTTGTACCTCCTCCGCGCGGAACCGGGCGCCAGGGTGCCTCCAGGTCTCCCCCCGCGCGCGAAGCCCCACGATGGTGAGGCTCCGTTCCTCGACCCGCAGGGGTCCTCCCACCTCATACACCGTCTCGGGCGGAACGACCAGGCGCTCCGCCCGGGTCCGCCGACCCTCGATGATCGACACCGGGACGACCGCCCCGCGGTCCACGCGGACCCACAGCGTCGCGATCTCGGTCGCGGCGGCCTCCTGGACGCGGCGGCCGTCCTTCCGGTCGATCCGCAGGACCGCCACGGGAGGTTCAGAACCGGGGATGCCGGCGCCCACGTAGACCCGGGAATCCTCCGGGAGCCGGCGGCGACCCGGTGTCGATGTGCGGCCTTCGGAGACGACCTCGCCGACCTCGACGGTCTGGCGCGGCCGGTCCTCGAACGGATGGGTGAGGCGGCATTCGCGGCACCGAGCGAGCCCCCGGAGCTCGCCGTGCGCTCGGGCGCCGCCGGCGACCTTGAGGATCCGGTGCTCCGTCTCGCGACGGCACGATTCGCAGTAGATGATCGCGGAATGGACCGCGGAGGCCGGAGCCGGCTGCGGCGTCGCCTGCTCGACCATAGGTCCGGTTCGGACGCGGCGGGAGATTTAGCCGTTAGCCCCGACAGACGAGGCGCCGGGGCCGCGGACTGGCAGAACCCAAGGCCCCGACCGACTGCCCCTCAGACCCGGGCCCGACCCGGCACATCCGGGCGGGGGGGGGTGTCAGAGGTCGAAGCATGCCGGGTCAATCACCGCGACCTTGACCACGAACGCATTGTCGCCATTCTTTCACCCGGCAACCACCATGAAGATCCAGGTCTGGTTGAGCGGTAGGCAAACGCCCAACTCCATCCCTTTCCGCCCGACGGACAACGTCGCTCCATCGAACGACGCCGACTGCGCCGCATTCCGAGGCGCGGAGGACGATTCGAACAACGGCTCGCCAGATCGCGTTCCGCTGGACGGAATCTCGGAACGACCCGCGTTGATCGGGGAAGAGGTGAGATGGATAGCTTCCGCGCGGGGGCAGCCGCCTCGGCACGATAGAGGGACGGGCTCCTCGGTGTCTGTCTCTGCGCTGCCAGCGGAACCCGACCCGAGGTCGGGTTCGGGCGGGGATTTGCCCGCGCAGCCGTCCTCATGGGGATCTGACGGCAGGGTTCGCGTCGGGGGGATAGCCTCCAGGCTGGATCGGGGCTGACCGTGTTTGTATAATAATGTGTACAAACACACGACATTTTTCGGGTTTCCGGGCGCCTGGAGATTGCCTCCCGCGCCCCACCTGACTGAAGTACGAGGCGCTTTCCCCCCGCGTACCGGAAGGCACCGAGCGGACGGTTTGGACGATCCAGAGGGCGCCACTTGACGTGGGGGTATTGGGAGAGGATCATCCTGCCGGCTTTGAGGTCGTCGATAGAAAAAGCCGGTTTGGATCGGGCCTGGCGCGTCGCCGATCTTGCAGAGCAGGTAAGGTTGGATATCGGTTGCGACCACCCCTGCGTGCGGCCGACTCGGAGAAGACTCGGTCCGGCTGGACCGGCCTCAGTCTCGCTTGGGGACCTTGACCTTGGTCAGCAGGCGCAGGAGCTTTGGAGCTCTATCAGAGACCGTCCGCCAGACCTCCTCCAAGATCACGTCCCCATAGTCACGCGTCAGGAGCTGCCGCACCCTCCCGATTTCGTCCGCCGGTAGAGTCGGGTTGGCCCGGAACAGTGGCTGCCCGAGACGGTTCATCGCTTCGTACGCCTTACGGAGCTCCGATTCGACAAGGCGAGCCGTGTCCGGGTTCTCGGGGTCGAAGAACACCTTCTTTCCTCGCCTCGCGTATTCGATAGCCTGCTGGAGATGTTCGATGGCGAGGGAGAGCGGATGGTAGGGGTCGTCGGCGGTCACAGTGGGACCGCCTCGGCGATTACCTGAGGCTGAATGTACCAGCCGAGCGATCCCTCGGTAACGACGTCCACGCGTCGGCCTAGCAGCTTCTCCAGCTGAAGACCAAGGCGCACGACATCGAGGCGGGAGGGCACCGGGTCGACGAGGAGGTCAAGGTCACTCTTCGCAGTTGCCGACCGCCGGGCCACCGAACCGAAGACCCGGACGTTCCGAGCTCCGTAACGCTCGGCGAGTCGCAGGATGGCTCGGCGACGTTCGCCGATGACCTCCTCAATACCTAGACCAGAGCCGAGCACTGGGACTCGGAGTTTGGGCGTGTCGAAATACGGGGACTTGCAGCGGGCGCACATCCGCGTCGGATTCCAGCGGGGAAACCAGGAGAAGCCGCACCGGTAGCAGTGGGCCATCGTTCTCCTCGGTGGCGCCATTGGCGAAAGTAAGAATTCAACGCAGATAAGAACTTACTTTCGAACCGGAGTGGGGAACCTGAGTTCTCATGAGCACTGAGAATCCGGTGGTTGGTTGGGTCTGTCCAGTCTCGTGCGCATGATTTTGAAGTGTATCGTATTCAAATGGTTGCCCCGCAGCGTCTACGGGGCCCGATAGGGGTGGATGGGGCTGCCCGAATTTGAATCGGGGTCCCGGGCTCCCAAAGCCCGAAGGATGGACCAGTAGAGCGCGCCGGGGGGTTACCCCGAGCCCGTAGCTACCCCACAGCCCCGCATCCGGTGCTAGACCGCGTCCACGAGCTTAAGGCTCCGCCCGATGCGGCATTCGGCCGCCTCGGGGTGGACCCTTTCGATGCGATACCGCTGCTTTCCCGGCACCGATGGGCCGGCGCACGCGTCCCAGTTGGGGCAGTCCACGCGGCTGCACGAATAGCGAGATCCGTCGAACGAGCTCCCGACGATCGCCATCCTCGGCTCCACGACGAGCTGGCGGGGGACGACGGAGACCTCGACGACCGCCGCCTCGGTCTCCTGAAGGGCGCACGGATGGGTGACCGGGCGCACCTTGCTCACCTGGTAGCGCCGGCCCACGTCGAGGGTGAGGCAGGCGTGCCGGTACGGGCAGGTGCGGCAGATCGGAGCCGGTCCCTGGTAGACGAATTCGAATCCGGGATGCGCTTGGCCCTGGGCGATGAGCGTTATGTCCGCCATGTTGACCCTCCCTAGCCGATGACCCCGGTGAGCGTTGCGAGCCGCTCGGCGGCGTCGCGCGTCAGGCCGTTGTCCCCTAGGATCGTGTAGCGCTCGGGGCGGACCTTGTGCGCCGAGACGAGCGCCTCGATCACCTCTTCCGAGGTGACTCCGAGCTCGCGGGCGGTGGTCGGGGCCCCGATCGCGTGGAGGGCGGTCTTCAGCTTTCGCCAGTCGCCCCCGTGCAGGTACATCATCATGATCGCCCCGACGCCGCACTGCTCGCCATGCAGGCTCGGCTTCTGGGCCGAGCGGTCGAGCGCATGGCTGAACAGGTGCTCGCTCCCGGAGCAGGGTCGAGAGGAACCGGCCACGCTCATCGCGATCCCCGCGACGATCATCGGGCGGATCGCGATCCACACGGATTCCTCCAGGTTCGGCTTGATGAGGTTCTGGTGGTCGATGATCTCCTGCGCGGCGTACTCGGCGAGGGTGACGGCCGTGCTGGAGTACTCCTCGTTCCGCAGCCGCGCCGCCAGCTTCCAATCGAGCACGGCGGTGACATTGGAGATCACGTCGGCGCAGCCCGAGGAGAGAAGGCGGAAAGGGGCCTGGACGATGATCTCGGTGTCCGCCAGAACGCCGATCGGGACCACGGCCTCGATGCTCGTCACCCGGTCCGGTTCGCGCAACGACGCCCGAGGGGAGGAGATCCCGTCGTGCGCCGCAGATGTCGGGACGCTCATGTACGGGATGCGAAGGCGGGCGGCCACGACTTTCGTGAGGTCGATCTTGCTGCCCCCCCCGACCGCGACCAGGAACCGGCCTCCGAGTCCCTTCACCTCCACCGCGAGACGGTCGACCTCCGCGGGAGTCGCGTCTCCCGCCAGAAGGGTCGAGATATCGAACCCGCTCTCCTTGAGCAGTTCCGCCGCCCGGTTGCCCGCGATTCCGGCCGTCCGGGGCCCGGTCACGACGACTCCCCGAGACGGGAAGTCGAAGGTATGCGCCACCTCGCCGATCTCCCGGAGGACCCCATGGCCCGCCAAGACCGTGCGCGGAAACACCATCGAACGTGCTTTGCCGAAGGGGCTCTCCCGCCCGCTCATCGAGGTACGAACGGCCGGGGAATCGGTGCCCATGCCCGGGTCGGCCGGGGAGGGGGGCGGGCTATATAGCCTTCCATCGGCCGGTCGCCGTGCTACCGTCCGGGTACATCTCCCCAGAGGAGTTTGTGCTCCTGGAGCATGACCCGGACGTCGAGCCGGTCTTTGATCACCCAGTCGGCCAGCCGCGCGGCGTTCGTGCCCCAGACCGGTTGAAACACGACCGGAGCACGGATCGGCCGCTCCCGGACCACGCGCCGCGCGTACAGGTAGTCCGCGCGGTCCCCGATGACGAACTTGACGACGTCGGACGGCCGGAGCTTTGGAAGATTCTCCCACCGGTTATGGGAGCTCATGCCCGAACCCGGACACTTGACATCGACGCTCAGCACCGTCTTCGGGACGGAAAGGTAGGGTCCGACATCCAACGAACCCCCGGTCTCGACCACGGTCGTCAACCCCCGATCGGAGAGGGCCCTCAGCAGTTCGACCGACTCTCGTTGGAGTAGGGGCTCGCCGCCGGTTAGACAGGCGAACTTCGTCCGATGGCCCGCGACCTCCTTGACGAGGGCCGCCACGCTCCGCTCGCGTCCGGGGCCGAACGAGTAGGTGGTGTCGCACCACGAGCACCTCAGATTGCAACGCGCGGTCCGAATGAACGAGGTTCGGAGCCCGGTGAGCGGCCCCTCCCCCTGCACGGAGTGGAACACTTCGATGATCCGCACGCCGGCGGCGAACGGAGGCGCGGGTAAATCGGTTCTCTCAGGGACGTCACCCCTCAAATACGGAAATCCGTCTCGCGGCCACCGATGGAGCGCGGCCGCGAGGCGTTCTGGGAGCAGGCGTGGGCGCGCGCCGAGATCGCTCGGGCCCGACGGGACGAGTCGCGGGAGAAATTCTACGCCATCGTCGCCTACCCCGGAACGAGCGGGTTCCTCCACATCGGGCACTTCCGGGGGTTGACCTACGCCGATGCGCTCCACCGGTACTATCGAATGCGAGGGCGGGCCGTGTTCTTTCCGAGCGGGACGCACGCGTCCGGTCTCCCGGCGGTCACGTTCGCCCAGCGGGTGCGCGAGCGCGAGGGTGGCATGGTCCAGCAATTGCGGGACAACGCCGTCCCGGAGTCGGAGTGGCCGGGCTTAGAATCGCCCGAGGGAGCGGCCCGGTTCCTCGGTCGGCGCTACTTGGAGGTGTTTCGTACGTTGGGATTGCTCGTCGATGAAAGTGCGTACGTCACCACGATCGACGAGGATTACAGCGCCTTCATTCGCTGGCAGTTCCGGCGCCTTGCGGCGGCGGGGGCGTTGGTGCAGGCCCCGCACTTCGCCTCGGTATGCCCGATCTGCGGCCCCGTGTCGGTCGACCCGTCGGAGACGGATCTCTCTTCCGGCGGCGACGCGGAATGGATCTCGTTCACGGCGATCGTCTTTGCCCTGGCCGACGGTCGTCGATTGCTGGCGGCCACCCTGCGACCGGAGACCGTCTATGGTGCGACGAACCTCTGGGTGCACCCGTCGTCTCCGCTCATCGTCTGGCACCACGATGGGCAGGAGTTCCTCGTCAGCCGCTCGGGCGGCGAGCGCCTCGTGGAACAACACGGAGGCCGGCTGGGACACGAGGTAGATCCCGGGTCGATCCTCGGGTCTCTCGTCACCGCGCCGTTGACCGGGTCGAAGATCCCGGTCCTCCCGAGTCCGCTGGTGGACCCGGAGGTCGGCTCGGGGGTCGGCTCGGGGGTCGTCATGTCCGTACCGGCCCACGCCCCCGTCGACTGGCTGGCCGTTCAGGGGCTCGAGCCCCGGTGGAGAGAGCAGGTGGCGGCGCCGCCCGTCGTCGTCGAACTCCCCCCGCTCGAACAGCTCACGGAGTCGGAGCGCACTCTGTTGGCAGGCGATGGGGTTCCGGCGGAGCGAGCCGTCCGCGCCACCCACGCCATCGATCTGACCCGGACCACGGAGGTCGAGGAAGCGACCCATCGGTTGTACCGCGTGGAGCACTCCCGGGGGCGCATGCGGGCCGATCTCGAAAACGGCTCCACGGTCGTGCGGGCGCGCGAGAACATCGCCCGCCGGCTGACCGAGGCGGGCGATGCGATCGAGCTTCAGGAGTTCTCGAAGCCGGTGATCTGCCGCAACGGGCATCGGGTGGTGATCCGCAAGCTGCCCGACCAGTGGTTCCTCCGATACTCCGACCCGGCATGGCGCGAGCGGACGCGGGAGCTCGTGCGGGCGCTCGAGGTCCAACCCGAGGAGTATCGTAGGGAACTTCCGTCCGTCATCGAGTGGTTCGGGGACCGACCGTGTGTCCGGCGCGGCAAGTGGTTGGGGACCCCGTTCCCCCTCGATCCTTCCTGGGTGATCGAGCCGATCGCGGACTCCACGTTCTATCCGGCCTACTACATCGTCCGCCGGTTCGTGGCCGACGGTCGGGTCCCGGTCGCCGCCCTCACCGACCCGTTCTTCAATTTCGTTTTTCTCGGTGCGGGTCCGGGGGAGCCGACCATCGACCCCGGCGTCCAGGCGACGGTCCGGGAGGAGTTCCTGTACTGGTACCCTCTCGATCTCAATATCGGCGGCAAGGAGCACAAGCGGGTGCATTTCCCGGTCTTCCTCGCCACCCACGCTCTCCTTCTGCCGCCGGAGCTCCGACCCCGGGGCCTGTTCGTCCACTGGTGGCTGACGCGCGCGGGCGGGGAGAAGATCTCAAAGAAGGCCGTCGGCAAGGGCGCCGGGATCCCGCTATTGCAGTCCGCGCTCGACGCGTGGGGAGCGGACGCGTTGCGGCTGTTCTACACCGAGGCCGCCAACCCCGACCAGGACATCGAGTGGGACCCGGCTCTCGTCGATGTCGCGGCCACCCGCCTCGGCGAGATCGAGCGCATGGCCCGGACCCTCTGGCAGGATGGGCCGGACGGGCCCCCGGAGCTCAACGCGTGGTTGACGAGCGCCCTGCACGACGAAGTAGAGGCCATCCGCGATGCGTTCCACCGCCAAGCGATCCGAGATGCGTCGGGTCGCATCTACGGGACCATCCCGGCGTTGGTGCGGCGCTACCTCCTACGGGGCGGCGCGCCGGGGGCGACGTTGCAGCGGGTCGCCTCGGTCTGGATCCGAACGATGGGTCCGGTCACTCCTCACCTCGCCGAAGAGCTCGGAGAGGGTCACTTCCCCTCGCTCGTGGCATCCCAACCGTTCCCGGACCCGACGGAACTCCCCCACTCCGATCGGATGCTTCGGAACGAGTCGTTCCTCGACCTGGTCGAGGAGGACCTGCGGAGCGTCCTCAAGCCGGCCCAGGCGAGAGGGGAGCTGCCCGACGGGGTCTCGTTCTTCGTGGCGGCGCCCTGGAAGGCCACCGTGGAGGCGTGGCTGCGGGAGCAGCCCCCGGACCCGAGCTCGCCCGCGGTGCGGACGATCATGGAGCGGGCGAAATCCCACCCTGAGCTCAGCGCCTACCTGTCGGAGATCCCGAAATACGTCGGCCGCGTCGCCCCGATGCTCCGGGGGGAGCGCCCGGTCACCGGTCCTCCGGTCGACGAGCTCGGGGTGCTGAGGTCCGCCGAGGCCTACTTCGCCCAACGGTTCGGGTTCGCCCGGGTCGACGTTCTCCCGGAATCGGACGCGGCGGCCCATGACCCGCTCCGCCGCCGGGAGCGGGCCCGACCGGGGCGTCCGGCGTTCTACCTGTCGGGACGTCAGTCGGCGCCGCCCCGTTGACGTTCAGCGGCGGCGTGGCCGACGGGGGGCGGGTCGTCCGAAATTCTTGAACATCCGGGATGGGGTGGGGTGGGCGCTGACCCGATTGTACTTCGCCCCTTTCTTCACGTTGTAGGGGTGGTCCACGACGCCCGAGACCTCGAAGTAGATCAGCTGGCCGATCGGCATTCCCGCGTAGACGCGAACGGGGAGTTTCACCGACATCTCCAGGGTCCAGTAGTTGCAGAACCCGACATCGCCCTTTCCCGCGGTGGAGTGGATGTCGATGCCGAGGCGTCCGACGCTCGACTTGCCCTCGAGGAAGGGGACGTGACGATGGGTCTCGGTGTACTCCTCGGTCACCCCCAGGTACAGCTGGCCCGGGACCAGGACGAACCCCCGCTTCGGGATCCGGAACTCGTCGATCGGGCTCGCCTTCTTCGCGTCGAGGGCCCCGTCCTGGTACGTGGCCAGATACGGACCCAGGTGGACGTCGTACGAGTTCGACCCGAGACAATCCGGACGATAGGGCCGGATGACGATCTGGCCGCCCTGGATCGCCTCGCGGATCTTGCGGTCGCTGAGGATCATGCCGGTCGAGGCGGGAGGAACCTCTCCCGCTCTTTAGCTCGCGGAGTCGGCCGCGCTAGGCGGAGCGAGACCGGTGGGCGCGCCGGTCTCAGCGCCCGGACGCGACCCCAGAGCCCAAGAAGGGGCGGGGAATCGCCCGCCCCATGGGGCGACGCAACGCCTTGGGGATCGCCGAGCCGCTCTCGACGGAGCCCGGATCCCCCATGGTCTACCCGGTCGACCGGCTGCCCGGGGTGGACCAGGCGAAGCTCGCTCGACGGCCTCTCACCGTCAAGGTCGTCCTCGAGAACCTGATCCGCAACTTCGACGATCGATCCCTAGCCCCCTCCCTCCTCCTCCGTGTGGCCCACGGGGAACCGATCTCCCCCGAGACCGAGTTGCCGTTCTACCCCGCCCGGGTGCTCCTGCAGGACTTCACGGGAGTTCCCGTACTCGTCGACCTGACGGCGATCCGGGCGGCGGCGGCCGCTCGCGGCGTGCCGGCCGCCCGGGTCAATCCGGTGGTCCCCGCCGATCTGATCGTCGACCACTCGGTGCAGGTCGATAGCTTCGGCGACCGCCGGTCCGGGTTGATCAACCTGGACCGCGAGTACCAGCGGAACGGAGAGCGCTACGACCTCCTCCGGTGGGCGCAGCAGGGGTTCACCGGGCTACGCATCGTCCCCCCGGGGAACGGGATCTGCCACCAGGTCAACCTCGAGTACCTGGCCACCGTCGCCACCCGGCGGGAACGGGACGGGGTCGTGGAACTCTTCCCCGACACGCTGATCGGCACGGATTCCCACACCACGATGATCAACGGTCTCGGCGTGCTGGCCTGGGGCGCCGGCGGCATCGAGGCCGAGGCCGCCATGCTGGGTGAGCCGTGCCTGCTCCCCCCGCTCGACGTCGTCGGGGTTCGTCTCACCGGTTCGCTCCCCGAAGGGGCGACGGCGACCGACCTGGTCCTGACGGTGACCCGGGAGCTGCGGAAGAAGGGCGTCGTCGAGATGTTCGTCGAGTTCTTCGGGCCCGGGCTCGACTGCCTTTCGGTCCCGGACCGGGCGACGATCTCCAACATGTGCCCAGAATACGGCGCGACGGCCGCGCTGTTCCCGATCGACGCGGCCACGCTCGCCTACCTGACCGGCACGGGTCGCGAACCCGCCCACGTTCGCGAGGTGGAGGCCTACGCCCGACGCCAGGGCCTCTGGCGCGACGCGACCACCGCGCACCCCGAGTTCGCCGACGAGCTCACGATCGATCTCAGCCGGATCGTCCCGACGGTTTCCGGCCCGAGGAATCCCGAGGAAAGCGTCTCCTTGGCCGAGGCCCCGGCCTCGTTCCGAACCGCCTCGCAGGCCTATCGTCGCGAGCACCCGAAGCCGGCCGGCGCGCCGTCCAACGGGGGATCGATCGCGGATGGCGCCGTGGTCATCGCGGCGATCACGAGCTGCACGAACACGTCGAACCCGTCGGTCATGGTCGGGGCCGGACTGATCGCGCGCAAGGCGGTCGAACTGGGGCTGCGGGTGCCGCCCCACGTCAAGACCTCGTTCGCGCCGGGTTCCAAGGTGGTCACGGCCTACCTGGAGCGCGCGAAGCTGATGGGACCGCTGGAAGCGCTGGGATTCGACCTCGTCGGCTACGGTTGCACCACGTGCATCGGCAACAGCGGGCCGCTCCCGCCGAAGGTCGCCGAAGCGATCGAGGCGTCGGACGCGTACGTGGCGGCGGTGCTGAGCGGCAACCGAAATTTCGAGGCCCGAATTCACAGCCAGGTCCGGGCGAACTACCTCGCCTCGCCGATGCTTGTCGTCGCCTACGCGCTCGCCGGGCGCTTCGATATCGACCTCACCAAGGATTCGTTGGGCACGTCCACGGCCGGAAGTCCCGTGTTCCTGCGCGACCTGTGGCCGATGGCCGAGGAGATCCGGGAGCTGGTCGACGCGTCGCTCGAACCGGGGATGTTCCGCGAGAAGTACCGGACGATCACCCAGGGCGATCCGCATTGGGACTCCTTGCCGACCGTCGCGGGTCCCGAATACCGGTGGGACCCGAAGTCGACCTACCTCCGCCACCCCCCGTACTTTTCCCTGCCCGCCCCCGTGGCCCCCACCGACGGCCGGCTGGTCTCCGATGCCCGGGCGCTCGCCCTCCTCGAGGACCGGGTCTCGACCGACCATATCTCCCCCGCCGGTGAGATCCCCGAGGAGAGCCCGGCGGGGCGATACCTCATCGAGCAGGGGGTCCCCAAAGCCGAGTTCAACACCTACGGGACGCGCCGGGGGAACCATGAAGTGATGGTGCGAGGCACGTTCGCCAACATCCGACTGAAGAACCGCCTTGCGCCCGGGACCGAAGGCGGATGGACGATCCACGTCCCGTCGGGAACGAAGCTCTCGATCTACGAGGCGGCCGAGCGCTATCGCAACGAGGGCACCCCCCTCATCGTTCTGGCCGGTGGCTCGTACGGTCAGGGAAGCTCCCGGGACTGGGCGGCGAAGGGGCCGATGCTCCTCGGGGTGAGGGCCGTGATCGCGAAGAGCTACGAGCGGATCCACCGCGGCAATCTCGTCGGCATGGGTGTGCTCCCCCTGCAGTTCGAACCGGGCGAGGGATGGAAGGAGCTCTCCCTCACCGGCCACGAAACCTTCGACCTGCGGCTGCCTACGGGCTCGGAGTTCCAGCCCCGTTCCACCGTCGAGGTCCGAGCGAAGGCCGCCGATGGGAGCGTCCGGACCTTCCTGACCCGTTCTCGGGTCGATGCCTCGGTGGAGATGGACTACTATCGCGCGGGTGGTCTCCTACCCTACGTGCTCGAGCGGATCGTCCGGGCGGCCTCCCGAAGCGCCCCGACCTAGAGGTCGGTCTCCGAAGAGATCAGCACCGCCGCGTAGCCGACGACGTCCCTCATCCTTTCGACCTCGCCGGAGTGACCCCAGGCGAGCAGTCGAGCGCTCAGGCGCTCGCCCGCCAGGGCGGCGAGGAGCACCGTCGTCGGGGCCACCCCGCACATCGAGATGTCGTGGCGGCGGACCGTCTCGTACAACCCGTCGGCGTCGAGGGCGAGGATCCGGTCGATGGCCATCCGGTCCAATCGTTCGGCGACCGTTGACGGAACGTAATGGCTGAAATCGGTCGACGCGACGAGGAGGACATCCCTTCCCCGGATGGCGTTTCGCACGACCGATCCGACCTGGTGCAGCGTCGCGGCCGACCCGAATCGGACCATCAGGGGAACAAAACGGGGTTTCGGGAGCACATACTCGAGGAACGGGAGCTGGACCTCGATCGAATGCTCGGCCCGGTGGGCCTCCTCGTCGACGACGATCGGGGGCTGGGCGAGGCTCCGCGCGAGGTCGTGGTCGAGATGGGTGGGGCCGAGCGGGGTCTGCCAGTCGCGGTCCGATAGGGCGGCGATCTGCGAAAGACCGTGGTGATCGACCCCGAGCACGAGGACTGTCCCGGGCGGGCGCTCTGCGGCGATGGCGGCGTACGCCTTGGCCGCGATCGCCCCGGAGTACTGGTAGCCGGCATGGGGCACGACGATCGCTCGGATCCGGCGTCCCGACGACCGGTGCCGGACCGGCAGCTCGCCCGGCCCTCGGCGGTCGAGGAAGCACGCCTCGACCTGGGCCGCCAAACGTCGACCGTCAGCGTCGTAGAACTGCCCCGCCACCGCGGGGGGTCGCGCAGGAGCGGCGCTCATGGCCTCGCGAGCTCGGCGACCACGCGGCGGGCTTCGGCTTCCTCGAGACGGGACCGAGGCTGGGCGAGGAACGGGTTCTCCCGGGTCGGCCGGGGAATGACGTGGAAGTGGAGGTGGAAGATCACCTGGCCGGCGTTCTCCCCCTGGTTGAGGGCGACGTTGTAGTGCCTCGAGAACCGGTCGACCCGTCGGCACATCTCCGAAAGCGAGCCGAAAAAGTCCCGGTACTCCTCCGGTTTCAGATCGGTCAACCGGTCCACGTGGCGCTTCGGCACCACCAGAAGGTGCCCTCGGGTGTAGGGGAACAGGTCGAGGAACGCGACGGTTCCCGGCGTCTCATACACCACGTGGGCGGGAGCACGCTGGGCGGCGATCTCGCAGAAGATGCACGGGGGCGCCGCTCCCCGTTCGGCCATCGACGACGGACGCGGGGCCAGAGATAAATCTTTGACGACGGGCGGCCGTCGGATCCTCGCGGCCCGGCCTTATCTCGGCTCCGCTCTCTGCCCGAATGTGTCCCCCGGATACGCGATACTCCTGCTGGTCGTGCTGGGATTCGGACCGATCGGCGCCGGGCTGCCTTCGCACTCCGAGATGCCCGCGCCCCAGATCCACTCCGCGGCGGTCCCCTTGTTCACCGACGCGCGCCCGCTGCCCCCCTCGGCCTTGGTGCGGCCGCTCGCGGACTCGACGCCCGTCACCCTGACGATCGTGCTGGCCCCCCGCGCTTCCCAGTCGCTGGCGGCGTTCGATGCGGCGATCATCGATCCGTCGAGCCCACGGTACCACCGGTTCCTTACCGAGTCCCAGTTCGAGCGCCAGTTCCGTCCCTCCTCCGACGAGATCGCCCACGTAGAATCGTACTTCGCCCGGTTCGACGGTCGGACGGTGGCCGAGACCCACGACGGATTCGCGGTGACGATCCAGACCTCGGCAGGGGGCGTCCACGGTGCCCTCGGGGTGGTGCCGGTCCGTTACTCTTCGGTCGAGGGGAAGATCG
>JABCYU010000039.1 GCA_013290045.1 Methanobacteriota archaeon | reverse complement strand
CCAGCGCGAGCCGGTCCGCGAGTCGGCGCGGCCCCTCGGGGTCGGTGAGGGTGACCGCCAGGACGTCGTTCCCCCCCACCGATTCCCATCCGTGGACCCTCCCCCCAGTCGGCGCCACCACCCCGTCCACCTCGGCGGCCGCCAGGGGCAGATTCTCCCCGGAGGGTTCGACCCAGACCCTCACGGTCCGACCTTCGGGGCCAGCCAGCGGCTCAGATTCCGACGCACAGCGGCCGTGTGACTCCCTTCCCAATACCGGTGTCGGCAGACGAGGCACTCGTAGACCGCGAGACTGTCCCCGATTTCGGGGCGCGGAGCGTCCGGCGGCTGTCCCCGGGGAGGAGCGCACGGCGCGAGGCGCCCGTTGCACTCGGTACAACGGTCGAACTGGACTTCCCATCGGAGCTCGGGAAAGGCATCTTGCAGGGAAGCGATCTGAACCGGCAGCTCCCCCGAAACGAGCAGACGGCTCCCCGGGACCCGCGAAGCCAGTTGAACGTCTCGGGTGAGGAGGGTGCGACCGTCTCGCTGGGCCCAGGCCACCACGTCGTCGTCGGCCAGGCCGCGAACGTACTCCGTATCGTGCCCCATGAATCGAAGATAGCGGGAGAGGCGGCCGAGCATTTCGTCGGCCAGCCACCGGGGCTCGGCGGGCACTCGAAGGCGAGACCGCCCGGGGGCTTAACCGAGCGTCGCCGCGGTGCGATTCCTTTATGGGGCCGGTCGGTGCCATCGACCCCCGTGCGGCTGTTCGGGACCAACGGGATCCGGGAGGTCGTCGGCGGTCCCCTGACGGCACCGTTCGTCACCTCCATCGTCGGGGCGATCGGCCACGTTTTGCCGCCGGGACTCCCGATCGTCGTCGGGTGGGACGGACGGACCGCGAGCCCCGCGATGGCCCGACTCGCCTCCGGAACGCTCGCCCTTGCCGGCCACCAAGTGATCGAAGTCGGAGTCCTGCCAACCCCGGCGGTCCAGTACAATGTCGTCAAACTCCAAGCGCAGTTCGGCGTCATCCTCACGGCCTCTCACAATCCGCCGGAGTTCGATGGGATCAAGTGCATCTCGGGAGATGGGCTCGAGGCGACCCGATCGGTCGAAGAGGCAATCGAGCGATCGGTCGCCGATGGGACCGGGGCCGCCGTGCCGTTCGACCGGGTGGGAGACATTCGGACCGACAGCGAGGGCGCCCGTCGGTATGTCGAGGGGATCCTTCAGCAGGTGGACAGCGCCGCCATCGCCCGGCGGAAACTGACCGTCGTGCTCGATTGCGGCAATGGGGCGAGCGTGCCGACGAGCCCCACTCTCCTGCGCCGACTCGGTTGCCGCGTGATCACGATCAATGGGCACCTCGATGGCACGTTCCCCGGGCACCTCTCCGAACCGACGGAGGCGAATCTCGCCGACCTCCGGGCGACGGTCCCTGCCGTCGGAGCCCACCTCGGAATCGCGCACGATGGGGACGCCGATCGCGCGGTATTCGTGGATCACGCGGGAAACTATCTGCCCGGCGAACGGATCCTGACCCTCCTCGCCCGGGAATTCGTGCGACGCGCCCACGGTGGCGTCGTGGTGACCCCCGTCTCGGCCTCTCAGAGCGTCGAGGACGCCGTTCGACCGCTCGGCGGCGAGGTCGTCTACACCCGCGTCGGCTCCCCGGTGGTCACGCGCGAGATGCTCGCCCGCCATGCCCTGTTCGGAGGAGAGGAGAACGGGGGACTGATTTTTCCGAGCTTTCAGCTGGCCCGCGACGGCGCCATGACCGCCGCGGCCGTCCTCGATCTGATGGCCCGCCACGAGGTCACGCTCGCCGACGCGGTGAGGGACCTGCCGGTCTACTCCCTGATCAAGGAGAAGGTCGGTTGCCCGATCGAGCGCCGAGAGGAGGTCCTCCGGAGGGTCACCGCCGAAGTGATCCGCGCGGGGGACCGGGTGCTCACCCTCGACGGGGTGAAAGTCTTCCGTTCGGACGGGTGGATCCTCCTGCGACCCTCTGGCACCGAACCGCTGATCCGCGTGTTCGCCGAGGCCCGAGATGAGCCGACGGCCCGGCGACTGGCGCACGAGGGCCTCTCGCTCGTCGGCAAGATCCTCGCCTCTCCGGCCGACGCCTAGGAACCGGACTCGTCCCCACGGCGATAGGGACACCCCGGCCCACCCGTATGCTCATATCTCCGGGCGCCACGCGCCCCGTCGCGCGACCCGCCGCACGGGGTCGCCGAAATCGCTCATGACTGACGAGATCGTAGTCCTCGGAGAGGACGTCTGGAAAATCTACGGCTCCGGGGAGACCCAGGTCACGGCCCTCCACTCGGTCTCCGTCGCGATCCGACGGGGCGAGATGGTCGCCGTCATGGGCCCATCCGGATCGGGCAAGACGACCTTCCTGAACTGCCTCTCGGGCCTCGACGCGATCTCGAAAGGCCGGGTCGAGCTCGAGGGCCAGGACATCCACGCGATGGACGACCGCGCCAAGAGCGCCTTCCGAGCGAAACGCACGGGTTTCGTTTTCCAATCGTACAACCTGCTGCCCGTCCTGACGGCCGTCGAGAACGTGGAGATGCCGCTCCTGGTCTCGGGCGTCCCGGTCCGGGAGGCCCGGAAGCGCGCCCAAGCGATGCTCGAGGACCTGGGACTTGGCGATCGCGCGACGCATCGTCCGTCTGAGCTCTCCGGGGGTCAGCAGCAGCGCGTTTCCATCGCTCGGGCCCTGGTCTCGCACCCCGCGATCGTCTGGGCCGACGAACCGACCGGGAATCTGGACGAGGAGAGCGCCGCCCAGGTCACCGGGATCCTCCGACGCCTGAACCACGACCTGCAACAAACGATCGTGGTCGTCACCCACAGTCCGGACATGGCCGCGTTGTGCGACCGGACCCTCCAGATGCACGACGGCCACGTGGTGACCTGAGGGGCCATGGCCGACCTCATCGACCCGACCACCGCAGCCCTCCTCGTCGTCCTCCTGGTGGTCGCCGTCATCTCCCTCGCGCTGGCTCTGCGGAACCGCCTGTCGTTCCGGATCGCGATGCGCAACGTGCGGCGGGGACGGTGGCGCACGGTGCTGCTGATCCTCGGTCTCCTGATCGGCACGACGATCATCTCGAGCAGCCTGGTCGTCGGCGACACCATCGACCAGCTGATCGTGCAGAGCGCCTACCAGTCGTTCGGATTCACGGACGAGGGGGTGTTCAACCAGACGCCGCTCGGCACCTACGCCCCGTTTCCCTACTCCGTCTACACGTCGGTCGCGCAATCCGCCGCGAGCGACTCGCAGATCGCCGGTGTCACTCCGGAGATCGTCGGGCAGACCCAGGCGTTCGACCACAATGATGGGGTCCCGCAGACCGCCCTCAACCTGGTCGGGGTGAACGGCAACCAGTCCTCCCAGCTGGGAGGGTTCACGACCACGGGGGGCGGCACGCTGGCCGGCCCCGCCCCCGGGCAGGTACTGATCGACCAGGGCGCCGCGAACGACCTCGGTGCTTCCGCTGGCCATCACCTCACCCTCTACGTCGGCGGCACGATCTGGAACACGACCGTGCAAGCCGTCGTCGCGGACGACGATCGGGGGGGATTCCTCGGCGGCGGCTTCGGCCAGGTGGGGACGATCTTCGTCAGCCTGCCCGATGCCCAGATGCTCGAGTCGACCCCGGGCCAGATCAACTTCCTCGCGGTGACCAACGCCGGGTCATTGATCGGCGGCGTCGGTCTTTCCGGCGCCGTCGCCGCCACCCTGAACCAGACCCTTTCGACGCTTCCCGGCGCCCACGGGCTCAAGGTCCACCAGCTCCTCGCGGACACGGTCAAGCTCGCGGCGTCGGCGTCGACCTCGCTCTCCACGCTCTTCCTGGTGTTCGGCCTCTTCTCGATCATCGCCGGGGCGATGCTCATCGTCGGGCTGTTCGTCATGCTCGCCGAGGAGCGCAAGGGCGAGATGGGAATGGTCCGGGCGATCGGCCTCCGGCGAGGACAGCTCGTGGCCTCGTACTACTTCGAGGGGCTCGCTTACTCGGCCGGCAGTGCGCTGCTCGGGATCCTGCTCGGGATCGCCGTCGGCTATGGCCTCGTGTACGCTTTCGCCCAGTTGTTCGGGAGCGTCGGCCTCTCCCCATCCCAGATCCTCGCCTCGTTCACCGTGCGCCCGGCGAGCATGCTGACCGCCTACGTCCTCGGTTTCCTCTTGACCCTCCTCACCGTTCTGGCGACCAGCACTCGGACGAGCCGTCTCAACATCGTGCGGGCGATCCGGTCGATCCCCGAGCCCCCGCCCACGATGGGGGTCTACACCCGGCTCGCCTACGGGGGAGTGGTCCTGGCGATCGTGGGGGCCCTGTTGCTCGTCTTCACGGCCCGGGGGAGCTCGGACATCTCCCTCCCGGTCCTCGGAGGGGCGCTGACGATCCTCGGCATTGGCCTGCTGGCCTCCCGGTTTCTCCGGAACCGGCTGGTCTTCACCGTCGCTTCGGTGGCCCTACTGTTCTGGGCGGGATTCGCCCCGATCAGCACCTCGTTGCTGGGGGACCAGCATACCGGGGGCTTCTTCATCGTCTTCACCGAGGGGATCCTCCTGGTCCTGGGCGCGATCCTCCTCTACATCTTCAACTCCGACAGCGTCGTCTCGGCCGTCTCCCGGATGATCGGGTCGCGCCCCTCCTCCGTCTCGATCGCCCGGATCGGGCTCTCCAATCCCAGCCGACGCCCCGGTCGCACGGCGATCAGCCTCGCGATCTTCGCCCTCGTCGTCTTCACGCTCGTCGTCATCGCTTCGTTCGGCGCCACCTTGTCGGCGAACATCCAGCAACAGGAGACGGTCCAGACCGGCGGCTACACGTTCGCCGGGTTCTCGGCCCGCCCCGTCCCCGACCTCGTCGGGGCGATCGCGAACAACTCCAGCCTATCGGGACTCTATTCCCGGGTCGTCCCTTTCGTCTCGGGCGGGGTCCTCGAGACGGTCAGCGGGTTTCCCCAGAATCCGTTCGGGGACGCGCTCTACGCCGCGCCGGCCGGTCTGCCCGCCGCGAACGACTTCTACTCGTCGAACACGTACGCGTTCTCCTCGACCGCGAACGGTCTGTCCACGCCCGCCGTCTGGGCCGCGTTGCGGACGGGCGCGGCCGTGGCGGTCGTTGACGCCAGCTACGGCCCCTCGAGCGGCGGGGGTTTCGGGTCGTTCGGCGCCCATCCGACGGTGTCGGCCGGAGAGACGATCGCCCTCACCAATCCCGAGACCGGCATGAGCTCGAACGTCGAGATCCTCGGGGTGATGAGCGAGGCGCTCCTGACGGGCATCTTCGTGAGCCCGGCCCTCGCCGGAACCCTCGGATACCACAACCAGAGCACGTTCCTTCTGACCACGGCCTCCGGAGTGAACCCGGACCACGCCGCCCAGGTCACGAAGGCCGCGCTCCTTCCGTTCGGATTGATCCTCCTCAACCTGCCCGCGCTCGTCGCCCAGAACCTGGGGTTCACCCAGGCGTTCGTGGGACTCCTCCAGCTGTTCGTCGGCCTGGGTCTCGCCGTCGGGATCGCCTCGCTCGGGATCCTCGCGCTCCGCGCAGTGCAGGAGCGCCGGTCGGAGATCGGGATGCTGCGGGCGATCGGTTTCACGGAGTCGATGATCTTCCGCTCGTTCCTGCTCGAGTTCTCCTTCGTGACGGTCCTCGGCATCTCGATCGGAACGGCGCTCGGGATCCTGCTGATCTACGGCCTTGCCGCCGCGCCGGGCTCCGCGGCGGCGGGGATCACCCAGGTCGCGATCCCCTGGGGCAACGTGGCCCTGATCGCGGGCCTGGCCTACGGACTGACGATCCTCGCCGTGGTCGGACCGTCGCTTCGGGCCGCCCGACTGCCACCCGCCGAAGCCGTCCGACCCACCGAGTGAGATCCGCGCGGCGGCCGCGCGATGCGGGCTAGGGACCGGGCCGCGTCCGATCGGAGAGCGGCCTACGCCGTGCCGTAATTGGCGACGAACCAGTCGATCATCTTCCTCGGCACCCGGTCGGAGATCGGGAGGTTCATCAACCGGACGCCGATCACCGAGAAGAACATCACCGGGATGATCTTCATCACCGGTAGCTTGCTACCGGTGTCGTGCCGCCAGGTGACGCCGACCTCGGTCAGGTTGGCTCCGGCCTTGCGCATGTGGTAGAGCAAGTCGACGTCGAAGGCCCAGTTCGAAAGCGTCACCTGGTGCAGCACGCTCTGCACCATCGATCGGCGCATGAACTTCGCGCCGCACTGCGTGTCCTTGAGCTTCAGGCCGAGGAGGACGCGCGAGAGGACGTTGAACGCCCGCCCGGCCAGGATGCGGAATGGCGGTTGGGACTCCGTGACGACGCTGTCCGGGGCCCACCGAGAGCCGACGGCGACGTCCGCCTGGTCGAGGGCGCCCACGAGGCGCTCGATCTCCGCGGGAACGATCGGCCCATCGGCGTCGAGGTACCCGACGACGTCGTACTTCGCCGCCCGCAGGCCCTGCAGGACGGCTCCGCCTTTGCCGAGCTTGTGGGGGAACTCGAGGACATGGACGCCTCGCGTGGCGTACGCCCGGGCGACGTTGGCCGTTTCATCGTGCGAACCGTCAACGACGACGATGATCTCGAACGGTTGGCCGCGCGCCTCGAGGTACGGCAGGTAGCGCTCGAGGGTCTTCGGTAACCGGGCCTCCTCGTTCCACGCCGGGACGACGACGCTCAGGCCCGGCGTGTGCTCGATCGCTTCGGCCGACGGGATGCCGATCTCCGACTGATGTCGGAAAACCCGTTCACGCTGTGACCCGAACAAATGGCCGAGAGGGAAGCCGCCGGCATGGGAGAAATCGAACCGGGTGTGGTCCGCGGCGATGCTCGGCGCCAACCGCTCGCCGACGTCCATCGGGAGGACCTCGCTCGCGTCGGGTCGAGCCGTCCCGCCGGATGGCCGGGGGGTCCGAAGATGGCCCCCGAACTCCATCGGTTCTCCCGCGATCGACACGATGCTCACTCCGCGGTCCGCGCCCGGACGGTGGTGGGGGTGTGGAATATGCGTATTACTACCCCATCATATCGTGGCAAACCGGCGCCTCGGATGGGACAATCCCGGCCAGTTCTGGACCCGGCTCGGGAGCCGGCGAGGGAGGCCCCGGTGGGACCCACGGTCGAGAAAGCGGGGAGACCCCCGGTGGGGGTGGCCTCGCCGACACTGATTTCGCGCATTCGATGGCTCCTCATTCTGGGGTGGGTTACTTAAGATGTTGCTGACAGTCTCTTAAGCTCGGCGGGGGGCAAGGAGCTCCGACTGTCGCGGCAGAATCTGCCCTCAGTCAGGGGGTCCGGGGAGCCTTCGGGCGCAAGAATCTGCCCCCGGGTGCCGGGTTTGGCGGGGTTCCTGCGTGGTGCCCGATCTCAGGCGGCTACGTCGAGGACTTCGTCGAGGATTTCGGGGTCGGCGGGGCCGAGCCGGTCATCGGGTTGGTCGAAGTGGACGCGCCGGCCGGGCCCCCGGTCCCCGCAACCCCGGCCGAACCGTCCGATTCGGCCGTGGGACGCCGAGCGGGCAGGGGGGTGGTTTTCGAGCCGAGCAACGTCGCGAGGTAGGCGGTGATCATCGTGTTGGCTCCGCCCGAGTCGCCGCTCGTGGCGACCAGGGTGTCGGGGGTGATGCGCACATGGCCGTCCTTGACCTGCTCCATCACCCGGACCAGCGCGACGCGCTCGGGCCCGATCACCTCGGCCTGGGCGAGGTAGGCGTCGGCCTGGGCTTGTCCGACCGTCCGGACCGCGGCCCCTTCTCCGTCGGCCTTGATCCGGGTCGAATCTCGAATACCCTCGGCCTGCTTGACGAGCGCCTTCGCCTCGTTCTCGTTGATCTCCACCTGGAGGACGGCCTGGACGACCTGAGGTTGGAGATTGGCGCGGGCGGTCTTCTCCTGGACCGCGATGCGCTGTTCCTCGGCGAGCGCCTGCTGCTGGTACTGGGCCTGTTGCTGGATGGCGATCTCCTTCTGGGTCTGGGTGGCGAGGAGCGACTCGTCGACGGCGATGTACGAGATCAGGAGGTTCTGCGCCTCCACCATGTACTTGGCGAACTCGGTCCGCGCCTTCTCGAGCGCCTCCTGCTGGAGTTGCGAGCGTCCCTGGACGAACTCGAGTGCCTTCTTCTCCCCGGCGTTGTTGCGGAAAGAGGCGTCGATCAACGGGTGAACGATCTGCTGGATGAGGTTGAACACCGAACCGAACCGGGCGATGATGAAAGCCGCGTTCTCCGGTAGGATCCGGATGACCATCCGAACGTCGACCTCGAGCTGGAAGCCGTCCTTCGAGGTCACCTTGAGCTGGGTGAACTGGAAGAACGAGACCCCCTTCGCCGTCTGGTCGGTGAGGTACGGATAGGACGAGGTGTCGGAGACCGGGGCCGTAGATGGCCGCGACATCTCCGGCGCATTCGGACGCTCCGAACTGGCCCAATCGACCATGATCGCGCTCGTCGGGACGAGGTAAGCGGTGAAGGCGACGGGGTTGAGGTTGTACTTACCGGGGGCCACCGGAACCTGCCAGATGCCCCTTCGGTTCCGATCGGTCGTCAGAATCGTTTCGATGGCGCTGTGCACGGTTTGGTCGAAATCCGGCCGGTCGGTGATCGGCGTCGGCTTGCTGTCCGATCGGTCGAGCTCCTCGCCGATGTTCGACCGGAGGACGGCGACGAACCCCGGCGGGACCTCGAAAACGCTCTTGATATCGACATTGAACAGAAGCGGATTGACGTAGTAGCGCCCGGGCTGGAGCGTGTCCTGTTGGGGCCCCCGGAACCCGCCGCTGTCGAGGAAGGCGGGGCCGTCTTGGAAGTAGTTGTGCGTCCGAGCGTGGGGCTGGTCGGGGCTCGGCGAGGTCAGCGGTACCGGGGCGATGATGAGCCGGGACGGTAGCGGGCGGCCGTCCTGGGCCGTGATGATCCCGACCTGGCCCGCGTTGATCTGGGCGGCGGTCCACATCTTGAGCGTGAACGCCAGCGTGTTGATCCGGTATTTTCCGGGGCGGAGGATCCCCACCTGGGGGCCCTTGAAACCCCCGCCATCGAGGAACTTCTCGGCGTCCTGGAACTGGTTGCACTCGATCTCGTCGCCCAGGAGCCGCCCCTTGGCGAGCGGGCGCCCATCGATCGACTCGACCGTGGCGATGTTCGCCTCCCCCACCTCGATCACGGGGGCCTTCTTGATGTTCCAGATGAAGGGCATCCGCCAGTACAATCCCGGCATCAGGGTCGTCGCCTGGACCCCAATCTGACCGTGGCGGGCGATCACCTGTCCCGGCGGCATCCGATTCCCGAACATCCGCCGGGTGAGGATTCCGACCTCGTTCTCCGTGATGAGGAACAGCCCGGCGAGCAGGAACACGAAGAGAATGAGGCCGGCGAGGACGATGGGCAACCAGATCGTCGGGTCGGTGAGGTCGACCATCTACCGGTTCCTCAGAGGACCCATCGTGGCGCGCCCGTTCGACTGGCCGCGGTTCGTGGACGGAGAATGCGAGGTTTCCCTCCGACTCCCATAGGATTGCGTGGTCGGCGTTGGTACATCCCCTCAGCGAGACTGACCTCCGAAGTGCCCGGGGGATAAAGTCCCTCCGACCTGCCTTCCCAGAACAGCGCAGCGGGGGAGCAAGTTCCTCGGCGACTCCGGGGGCGACCCGTTCGCCAGTTTCACGCCGGAGCGTCCCCTCAGCCCGGGACGACAGTCTTATCCACCAAACCTCGCAAGAAGTTCCGATGGCCACGACACTCCCCGACCGGCGGCCGATGCTCGCCGTCCGAATCCAGAAGGCCCTCGACGAGAACGCCGATCTGCCCTGGTGCGTGCATCGACTGTACGAGGAGGTCGTCTCCCCCGCGGGCTTCGACGACCGGGGGCGGGGGCTCGAGGTGACTCGCGGGGCGGCCGACCTGTTGGTCGAGCAAGCACGCGCGCGCTCCGAAACGGTCTCCGCGATCTCGATCGGGGTCCACTGCGAGGACGCGCTTTTCTGGTCCGTCCATTCCGATCGGACCCGACTGGAGGAGTTCGGGGCGCAGTATGAATCCCCAACGATCCTGAGGCGCCTCGCCGCCCACTTCCAATGCCACGGCCTGTAGAGTAGTCCTGACCCTCCAGACTCGCCCGGCCGGGGGACGAGCCCGGCCAGCACCCCGTGCGGCTCCATCGGTTCTCGGGGACCGCGAGCGCCATTGTACGGTCGCCCTCGGTCGCGGCCCTAGCCCACAGTTCGGGGCGGCGCCGAAACCCATCTCGATCCTGCTCTGCGAGATGCGGCGACCGGGGCGCTCGACAAACCCGCCCCGGCGGAGCTCCGAATGGGAGAAACCGAACCATGGGCGGGGGCGTGGAGGGCCGAGGCCGAGAAGCTGAGAAGGAGAATCCCCATCGCGGGGATCGTGTAGTTCGCGGAAACGCTTCCCGTCGAATTCGTGGGCCCGGGGGTGCTCGAGTTCCACGCGATCTCGTGGACCCGGGAACCGACTCGCAGATACGACGTCGTCGGGATCGTGACCGGGCCGGTGAGGTTGGCGTTGACGATCAACAAGCTCCCCCGCGTCGCGTCCCGGGTCAGCACCGACCACACATTCCCTAACGACGGAGCGGGGACGGGGCTGTAGACTCCTCCCCTCACCAGATGGTTCAGGACCTCGGAGAACAGGCGTCCCGTGGGGGCGATGGCGTCGGTCCGATTGAGGAGCGAGTATCCGAACTGGGAGCTGTCGCTCTGGAGATTGAAGACCGTGAACTGCGTGACGTTGGCCCGTAGCGCCTGGACGACCGAGCCTGCGAGGAAGACCGCGTTGGCGTAGGAACCTCCGAACGGGGATGCGCCGTTGCCGGGCCCGGCGTTGAATTCGTGGAGAAACACTGGGATCGAGCCGCACCGGGGACAGGCCGAACCGACGTCCGCCTGCACGAGAGGATACGTGGTCGAGATGTTGGAGGGCGATTGCAGGGGAGCGAGGAACTGCTGGAGCGATTCGTTCTTCGAGGTGGTGAACGGGTAGGAGTGGTAACCAATGGCGGCGATGCCGGCACGGTCCAGCCGAGCCACCTCGGTGAACCAGGGGAGATCGTTCGGCGAGGCCGCCTCGAGCCCCATGAACCGGGCCCCCGGATCGACGGCCCGGACCGCTTGGATGGTCGCGTTCAGTTGCCGGGCGTAAGCGAGCGGTGTGGGTCGGCTATGGTCTCGGACCGACCAGTTAGCCCATGGGATCCCGTAGTGCCTCCAGAGCATCGGCTCGTTCCCGATCGACCAGTACTGGGGGCGGATCCCCACGGTATGGACGATCCAGTTCGCGATGAACGCGTCCTCCGCCGGGTTGTTGTTCTCGGCGGGCAACGGCAGCACGAGGTGACATGCGAACGAAACCGACCGGCACCACGACTTCAACGCGGTCAGATCGTACGCGCAGGGACCCACCGGGGTCCCGTTCGGTCCGTACATGACGTTCGCCGAGATGTTGCACTCTTCCGTCAACTCCCCGTAGCGGAACCAGGTGAACGGGGTCGCGTTCAGGAACGATCGCACCGCCCCATCGGACCAGATACCTGAGGAGTTGTTGGTCTGCAAATCGAGCGACCAGAAGGTCGCCGGAGTCACGGCGATCGGCGGCCCGATGGACGTAGCCACGGACGCCGCTCCTGGGACGATCTCCGTCTCCGACGACCCGACGTCAACTGTGGAGCTCCCGGGAATCCCGTTGGTGTTGGAGACCAACCACGAAATGGCCAACCCCAGCAGCAGTCCGACCAGTGTTTCCTTTCCCCGGAAACGCCTGATGGGCCCCGAGTGGGTCGTTCCGCGATATCGGGCGACGCCCAGGTCGGGCAGCTTCGACTGCCTCGGGTCCACGAGTTTCCGCCGGAGGTCGGGGAAGCGCCGGTCCGCGGACGACCCCTGGGAACCTGAATCGACCTCGGTCACTTTCGCCCCTGTGCCGGCACGACTTCCGGGGCCATATGCCGGCGGGTGTTCAGTTCGGCGCGGCGGCCGCCGGGATCGCTCCGGTCCCCCGGGGAGGGGAGCAGTGGGCACCGTCGCTGGGGGTTGCCCCGTACCTCGGCCTTGAATGGTCCTCTCCGGACCATCCCCCCCGCCATCGCGACGCGCGCTATCGACTAGGGGCCTCGAACTACGGGGTCGCCATTCCACCGAGCCCGACCGGGCTATCGGGGACCGCTTCGCCGGCGCGGCGGCCGCCTCAGGGTCTCCGGTCGTCTTTCGAACGTCCGAGGCGGGTTGAGAATGTGGATTCCGAGGGGACCGGAGAGCCGGCCCCCTCGGAGGAAAGGGTTGGGGCGTGTTCCTCAGGTTTCGACGATCGAGACCAGCTGGTACCCGTTGCCGAGGGTGCCCATGTTGATGAACCCAGCCGCGGTCCCCGTGTAGACCTGCATCTCGTCGACGATGTCTCCGCCCACGTACGTCACGACGGCATATCGGTCCGCGCTGTTCGTGGTCGCGTTGATCGTATAGCTGACCAGCGTGCTGCCGACGAACGACGAGAACGGAGTCGAGTACGTGTAGTTCGAGTACGTGCAGGAGCTCGCGCTCGAGCAGTACGAGTAGTTCTCCACGTACTTGTAGGCGTAACCACTGAATCCGGAGAATCCCGTCGGGTAGGTGATAACGCCGGTCGTCATGTCCACGAGATACGCGTACCCGATCGTCTGGGTGATCGCTTCAGCGATACAGAACGAGTAGCCGTACCCGCGGGTGGCGTTGTAGACCGCTCCCGGGCAGCTCCCGCTGTAGACCAAGCTGTAGTTGCCCAGCGCCGTGACGTTCCACGTGACATTGAAGCTCGTTGCGGTCGCGTGGCCGAACGGAACACGGACGGGGAGCGCGACGGCGACTGCGTCCTGCACCAGCGCCACGCTTCCCTGGATGGCCTTTCCGGCGGGGCCTGAGCATGAACGGGCCGACGCCGACCCGGCCCAGTGACCGAACCCGGTGGCGGTGCTGAACGTGGCGGGCTTTCCGATCTCCTTTCCGCAGCCGCTGAGTTCGATGATGTCATTCATCGGGGTGACCAGTGCGTGGTGGTATGGCGCCTTGTACGTGATCGTGGCCGCAGTAGCGGCCCCCGCCGCGCTGGATGAGACCATCAGCAGACAGGTGAGCAAGGCAGCTCCCCCTCCGACCCACCACGCGCCGAGGCCACCCGCTCGTCTCTCGCTCCGATTCTTGTTCATCCTTTCCCTCTGACCCCGGTCCTCGTCGAACTCGGGGGTCGTCCGTGCAAACGCGGGCTTGTATTTAGTCCGGCGGCCGGCGTGTTTTTTCGGAGACCCGTTGAGCCGGCTCAGCACCTGCCCGCCGAAGCTCTCGTACCCCCGGACCCCGACATTCGAGGTCCTCCGTTTGCCCGAATGGGTTACCCGCCGAGTCAGATCCCAACATGCGTCCGGACTCCGGACACAGGCGTGCGCGGCTGCTTTCCCTTGGGCGGCATCCGGCCCGCGTCGCCCAGCGGGAACCCAGTGACCCTCCCCAGGCCCGCTCGGAGTGCACGTGCCCCCGGAGCCGGGCCGATCGCTCCCGCTACGACGGCGAGTCCGCGACGAGGAGTCCCGTCGTACGCTCGATGGACCCGTCCAACCTCGAGCCGTTCCAGGGCCTCCCTGCCGTCTTAATAGACCGGACGGGGCTCAGAGGGCCGTGGGCGACTCGGTCGGCCAAGCGACCCTCGAAGTCTCTGGCGGGCGCGTCGCGTATGAGCTACGTGGGCACGGTCCCGCCATCGTCCTCCTCCACGAAGGGATCGCGGATCGACGCATGTGGAATCGCGAGTTTTCGACCCTGGCAAACGAGTTCAGGACCGCGCGATACGATCTTCGAGGCTACGGGAGCTCTCCCGCGGCCACGTCGGAATTCTCTCCGGTTCAAGACCTTCTAACCTTGCTGGACCACTTCCAAATGACCCGGCCCCTGATCGTTGGCCCCAGCGTCGGAGGGAAAATCGCGTTGGATTTCGCCCTTGAGCACCCCGATCACGTCGGGGGTCTGCTGCTCGTCGCCCCGGGATATTCCGGGATGGACTACGATCACGTACCCGGCGGAAAGTCGGCGTTTGAGCGCGACGAACGACTCTCCAAGGCGGCTGCCGATGCCTGGGCGGCCCGCGACCTCGACTCGGCGACTGAACATCTTCGGCAGCTCTGGGCGTCAGCGCTCTCTGGGGAGGGTCTGGAGCTCTTCCGCACGATGGTCCGGGACAACGCGAAGGAGATCTTCGAGGAGCAATCCGGACGGTTCGAGACTCGAAGCGGCGGACCCGCTGCCGGTCGATTGGGAGAGATCCGGGTCCCGACCCGGATCCTAGTCGGGGATCGCGACAACCCGGTGATGCCGCTGTGCGCGAACTTCCTGGCGCGGGGCATCGCGAATGCCCAGGTGGAGCTGGTGCCCGGAGCGGATCACCTCCTGAACCTCTCCCAACCGGCTGCGTTTGACTCCGCGATCCGCCGGTTCCTCCAGCAGCTCCCGAACCCGCCAGGGTAATCCCCGGGACCTTCTCAGGAAGGTCTGTTGGCGGCCCCGCAGCGGTACGAGCCCTGCTCACCCCGAGGGTCTCGCCTGATGACGCGACCCCTTCCCGCCTGCGACGCGGTCTTATGCGTCGTGCTGGAAGCCTCCCCTAGCTCGGGGAGCCACCCCTCCAGCTCCTAGATCGAACCAGACGGAGGCGGCCTCGAGGCTCCCACCGGGGAGACGCCGAGGAGGGTCTCCTTGTCGTCCTCAGGGACAGGTCACCGGGCCACACTGGTGGATGGTAATCGTCACGTCTGCAAGCATCGATAAGGCCGTCCCAATGTCCCACACGATGACGACCGACCCGCTCGTCGGTACCAATGCCTGCCGCAGGTAGAGGATCGAGCTACCGGTCCCCCCACCTGAGGTGACTTGGATGGTAATCTGGACTGCCCCCGCCATCGAGGCGTTGAAGGCGTAGGTCACGTTCAGAGCGAGGTGGTTGGCCACGCAGGAGTTCCCGCAGAAGGCGTTTGACCCGCCTGAAAGGAACTGCGGCACCAAGGCACTGCCCGTCGAGACGCCCGGCGCCGGATTCGGCACCCTGCCCGCGACGGTCGACGAGTATCGCAGCCCGGCCACGACGCCGTTGTACTCCGTGTAGTTGCCGACGGCATTCTCGCTCTGCGTGGAGAGATCGATAACGGCGACAGTGAGCCCCGTCAGCAGCAGGGCGACCGCCACGGCCGCGACGCCGTAGGTGACTCGACGGTTCCATCGGCTCATTGGAGACCCAGGGTTCCCTCGACCAGGTCCGGATGACTGGAGTTCCGGAGACCTGTCGATTCCGGGAAGCGCCGCCTTGGTTTGAACCCGGGGGGCCGGAGCCCCCGCCCTGGCAGGCCCGACGTTGGGCGAACAGGACCGTTTCCGCGTCGCGGCCTCGGCAGGCCAACGCCGCCAATGACTCCGGCACCAGGAGTCCTCGCACGCCGACCCCCGCCCCGGTTCGGCGTTAGTCTTCGGAGCCGACCGACCCCTCTCGATACCTCGAAGCGCCATCCCGCGCCGGTCTGGTCGCGCGAGGGCCCTCCGTAACCGATTGAGAGTTCCGCGGGTCGGAGGCCGACGGCGGGGGGGGAACACGGTTCACCGATTCCGTGCGACGGTGCGTTTGGAACGCGGTCCACCGGCGGCCCGGGCGCCGCCGGGCTCGACGAACCCCGCCGGCACGTGGTTTATGTTCGGGACCGCTCTCACGCTCCCGTATGCCCGACAAGAAAGTGCGCATCCTGGTTGGAACTCGGAAGGGCGGGTACATCGTCGAAGGCGACCGCTCCAGAAAAAAGTGGAAGGTCAACCCCCCCCTCCAAAAGGGCACCGAAGTCTTCCACATGATCGCGGACCCGCGTCATCCTGGGGACCTCTACGCTTGCGTCAACTCTTGGCTCTGGGGACCCGTGCTTTACCGGTCTCGAAATTACGGAAAGAAGTGGTCCGAGATCGGCACCCCGATGATGGCCTCGACGAAGACCAGGCCACCCCGGTTCGATGGTAACCCGGACACCCCGGCCCCCACCTACGCGGTAGCGAACCTCTGGCACCTCGAGCCCGGCCCAGAGAGCGAGCCCAAGACCCTGTTCATCGGGGTGGACCCATACTCGCTCCACCGCAGCGATGATCTGGGGGAAACATGGGAGCCTGTCACCGGCCTGAACGATCATCCGACGAAGTCGAAATGGAACCCGGGCAACGGCGGCCCCTGCCTGCACACCATCCTAGTCGATCCATCACGCCCCCATCGGATGTACGCCGGGATTTCGGCTGCGGGCCTGTTCCGCACGGATGACGGCGGAAAGACCTGGGTGACTGCCAACCAGGGAGTAGAGACGCCCTACCAGCCCGAGAAGTTCCCCGCGGTCGGACAGTGCGTCCACAAGGTCGCCCTCGACCCGGCCCGCCCTGATGTCCTCTACCGCCAAGACCACGGAGGGATCTACGTCAGCCGCAACTCCGGGGAGCGATGGGATCGGATCGGGAAGTCGCTCGACGACGATTTCGGCTTCGTGGTGGCGACCGCCAAGAGCCTTCCAGGGCGCGCGTTCTTCGTCCCCCTCATGAACGAACCCCGCGTGACCTCCAGCGGCGGATTCCAGGTCCATGAGTGGAACGATTCCACCAAGAAGTGGAAGACCCTCATGCCGCCGACTCTGTTCCCCGGAGACTTCGGTACCCATCGGGAGGGGATGGCGTGCGACGCGCTCGACCCCGCGGGCATCTACGTCGGGACGACGACCGGCCAGCTGTTCATCTCCCCGGACGGGGGCCCGTCATGGGATCGGTTGCCGTTTCAATTCCCCGCGATCCACTCGGTCTCCGTCTCCAGCGAGTTATCCTGAGGAAGCTGCGAAGAATCGACCGGGAGGCCCCGACCGATAGGTAAGGTGGGGATCTCATCTTCCCGCGGTCCCCTGACGGGGAACCGCGGTAACCCGCGGCCATGGCATAGTCGGCCGCTCAGGACCCGGCGAACCGCCAAGGGCCCCCAGCCGGTACCCGGCCTCGTCAGGTAGCAGACGGAATCCCACGACGCACCCAATGACGAGGACCCACCGGACGGTATCCAGGGGACTCCTCGGCCTGAGGCGCAAGCTTGGGAGCGGACCGGGGAGAGTGAGTTCGTCCGGTTCTCGACGAGTGTTCCCAGGGCTCGCCCGGCAGCGGGAGCCTGGTGAGCGATCCTGCGCCCCTTGTGCGGGCTCGAGTCCGTGAAGCTGACCGCGCCCCAACACGGGCTCTACCACGACTGAAGTCGGCAAACCACCCGGCTCGGGCGAAGTTTCGGATCCAAGAGGGCTCAGGTCCCACTCCCCCGGACCGACCCACTTTGGGCGGACTCCCCAGAGCCGGGCGTGGGGGGATTTGAACCCCCGACCACCGGGTTAGGAACCCGGTGCCCTATCCAGACTGGGCTACACGCCCCTGAGAAATGCCCGTTCGCAGCATATCAGGGCTTCCCCCCGATGCCGGGCAACGTCGTGAGCCGAATCGCGGAGACCATCCGGTCCTGTTCCTGGCCGACGTAGTACTCGGACTGAGCGATGCTCGAGTGGCCGTACAGCCCCGCAATCTCCCTCCAGTCCGCCCCTCGGTTCTTGAGCAGACGGCCGAACGATCGGCGCAAGTCGTGGTTGGAAACCACGAGTCCCGCTCTGCGTCCAGCTCGTCGAACGAACCGATCGACGGACCCGGCCGAGTAGGGCCGAAGTCGTCGCCCGTCGTCCCAGACCAGCAGCTCGGGTACGTTCGTCGAGGCATGGGCCCACTGCTCCCTCAGCTGCAGGTACCAGTTCAGCTCGTGCCTGACCTGGTCGCTGATCGGAACGTGCCGGGAGGGCTCTCCCTTGTGGGCCTTCCCGCGGATCCACGCCCACCATGGCTCGGCCGTGGTGTCGATGTCCGAAACCCGCAGTCGCAGGACCTCGACTCGTCGGAGGCCCTGGAACCCTTCCAGGGCGACGACCAGACGCTCGAGTCCGACTGCCCCATCGAGGAGCCTGTCCAGATCCTCCGCCGTGAGCCACCGTCGATGGAAGGTTTCCCGCGAGATCGTCCCGAGCACTCCCGACCGCTGTACGACGTCGTTCCCCCTCGATCGGAGGAACGAGCCTAGGAGCCCGAGGTAGAACCGCTTGGTCTTCGGGCGTCGACCCATCGACGAGACGCAGCTGTAGAGATCGACCTCCGAGAACGTCAGAGGGGAAGCCGGGTTCGCGG
>JABCYU010000038.1 GCA_013290045.1 Methanobacteriota archaeon | reverse complement strand
TCGACCGGGTCCTGTTCATCGACCAGTCCCCGATCGGCCGGACGCCTCGAAGCAATCCGGCGACCTACACCGGCTTGATGACCCCGATCCGCGAGCTGTTCGCGAGCCTTCCGGAGTCGAAGGCCCGCGGCTTCGGACCGGGCCGGTTCAGCTTCAACGTCGCCGGCGGGCGTTGCGAGGCGTGCGAGGGGGACGGCGTCATCCGCTACGAGATGCACTTCCTCCCCGACGTCTACGTCGCCTGCGAGGAGTGCCACGGGAAGCGGTTCAACGCCGAGACGCTCCAGGTGACGTTCAAGGGCAAACATATCGCCGACGTCCTCGCGATGACCGTCGAAACGGCGCTCGGCTTCTTCCAGAACCACCGACGCATCCAGAGCCGGTTGCAGCTCCTGTTCGACGTCGGATTGGGCTACATCTCGCTGGGGCAGAGCGCGACGACGCTCTCGGGCGGCGAGGCCCAACGGATCAAGATCGCCTTCGAACTGTCGAAGACCCAGACGGGGCGCACGCTCTATCTCCTGGACGAGCCGACGACCGGGCTCCACTTCCAGGACGTCGACCGGCTCCTCGAGGTGCTGTTCCGCCTGCGGGAGAGCGGCAATACCGTCGTCGTCATCGAGCACCACCTGGACGTCCTGAAGTCCGCCGACTGGCTGGTCGACCTCGGTCCCGAGGGCGGGGACGCCGGCGGGCACGTGGTCGCCGCCGGCACCCCGGAGGAAGTGGCCCGCTCTCCACGCTCGCATACCGGCCGGTTCCTCGCGCCGCTCCTGGCCCCGCCGGCCGCCCCTCGGCCGGTCGTCGGTCGATGAAGGACTCCGGGCCCGGCCTCCCCGCGTTCGTGCCAGCGAGCCAACTGCTCAGCGCGACCGGCGAGGGATACCGCCCCGGGCCGAACGCCCCAGGAGTCTACCTGTTCCGCTCCCGGGGAGGCGAGGTCGTCTACGTCGGGAAATCTCGGAGCCTGAGGCGGCGCGTCCTCGATCACCTGCACGTCCGGGTCGAGAAGGACGGCACCATCCTCGCCCAGAGCTCGTCGGTGGAGTTCGTCCCGACCTCGACGGAGCGGGAAGCGCTCCTGCTCGAGGCGACGCTGATCAAGCAGTACCAGCCGCCGTACAACACGCTGCTCAAGGACGACCGCAGCTACCCGTACCTCGCCGTCACCCTCGGCGAGCAGTACCCGCGGATCCTGTTCGTCCGGCGGCCGAAGAAGGGGAGCGGAAGCGTCCTGTTCGGTCCCTACACCAGCGCCCGGGAGGCGCGCAGCGTCGCCAACCTGCTCGCCGAGACGTTCCAGATCCGGCGGTGCGTGCGATTGCCGAAGAAGGCGTGCCTGTACTACCACCTGAAGACGTGCACGGCGCCGTGCATCCACGCCGTCTCCGACGACGCCTACCGATCGCAGGTCGACCGGGCGCTCTTGGTGCTGCGGGGCCACGGCGCGACGTTGCGGCCCTCCCTCGAGGCCGAGATGCGCGGGGCGGCCGTCCGCCAGGAGTTCGAGCGGGCCGCGCTGCTCCGCGACGCCATCGCCGGGCTCTCCGCCCTCACCCAGCGTCAGAACGTCGTCGGACCGGGCGAGGGTCGGGCCGACGTGATCGCCGTCGCGTTCCCGAACGACCCCGCGACGTTGCGGGTGGCCGTCGGCCTGTTGAAGCTCGACCAGGGCGAGGTCCAGCGGACCGAGCCGCACCTATTGGCGTTCCCGGCCGACGACCCGCCGGAGCCGGGCGAGGTCCTCCGCCATTTCCTCACGCAGTACTACGGGAGCGCGCTCGAGCTCCCCGGTCGGGTCTACATCGCCGGCCCGAGGCCGACCGGGGTCGACGAGACGGTCGACTGGCTCGAGGGGGAGCGGGGAGTGGAGGTGCGGTTCCGCCCCACCGGCCGGCTCGCCTCGCAGGCGAACCTCGCCGAACGACTCGCGCGATCCCACGTCGACCAGGTCGTCGTCCGAAAACCCCCGCGCGAGGTCCTGCTCGCCCTGCAGAGCCTGCTCGTGGCGCCGACGATCCCCAACCGGATCGAAGGCATCGACATCTCGATCTTCCAGGGGTACGAGGCGGTCGGATCGGTGGTCGTCTTCCAGGGGGGAAGCCCGGCGAAGTCGGAGTACCGGCGCTTCCGGATCCGGGGCGTCGAGGGGACCAACGACTTCGCCATGGTCGCCGAGGTGGTCCGGCGCCGCTACGCCCGGCAGGTCGCGGAGGCGGAGCCGCTGCCGGACCTGTTGCTCATCGACGGCGGCCGCGGCCAGTTGTCGGCGGCGCAGGGCGCCCTCGAGGAGCTCCACTTGGCCGACCGGATCTTCGCGATCGGGCTCGCCAAGCGCGAGGAGGAGGTCTACGTCGAGGACCGGACCGAGCCGCTGCGCCCGAACCCGAACGCCCCGGCGATGCTGTTGCTCCGTGCCGTGCGCGACGAGGCGCACCGGTTCGCGGTCACGTACCATCGGACCCGTCGGCGGATCCGCCTCAAGGAAGAGGTCGACAGCGTACCGACGACGCCGACCGGTCGCGCCCGGTAGGCGGCTGGCCGATCTACTTCGAGCTGCGCCCGCGCTCGGGGGTGCCGATGAACGGCATTCCCTGGACCCGCTTCGCGACCTCGGTCACGGGGATGCGGCGGAGCTCGGCCTCGGGTTCGAGGATCGCCGCGTCGAGCGCCTCGGCCGGGAATGGGGTCGGGGACCCCTCGGCCACGGCCTGGACCGCGAGCTTGAACGCCTGCTCCTCCGTGCGGTCGCCGGCGATCTTCTCTTCGAGGAAGTCGGCGACGGCGCGCCGGTTCCGGCCGATGGCGTACGCCTTCCAGCCGATCGTGGCCCCGCTCGGGTCGAGCTCGACGAGCCCGGGGACGCTGCCGGTGAAGCCGCCCAGGAGCAGCGAGACCGCGAACGGGCGGGTGCCGCCGAACTGGGTGAACTGTTGGAGGTGGGTGCCGAGCGCATGGGCGAGCAGGGGGTAGGGGGCGACCTCCCCGAAGGTGATCCGGTGGCGTTGCGCCTGGAGCCGAAGGAACTCGACGAGCACGCGGGAGTCGGCGATGAGCCCGGCGGTGACGCAACCGAGCCCGGCGTCGATCGCGAAGCTCTTCTCGATGGAGCCGGCCTCGGCGAGCGAGCTCACGGGGAGATTCCGGTAGGCGACGAAGACGATCCCCGCGTTGTAGGTCACGGCGACGGCCGTGCCTCCCATCTGGATCGCCTGGAGGGCGTACTCCACCTGGAACAGGCGTCCATCCGGCGAGAAGACGGTGCTCGCGCGATCGTAGGCCATCTGGCCCGGCTGCATCTCCATCGAGTCGTTGCCCCCGAAAGTGAGGCGGGGGAGCTACGGGGGGGATTTGAGCATAGCCCTCGGCGATTTCCCCGGGCCCACTTGGTGAAGCCCCGATACCGGGGAGCCGACGCGCCGAGTTCGGTAACGCTATACCCGCCGCCCGTGGTGCCGCCGGCGATGGACGCCGGGTCGCTTCGAATGCTCCCGATGGCGTCGAGCTATCGGGGGGAGCTCTCGATGGCCTGCCGCCAGTGCGCCGAGGGGAAGAAGATGGTCCTGTTCGTCACGGGACTGTGCCGGTTTAGGTGCTTCTACTGCCCCGTCTCCGAGCGGCGCAATCAGAAGGACGTCGTCTACGCGAACGAGCGCCGGGTGGAGCGCGACGACGACGTCCTTGAAGAGGCCCGCTCGATCGGCGCTGCCGGCACCGGCATCACCGGGGGCGACCCGCTCGGGGTCCTCGACCGCACCGACCACTACGTCCGACTGTTGAAGAAGGAGTTCGGCGCGGACCACAACATTCACCTCTACACCCACGAACCGAACCCGGAGAAGCTCCAGCGGCTCGCGGCCTCCGGCCTCGACGAGTTCCGACTCCACATCCCGCACTACCTATGGGGACCGCTTTCCGGCGCCGGGGGCGCCTACCGTTCGGTCCTCGAGCAGGCCCCGTCCTGGGGGATCCGGCGGGGCGTTGAGATCCCGGTCCTGCCGGAGAAGGAGGCCGAGCTGAGGCGGCTCCTGTTGACGCTCGAGGAGATCGGCGTCGACTTCGTGAACCTCAACGAGATGGAGTTCTCGGAGACGAACGAGGTCAAGATGCACGATCGGGCGTACGAGCTCGACCCTCGCAATGGCTGGGGGGTTCGCGGGAGCCGCGCCGTCGCGGAGCGGATCGTTCGGCAGATGCATCTGACCGTGCCGGTGCACTATTGCTCCTCGAGATTCAAGGACGGAGTGCAGCTGAAGCAACGGCTGCTCCGGCGAGCGGAGCGCACCGCGCCCGGGTTCGCCGAGCGGACCGCGGACGGGACCGTCGTCTACGGGGTCGTGGAAGCGGGCCCCTCCATCGACCTCGCCCGACTCGGGCGCCGGGTCGGCTCGCTCGCGGGGGTTGGCCCGGACGACTACCGCGTCGACTTCGGGCGCCGCCGCGTCGAGCTCGGCGCCGAGCCGCTGCGTCGCGTCGCGGCCCGGCTCCGCTTCCCCGCCTGGGAGATCGAGGAGTACCCCACCGCGGATCCCCTCGAGGTCGAGCGGGCTCCGCTCAACTCAGCCGCGTTCCCGGCCGGTGGTGGCGGGGGCGGCGGCACGTAACCCTCGTCGCAGGCGTGGCCGCCGAACGTGAGATACCGTTCGTCGCCCCGGCGGTTCTTGATCGAACATGGGCCCCAACCGGTGTCCTCGGCTCCGTACCACATCGGGCAGTCGCGGCACCGCAGCGGCTCCTTGCCCTCGGGATGTGCGGGCGCCGGGAGCGCGGCGGATCCCGTTGGAGGCCGGTCTTCGGGGCTCACGGGCCCCCTGGCGGATGAAGCAACTCCCAGGCGTGGACCGCGTTGAGCATCAGCTGCGCGACGGTGACCGGACCGGTTCCCCCCGGCGTCGGGGTCACCGCCGAGGCCCACCCATCGAGCGAGGCGAGGTCCGCATCCCCCGCCGCCCGCTGCCCCCCGGGCTTGGACGGATCGGGGACGCTGCTCAGGCCGATGTCGACCACGGTGGCTCCCTTCGGGACGATCTCCCGGGTCAGGAGCCCGGGCCGGCCCGCGCAGCTCAGCACGAACTCCGCCCCCTCGAGGCCACGATGAAGATCCCCGCTGCGGGAGTGGGCGACGGTCACGGTCGCGTTCGCGCCCTCCGCCCTCGCGAGGAGCAACAAGGCGAGCGGCATCCCGACCGTCTCGGAGCGCCCGATCACGGTCACGCGGCGGCCGGCGACGTCGTACCCGTAGTGACGGAGGAGCGCCATCGCCCCCAGGGCGACGGCGGGGGCCTGGGTCGGAATCCCCTGCACGAGCCGTCCCAGGTTCTCCGTGGACGCTCCGTCGACGTCCTTCTCCGCCCGGAGGGCCCGGACCGCGCCGCGGAAGTCGTACTCGGCCGGTAGCGGATGCTCGAGCAGCACGGCGTCGACGGCCGGATCGGCGTCGAGCTCGGAAAGATGCCTGCGTAGCGTGTCGGAGGTCGCGGAAGCCGCGAGGGGCTCCTCCCGGAACGCGACGCCGGCGCCTTCGGCGTTCCGCGCCTGTTGCTTCAGGTAGAAGGCGAACGGCGAGGTCGTGGCGCGGTGAACGCTCACGAGGGAAGGCCGGCGCAGCCCCCCACGGGTACCCGAGTCGGAGGAGCGACGGGCGATCGCGAGCAGGGCGTCGGCGACGGGTCGTCCGTCGAGGGTGCGGGTCGCGCTCACGGGGGCGGGAGAGACGGGCGCGGTAGATACGGGCTACGGGCTGGAAGAGCCGTCGTCCGCGGCGAAATCCCGCCCGAGGTACGATTTGAGACGGCGTCGGCGGTAGTTGGTGAACCCCCGCGCCGCTAAATGCTTTATACGGAGGACCGCTCTGTTTTCTCTCGAAGGCCGACCGCCGAACCTGCGGTCGGGCCCTGAGGGGCAGTTACGTCCAGCGCGAACGGGGATGGCAGCGACGCCAATCCGGGCCAGGAGCTCGATAGCTGGGGGTCCGCGCTGCCCTACCAGACGACCGCCCAGGTCGAGGTGCCCCCCCGACTCCTCGACCAGGTCATCGGCCAGGACGACGCGGTCGAGGTCGCCAAGAAGGCGGCGACCCAGAAGCGCCACATGATCCTCATCGGAGAACCCGGGACCGGCAAGAGCATGCTGGCCCGAGCGATGGTCGATTTCCTGCCGAAGGAGCAGCTCCAGGACATCCTCGCCTACCCCAACACGGACGACCCGAACGAGCCGAAGATCCGAGTCGTGCCGGCCGGGAAGGGCAAGGAGATCGTCGCCGCGCAGAAGCTCGAGGCGGCCCAGCGCAAGGAGCAGCGGATGATCCTGTTCTTCATCGGCGCGATCGCCATCATCGGGTTCGCGTTCTACATTGCGCTCGCCACCCCCAGCCACGACCTCACCGCGATCCTGATCGCGCTCCTGCTGATCGTGCTCTTGTATGCCGCGATCCGCCTGACCGGCGGACGCTCGGAAGGAGGCGCCGGGGTCGCCAAGCTCCTCGTATCGCACACCCCCGACGAGCGGCCGCCGTTCATCGACGCTACCGGAGCGCACGCCGGGGCCCTCCTCGGTGATGTGAAGCACGATCCGTTCCAGTCCGGCGGGCTCGAGACCCCGCCGCACGAGCGCGTCGAGGTCGGAGCGATCCACAAGGCGAACGGCGGTGTCCTGTTCGTCGACGAGATCAACCTCCTCAAGATCGAGAGCCAGCACTCCCTGCTGACGGCGCTCCAGGAGCGCCGATTCCCGATCGTCGGGCAGTCCGAGCGCTCGGCCGGCGCCATGGTCAAGACCGAGCCCGTCCCCGCCGACTTCATCCTCGTCGCCGCGGGCAACATCGACAGCGTCCAGGCGATGCACCCGGCATTGCGCTCGCGGATCCGGGGCTACGGCTACGAACTGTACGTCAAGACCACGATGCCCGACACGCCCGAGAACCGGATGAAGATCGTCCGGTTCGTCGCCCAGGAGGTCGCGAAGGACAAGAAGATCTCCCACTTCGACATGGGGGCCGTCGTCGAGATCGTCCGGGAGGCGCAGCGTCGCTCCGGCCGCTCCGGGCAGCTCACTCTGCGGCTCCGGGAGTTGGGCGGGCTGGTCCGCGTCGCGGGCGACATCGCGAACACCGAGGGCGCGCGGGTCGTCACCGCCGAGCACGTGATCCGGGCGAAGCGGAGCAGCCGCTCGCTCGAGCAGCAGATCGCGGATCGGTACATCGAGCGTCGCAAGGAGTACCGCATGTTCTCGACCAGCGGCGCGGCCGTCGGCATCGTCAACGGCCTCGCGGCGATCAACGCGCAATCCGGGATGTCGGAGTTCTCCGGCATCGTCCTCCCGATCGTGGCCGAAGTGACCCCGGCCCAGACCCGCGACGGGGGGGTCGTGGTCGCGACGGGCAAGCTCGGCGAGATCGCCCGGGAGGCCGTCCAGAACGTCACGGCGCTGATCAAGAAGTACACGGGGGAGGACATCTCCCGCTACGACATCCACATCCAATTCGTCGGCACGTCCGACGGGGTCGAGGGCGACAGCGCGTCGGTGTCGATCGCCACCGCCGTGATCAGTGCCCTTGAGGGGGTTCCCGTCGACCAAGGCGTGGCCATGACCGGTTCGCTCTCCGTCCGCGGTCAGGTGCTCCCCGTCGGCGGCGTGACGGCCAAGGTCGAGGCGGCGGCGGACTCCGGACTCCACCGGGTCCTCATCCCCGAGGACAACATGGACGACCTGGTGCTGGAGTCGCGCTACCGGGGAATGATCGAAGTGATCCCGGTCCGCACGCTCCGCGACGTGCTGAAGTACGCGCTCGTGAGCCAGGGGACCCAGAAGGAGACCCTGCTCGAGCGCCTCGCCGCCATGGTGCACGCCACCAGCCGGATCGAGCCCGGGGCCGTGGTGGTCCCGTCGCCACCGGCGCGACCGGCGGGTTCGTGAGAGGCTCGGTGCGGATCCCCGCCCATCATCCGCTGCCCACGCGGGACGTGGGCCACGAGATGTCGACCGACGACGAGGAGGATCGGTTCATCGGGCGGCCATGCTACCTGTTCAACCCTTCGCTGCGGCCGGGGCTCAACGACACTCGGTGCGCCCACTGCCGACTGTACCTGACCGCCCAGTGCCCTCACATCGACGAGTTCCTCGACGACGTCGAAGACCTGAGCCCCGAGTAGGAGCGGGCGGGCAACGCCGTGCGCGGGCTCCTGGTCGGTCGGTTCCAGCCATTCCATTCGGGCCATCTGGCCGTCGTCCGGGAGATTCGGGCCCGCCGGCCCGACGCCCACCTGATCCTCGGGATCGGCAGCGCGCAGCGCTCGCACACCCGCGACGATCCGTTCACGGCCGGGGAACGGTTCGAGATGATCGCCCGAGCGCTCGAGGAGGCCGAGATCGACGCGTGCGAGCCGGTACCATTGTTCGACATCGACCGCCACGCCATCTGGGTCGCCCATCTCCGATCGGTCCTTCCGCCGTTCGACCTCGTGTACACGAACAACCCGCTGACCCGGGTCCTCTTCGAGGCCGACGGGTTCCGGGTCGAAGCCCCCACTCTCATCGACCGCGATCGCCTCCAGGGGACCGCGGTCCGGCGGGCGATGATCGCGGGCGATTCCTGGACCTCGGCGGTCCCCGCGGCCGTGGCCGGTTACCTTCGGGAGATCGGGGGCCCGGAGCGGGTCCGAATGCTCTCGACCAGCGACGCCGGCGCATCGCCCGGGTCCGGCAGTTGACCGACGGACCGGACCCGGAGTCCCCGCCCCGGCGACGGTTCGACCCGATGCCTGAAGGGATCCGGCCCGGCACCTTCTTGCAGCATGGGGCGCGCCGTCCGGAGCGAAACGCGGGGGCGGTCGTCCCGCCGCTCTATCAGACCTCGACCTACCATTATCCGGCCGCCTTCTCCGAGGCGGCCGGGAGCGGCGAGGTCCATCTGTACACGCGCATGGACAACCCGACCGTGGAAGTCGCGGCGGAGCTCGTCCGCGGTCTCGAGGGCGGGGAGGGGGCGCGCCTCTTCTCGTCCGGCATGGGGGCGGCGAGCACCACCCTGTTCGCGCTTCTCAAGGCCGGCGACGAGGTCGTGGCCCTCGAGGACCTCTACGGGGGGACCCTCGACCTGTTTCGGGAGACGCTACCCAGGTTCGGGGTCCAGGTCCGGTGGGTCACGGAGACGGCGCGCCTCGACCCGAGCGAGGTGGTCACGGCTCGGACCCGGGTCGTCTGGCTCGAGACCCCCAGCGGCCCACTACTGCGGGTGCACGACATCCGGGCGTGGGCCGATGCCGCGGACCGGGTCGGGGCGCTCCTCGTCGTCGACTCCACGTTCGCCACCCCGATCAACCAACGTCCCCTCGCCCACGGAGCGGACCTGGTGATCCACAGCGCGACGAAGTACCTCGGCGGCCACTCCGACCTGGTCGCTGGGGCGCTAGTCGGCCCGAGCCGAATCCTCGACCGTGTCGACTCGGTCCATGCGACGTTGGGCTCGGCCCTCGATCCGTTCGCGGGGTTCTTGCTGGCGCGCGGCCTTCGGACGCTCGAGCTCCGCGTGGCCCGCCACAACGACAACGGCCGCCGGATCGCCCAGGAGCTCGGGGCCCATCCGAGCGTCGACCGGGTCTACTATCCCGGCCGGACTGGGCCGGACGACGAAGCGATCGCCTCTCGTCAGATGACCGGGCGAGGAGGGGTCCTCTCCCTGGCGCTGAAGGGCGGACCCGCCGCGGCCGAAAAGTTCCTGCGGAACCTCCGACTGGTCCACGTCGCGTCGAGCTTCGGGGGGGTCGAGAGCCTCGCGAGCCTCCCGCGAGAGACCTCTCACCGCCACCTGAGCGATGCCGAGCTCGCGCGGAGAGAGATCCCGCCGGGACTGGTCCGCCTCTCGCTGGGGATCGAAGACGCCGACGACCTCCTCCACGACCTGACGCAGGCGCTGGGCCGGGTCTGAAGCGGTGTCCGAGGCGTCGGCGGCGCACGCGAACGAGCCCCATTTATACGGAAGGCTCCGTCCGCCCCGCCGGGCGCCACTGTAGCTCAGCAGGCAGAGCGGCTGATTCGTAATCAGCAGGTCGGGGGTTCAAATCCCTCCAGTGGCTGACGTTCGAGGGGCCCCGGTCCCGCTCCCGGGGAAACCCTTTGGGGAGCCGACTTAGGTAGGCCAACCCCATCGCGCCGACGTGATCCGGCTGGAGGAGATGGGCCGCGAGGAGTTCGAGGCATCCCTCCGGGCCGCGGTCGCGCGCCGCACCCAGGAGCAGGTCGAGCGCGGGGTATGGTCCGCAAGCGACGCCGGTGAAGCAAGCCGGCGCGAGTTCGCCCAACTGTTCCCCGACGGTGGAGAGACGCCTCACTTCCGATTCTGCAGGGTGGTGGATGCGGCGAGCGGCCACCGAGTCGGCGAAACATGGTACAGCGTCGAAACGAAGGGAGGGAAGGTCCAGTTCTGGGTACATTGGATCTGGATCGAGCCTCCCGACCGTCGCCTCGGGTACGCGACGGCGGTCCTCGAGCAGTTGGAACGTGAGGCTACGGAGCGAGGGGCGGATCGAATGGGACTTTTCGTGGCATCGGACAACACCGAGGCCCTGGCGCTATACACAAAATTGGGGTTTAACACGACGAACATGCGGATGGCCAAGAGGCTCCGCCCGGCTCCCTGAGCCTTCGAAGCTAGGGGGGCTGCGATCTCGAACCCTTAGGTCGGGCCCCTCCAGTGACTTTGGACCCGTCCGGAGGGGTAGTTCTAGGCCGTAGGCGGCTAAAATCCCCGGGTCCACCCCGCCCGCCGGCCACAACCTCGTCCCGTCGGGCACACAATCCCTGATTATCCGGAGTTACCGTAACTCCGGCCGGGTCGAAGGGGGGAACCCAACCGTTTCGCCCGTCCCGGGAGGGCGCATGCTTTGCTGGGTTCAGGCTCGAGTTGGTGCCAACGCAACCCCCGCTGGCGGATCAACCAAGCTTCCAGGTTTGGTCGTAGTACCCCGAGTTGGTCGAAACGTAGACTCCGAACATTACCACGGACCGCAACACCCCATCATAGGCCAGCACCGGGGTCCATGACCCTGGAGGGCCGCTCAGATTCAGATGGGTCCACGTGTCGTTCGTGAATGACCAAGTGCCGTTCAGGAACGGAGGGCCCCCGGCACCTTCTCCACCCCACATGATTACACTCGAAGTCGTCGCATCCCAAGTCATTCCTTCGCCTGCTCGTCCTCCAGGTTCCGAGATGTTGAGCATATGCCACTTCCCCTGATGGAGAACCCAGGTGTACTTGTCCACACACGGGTGAGTGGTACAGTGTGAGCTTTGGGGCAGACCCCCGAACAAGACCAACTCCGTCTCCGCGGGGTCATAGGCCATCGCGGCAGCGATTCGCGGGGGCGGGGCTGTTCCGACCCTCGACGTAACATTCGTCCATCCAGTGGGCGTGAACTCCCAAGTATCGTGGAACTCCGTCCAGCTTGGCCCTGCTACTCCCCCAAAGACGACGACAGCTTGCAGCGCGCCGTCGAACGCCTGAGCCTGATACACTCTCGGTGGGGGAGCGATAGCGAGTGAGGAGGTTAGGTTGGTCCAAGAGCTGTTCACAAACTCCCATGTGTATGACCGGGCCACGTTGTGGAACGTCTCCCCACCGAAGAGGATGATTCCTCCGATCGAAGGGTCGTACGTCATCTCGGTAGCAACTAGCGGGGGAGGGGTGCTATTCAGGCGGAGTTGAGTCCATGTGGCTGACCGATAGATCCACGTCTCGGCAATCCCCTTGGGTGCGTACGGAACCATGCCGTAGACGACTACCGACTGATCCTTCGGATCGTATGCTCCCGCCGGGTTGGTGATCGGCGGGGGGTGATGAGCCGGAATCAGATGGGTCCAACTCAACGAGCTCGTTGATGGGCTCGTCGACGCGGGTCCGAAGGGTGCCGATTGGCCGGTTGCCCCCTCCGGCGGGGTGAGAGCCAGGGTAACACAAAGCGCCAGCACGATCCCTGTGGTTACGGGTCGGATGGCTGAGGGCCCCACCCTTGTCCCCATGCCGGGCATCGTTCGTCCGCTCCCCCTTTCCTCGCCGCGAAGCGCGAGGTCCGGTGGGATGAACGCCACGTCGTGAATAAAGGTGGGCCTGTCGTCTCGGAAAGGTCACTGAGGTAAACGCCTGGGATTAGTAGGGGGCCGCGCGACAATGTTGGGGGGAGCGGGCGGTCGATGGAGGACCGCGAGCAGCCCGCGAATTGGGCTAGCTCCCGTCGTCCCCCTCGGTGGCTAGGCGGCAGGAACCCGACTTGAAGGGTCCGGAACAACCGGCTAGGGGCCAAAGGCTATCCGACACACCAAGGCTGAACCGCGCTGCGGAATGCGCTACGTTTCAGTAATCGACGAGAGATGCGCACCATCTCCGAATGAGTAAAAGTCCGCGGAGGCGGATGCGGCGGCCCCCGTCAACCCGGCCGAAACCACAGAGGTACCAGCGGACGTAGAGCCGAATATGCTTATCATGAGCTGGTAGTGGTGAGTGGCTTTCATGCCGCTTACGTTGAAAAACCAACTCGGCGATACGGAGTAGGAGAAGTTCCCAGGCGTTCCTATCAATCCACCAATGCACGAGCCATAGTTACACAATTTCAAGTAGTCCGTGCCATTATAGAAACCCGCCCACGAGTTACTCGAATTAGTCAGACTCCCGTTGGACACGTCGTATATCTGCGCCGAAGCGAGGATGTAGATTTGAGCGAAAGTCGTGCAACCCGACGAAGACGCAGAGAAGCTTGGCGAGCAGGCTCCACTAACCAAGGTCGTCGACCCGTTGAGCCCGAAAGCCCATGCGGCCACAATCATCGTCGGGGCCAAGAGAGCCTTCTTGGCTGGGATGTTGATCGTCAAGAGGAACTGGGCTTCGGCCCAGCCTTCCCCTTGGGAACCGCCCCAATACTTCCCGCACGTCTTGCCGGTCGCCGAATCCGCCCACCCGCCAATCCCCGTGCGAAGATTGAAAGTCGCCGGGTGGACGAATTTCGCGGTCCCACATGCGGTGATACCTCGGGTGATGATGGAAGTTGCGCTCCCCGAATAAGGGGCGGTAATCACCCTCGAGGAAGTCGATTGAGAGGCCGCCGGAACAACTGGGACAAGGGTCAGACAAGCGGTGATTGCGAAAACGAGCAGAGCTGTCCTCCTCAAACGGTTTCTTTGCTTGTCCCTTGGTCGTTCCTTTCTCATGCTACCACCCCTCTCGTCCCGTACCCGACGATGTTCTCGAATCCTAGCCGCGTAGACAGTTCCGCTAAGCGGGGCGCGGAACTTCTTGAACCCCGGGGCGCCAATTGCAGGCGTACCGAGCAGACAAACTACGGAGAGCACTGACAGAACCGGTAGCATCCGTGTCCAGAGAGAACCCCCCCCGAGATTATGCCGATGGGTCGGACTGTCGAAGAGGCCCCTTGCCTCATCCATCGTTGCGTCGACCTTCATCGATAGTGCGCTGTCCGCACCCCTGCCTGAGAGCCGAACGGAGCGATAAGCTCCTGCGTGCGGTCTTCACCCCCCTCGCGATCCCCTGCGCGTGAGGACGTGGCCGATGGTCGCTCCCCCTTGGGGCGCGGCTCCCCTCGAATCTCCCTCGAGGAGTTGGAAAATCGCCTGGATGAGCAAGCGCGTCGCCCTCTGCCCCTATGCTGCGTGGGCCCCGAACCGTTAGTTCGGAGCCCCCGGTGGCTGTATTTCTCCTTCGGTGATGTAGAGGCGATGTGAAGGTCGAGGGGTCAGGTCCGGGGTCACGACGATGGGTCACAAAGTGGGCAACCCGACCCTGCGCGGTCCGGGGCGGCCAGACGGGAGAGGCCGATACCAGCGGTGGACGCCAACCCGACGGATAGCAGAGTCTGGAGCGATGGATGTTCGAGCGTGAGTCGAAGCGCAAGTCAGCGGATTGTTCAGTTCGTAGGTCCACGATTCACCGCCAAGGGGTGTTCGCCAAGAAGCCCTTCTCCAAGGGAGACATCCTCCTTGCGATCGACGATTCGGACCCCGTGCGCGACCGGCGCAAACTGACCCCGGAGGAGGAGATATTCATCGATGTGTACATTGACGTCGAAGGAAAAGTGAAGACCACTTGGATGAAGTCGCCCGAGCGTTTCATCAACCATTCCTGCGAGCCCAATTCCTACGTGCTGACCGACATGACCAGCGGTGTCCGGCGGTGCCGGGCGCTGAAGAACATGCGGATCGGAGACGAACTCACCTGGGACTATGCGCTCAACATCTGGGAGGAGTGGGTCGGACCCGTGCCATGCCACTGCGGAGCGGAGGACTGTCGCAGGATCATTCGGGGAAACTTCTTCACCCTCCCCTTGGCGCTCCAACGAAGGTATCTGCCCGTACTCGATGAGCCGTTCCGAATGCGATTCGCGGCAAAGCTTCGATCAATCGATCCCGCGTTCGAACCCCACCCGGCATGAAGCGGTCGGCGCGCGCGGACGCCGCGAACGGATGGAGGGCGGGGCCGGATCCCACCCGATCTGCCGAAGGGGTGAGGGCACGCCACACCGGGAGCGGGATCCCCGTCGCGGGGCCCGAGGCGGGCCGGAGCGCCGCCTTGGAGCGCGCCTCCGATAGGGCGACCGGAGCCTCCGGGCCGAACCTCTCCAGCGGCGGTCGGAATCCTCTCGGAACCCGCGGCGGGGTCTCGGCGCTGGGTGATACGGATGGCCCTCTCGGGCCGCCCGGGAGCGACGGCCGGGCGGGCATCGGTCGGAGGCCACGGAACCCCAGCCAAACGCGGTCTGGTTCGGCCAACACGCTCGCTCGCCTACGGCAGGTGATCGCCCAGGTCCCTCCGGGGCGGGTGATCACCTACGGACAGGTCGCCTCGGCTGCCGGATTCCCTCGCGGTGCCCGCCTCACGGTCTGGGCCCTTCAGCGTGCCCGGGAGCTCCCCTGGCACCGGGTGGTAGCGGCGGGAGGACGCATCGCCCTCCTAGGGATAGACGGAGAAGGGCAACGCCGCTTGCTCCGGATCGAAGGCGTGACATTCGTTGAGGGACGGGTCCGCATGGAGCGGCATGGCTGGACGCCCCGGACCACTGGAGCCGTCCGTCGACCGCTGCGCGGTCGATAGACCCGCGCTCCGCCGCGGTCTTCACCCAAGGCCACCCGGTGCCATGAGGGCGAATGCGAGGACATCGCCACTCGCTCGGCGGCGCACCGGAGGCACGCAGTGGTACCGAACCCGACGGTGGCGAGGTCGGCCCGACGCTCGCCCTCCTCAACAGCATCGGGGCACGTCGGAAGCGGATCGTGAACCGGTCGTCCCGGGCAGATGCCGTGGCGCGTAACCTGGTTCAGGGACCCGGAACCGATTGGATCTCGGGTAGCTCTTTACGACACAGCGGATACGCTCGCTGAACCGCCCATGGCGACGCAAATCGATTCCCTCGAGGACGGATTCGCCGAGATGGAGATACCGTTCGGATGGCCGAACTGGACGCCCGCCAATCCCAACCGAGCGTCGATGGGGGAGATCGGCGGGAAACGGACGATCGCCGTACTGGGTGGCGCCCCTGTCCTCTCCGACGCCACCTCGATATCGATCCCTCGTCGGAACGAAGCCGCATTGGGCGGGTGGGCGGTGGTCCGCAGATGAGTCCCACTAAGACACGACGAGGAGCGGCTCGCCCGCGGAGCCCTCACGTTCGATCTCCTCGGCGGGCAGAAATCCATCGCGTTCCGGAAGAGTTCCGGCCGGAACGCGCGACCCGACCGGGTCGGTACCCGTTGCTCGACGTGTTCCCGGGATTGGAACAGACCGTACCCTTCCAGAAGTACCCCGGGGACGACCAGGCGATACTCGGGATCGCTCGCGCGAGCTGGGCGCACGTGACCGGCGGCCCGGGGTGGATGTACATCGCCCCGCGCAAGACCCCGCCGGAGGTGCGGGCCGCCGGGTTCCAGATGGTCGAGAGCGCCGACGACGAGGTGGTCGTGGCCCGGAGTCATCTCGCCAACAGTCCGGCGATCGACGTCTATCTTGACATCATCCACGAGTTCCTCCACATCCTGCAACGGAAGCAGGGTCGCGAGCTCTGGCCGGGTCGAAGGGTCCGGTATGTGGATCGTCCGACGGAGATCGAAGCGTACGCCTACTCCGTCGTCGAGGCGCGCCGGCTTTCCGTTCCGGATTCGTACCTTCGGCGTTATCTCGAGGTGCCGTGGGTCCCCAGGGGGGACTACCTCCGACTCCTGAAGCATCTCGGAGTGGCGAAGCCGGCCCCGCGGCGGACGCGAAAGTAGGCGCTTTCCGGCGGGCGCGGGCCGGCCAACGCGTCGAAGCGGCCCGGGAGTGGAGCCGGTCAAGAGCGGATGGAAAGGTCCGCCCCGGACTCCTGCGACCCCATCGACTTCAAGGTCGCGCCCGTGTTCCGCCTCGCTCCATGGCCGATTCTTCCCCTCAGGACGCGGCCGCTGAGCTGGGCCTAGGACCGGCGGAGGTCACGACGAACGTCGCGGGCGTGCTCAAGGTTCCGGTCTCCGTCGTGAGGGCGAGAACGGACACCAGCCCCGCCCGAGGAAAACTCGTCCTGGTCACGGCCATGACCCCGACCCCGTTCGGGGAGGGGAAGACGGTCGTCGCCATCAGCCTCGCAATGGGACTGCGCCGGCTCGGCCGTCGGAGCGTGGCGATCCTCCGCCAGCCGTCGCTCGGTCCCGTGTTCGGGGTAAAAGGCGGTGCCGCCGGCGGGGGTCGCGCGACCGTCGAGCCGTACGCCACGATCAACCTCGGTCTCACCGGGGACCTGGACGCCGTCGGGAATGCCCACGGGCTGCTCTCGGCCCTGGTCGACAACCACATTTTTCACGGGAACGCGAGGGGAGTCGACCCCGAACGGATCCTCTGGCCGCGGGCGTTGGACGTGGAGGACCGATCGCTCCGGTCGATCTTGGTCAACGCCGGAAAAGCCTCCGAGGCCCCCGCCCGCCGGTCGAGATTCGTGATCACCGCCGCTTCCGAGGTGACGGCGGTCCTCGGCCTGGCCCGAGACTACGTCGATCTCAAAGCGCGTCTCGGACGCATCTGGGTGGCGCTCGACACGCACGGGGAGCCGGTCACGGCGCGGCAGGTGGGCGCCGATGGCTCGATGGCCGTTCTTCTGCGCCACGCTCTCGAGCCGAACCTGGTCACGACCTCGGAGGGCGGTCCGGCGCTCGTCCACGGCGGTCCGTTCGCGAACATCGCCCACGGGACGGCGAGCCGTCTCGCCATCGAGCTCGGCCGGGCGACCGCCGAATTCAGCGTGGTCGAGGCGGGGTTCTCGAGCGAGCTCGGAGCCGAGAAATTCGTGGACCTCGTCGGGCCCGTGTGCGGTTTCCAGCCGGACGTCGCGGTGCTGGTCGCGAGCATCCGGGCGCTGCGCCACCACGGGGGAGCGTCGCGGGAGGCCCTGTCGCGACCGGACCCGGAGGCGGTGCGGAACGGGCTGCCGAACCTCGAGCAGCACCTCGCCAACCTCTCGGCACTGGGCGTCAATGCCGTAGTCGCCATCAATCGATTCCCGGACGATGCCGACGAGGAGGTCGGGATCCTCACGCGGTTCCTCGACGCCCGCGGAGCATCCTGGTCGGAGACGTACGGATTTCGGGACGGAGGGAGCGGCGCGGAAAGCTTGGCCCGCGCCGTCGTCACCGCCTCATCGTCTCCTTCCAACGCCCGACCGATCTACTCTCCGACCGACCCGACCGAACGGAAGGCGGAGCGGATCGCGACCACCCTTTATGGGGCGGAGGGGGTCGACTTCACCCCGCAGGCGCTAGGCGACCTCGCCACCCTCTCCCCGCACGGGGACCCGTCGGCGCCCGTCTGCATGGCGAAGACACCGCTCTCCCTGAGCGACGACCCCACCCGCTTCGGACGGCCGCGGGGATTCCGGGTCCGGGTCGACCGAGTCGAGTGGAGCGCCGGAGCGGGGTTCTGGGTGCTGCGGCTCGGGACGATCAATACGATGCCGGGGCTGCCGGCGAAGCCCCTTGCGGAATCGATCGACCTCACCGAGGACGGTCGGGTCGTCGGCTTGCGATAGCGAGTGAAAGGCCGCAGGACCCAGGGAAGGCGGTCACTCGACCGCGGCTTCCGTCAGGCGAAGGGAGCGGTGCCGCGGATCGATGAGGCACCGCACTCCGAGCGGCAGCGGGAACTGCGGGTCGGTGTGCCCGAAGTCGAGGTTGGTGACGATGGGCAGGTCGGGCCGACCGAACTCGTCGGCCACGACGGAGCGCACCGCCTCGTCGAGCTGGCGCTTCTCGTCGTCGCCGTACCCCCTCGCCCGCCCGATCAGGAGTCCCCTCAGCGAA
>JABCYU010000037.1 GCA_013290045.1 Methanobacteriota archaeon | reverse complement strand
ACCGACGGGGCGACGAGGGCCGAATCCGCCTGCCGGAGGCAGACGAGATCGAGCCCGCGATCAAGGTCTACCGGCCTCGGTCGAAGGTCTACCCAGTCAGGGAGCCGGACTGGGTCCACGAGGCCCTTCTCTTCGCCGTACGGAGGTTCTTCATGACTAGGCTGGAGGTCGTCGCGATGGAGCGCCCCCAAAGCCGCCTCGAGGTCGGTGCCCACGGCGACTGGTCCGCGCCATTCCCGAGCTTGTTCTATCGCGCGGACATCACGGACGAGGAGAAGGACGCGGTCGTCGACGACGTAGACCTCGGCGACCTCACCGCCGAGGACCACCGCCTGGCGGTGGCGGAAGGCGCGCGTATCCTCCACGAGGGCCACAAGCGGTTCTTCGCTGGGAACCCGGCCCCCGGAGACTATCACCTACAGGGGTGCGGAGACTGCTTGGAACATGCTTACCGGAACGGCGTCCAGTTGCCGCTCAAGAGCGAGCGGCCGAGGCCGATATCTGAGGAGTGGGGGTCACAATCGGCCGCCCACAGGTACGGGATCCGGGACACCGGCCCGCCATGGTAGCAATCGGCGCGTTCACCTTGCACGGCGAGCAGACGGGCCGACTACGACCCCGATCTTGAAGCGCACCATCAGGAGGACAACATGGAGTATGAGCGGAAGCGGGACATCGACATGGCGAACGCGACCTCGGAGCGGGGGCCAGGGCTAGTGCCCCCTCTCCCCCGTAGACGGGGAACTAGCCCACGGGGGCGTCCATGAGGGGGGCGTGGGGTGGACCACGGGGCGGCGCCGGCCGATTCTGCCCGGAGTGCGGGTTCCAGATGACCCCATCAAACCGATCCGTCACCAATCCGGGTTACTGCCGAGCGTGCGCGACGCGACGTCGCGGAGCGGCCCCATCCGGGACCAGGAGCGACCCTTGACCGAGCCGGACGGACGGCCGTCGAGGAACTGGCAGGCGTCGAAATTGATCCGGCTCCGCTGCCCCGGATGCGGGAAGGAGATGCGCGGCGGTTCGTTGCGGGCCCACTTGAGGCGTGTTCACGCCGAGATTGCCCCCGAGCCACGCGAGAGGTCTCTCATGATCGACCGCGCGCGTCTGGCCGCGGGGACCGGGGGGGCGGCCCCGTGACGGGGGCCCCAGCGCCCCACCGGTGCGCGTTCTACGCCCGGGTGAGCCGTCCGGACGAGGCCTCGGAGGAGAGCCCCATCCTTCAGAACCAGATCGAGGCCCTGCGGGTCTACCTTCGAGACCGCGACTACGCGTCTGGAGGGGAGTACGTCGAGATCGCGAGCGGCGGGTCAGAAAACCGGGTGGAGTTCAACCGCCTGCTCCACGACGCCGCCCTGAAACGAGGTCGGCCATTCGAGCTCATCGCGTTCACCAGCCTCTCCAGGATGACCCGGGGGGGCGTGGCGGCAGCCCTGGACGTCCTCCGGCGGCTCGAGAGCTACGACTGCGGATGGGCGTTCGTCGAGCAGCCGTCACTGAACAACGACAGTACCACGCCGAAGCTAGCCCGGGACATCCTCCTGAGCGTCCTTGCTGCCGTGGACGAGGACTACAGGGGGAGGATTAGCCGGGCCACCAAGGCGGCGTACGCCCGGAAGGCGGCCCTGGCCCACGCGACAGGGCAAAAGCCCGTCTGGGGTCGCCGGAGAAAGGCTACCCCTGCGAACGGCGAGGTGGCTGCCGCCCATAATCGGGCCGGTTGAATCGGGGCGATTAGTCCCGCCAGTAGTACGTCCCGGGATCCAACTCGAATATCACGTTCTTGAAATGCCGTTTAGCTAGGCGGTTCAGCGACTCCGTCACCGCTAGAACGCCACCTCGCTGAGTCGCCTCGTAGTAGACGACGATAGCCGGAGTCTTCCCGTCGTTCCCATCAAAGATCTCGCCTTCCATCTTGTAGGTCTTCTCGAGATCCCTCGCGACCCCACTCGGGGTCGTCCGTTCGAGGGGATGCGACTTCAGGTGAGCGAGGATCGCAGTGTCGACGGCGGCATCGGTGATTAGGGGCAGTCTCGCCTGTGGCATTGACCCCGCAAGGCGGTCCTCGGAAATAACCCGATGTTCCCGTGCGGGCGGAGAGACGGCTCCCATCCACCCCTACCGGAGGGGGGGCCGCGGCGGCCGACGATTGAGACAGTTCGGTTCGGAACGGACCTACTCGGCCTCCCGATCCACCCCGAAGAGTCGTCGATAAGCATGGGGATGCGCCTCCCCATCCTATTCGCCGGCCATGGGCGCGCGACGCAGGCTTCGGCTAGGTCCGGACGAGTGATCAAGAACGCTTAGCGACCAAGCGAACCGTGAACTCCTTGCCGCAACCAGGGCAGTTGATCTGGACCCCTCGGACGAAGTCTTCGGCGATGATGTCACCGGACGGGTCCGCGGATTCGGCAAGCCGAGTATCGCACTCGCCGCGTGGAAGATCTAGCAGGTGCTTGCCGCTCCCGCCTTTCTCTATAGAGCACCGATTCTCCGGGTCGTCGACGAGTAGTCGATGATATCTGTGCCCGTACTCGTACTCCTTCATGTGAAGCCTCTCGACTGTGATGCGAAGCTACGACTTGAGATCCCCGATGGGGTGGCCCTGCTCGAGACCGAGAGAGCGCTGCGGGACCTGAGAGGAAACGGGGGAAGAGGTTCGGAAGACCCCCTAAAGAGGGGTATCCCGGCCCTTCAGTCAGTGGAACCCCCCCCGGGGTAACGGGGTCCCCCCCGACGGGGAAAACGGTCGTTTTCGGCAGGCACGATCGCGGTTCTCGAGCAAGCGGAGAGGGGGGCCGAGTCCTTAGAATCTCGCCAGTTGCTCAGATTCCGACTTCGCAAGAACCACGAAGCCGGTGGCCCGTGGCGAGTCGTTCCGAGAGCCCCTTGAGTTCGCGCTGTAGGTCAGCAACCGCCCCCTCGGCCTTTAACATCGCGTCTCGGACACTAGGAGCGTCTTTCGAGACCGCCGGGTCCTTCGTCGCGAACGCAATCGTCTCGTTGAATCTCGCGACGTCGACCGGTCCGTCGCCTGAGCTCGAGACGAGCTCCAGGTTCGTGTTCGCAGTCAGAAAGTACCGACCCGGATGGCTCATCCTCGGATCGCTGACCCTGTTGACATACTTTCCCGGTTCAACGAAGAGGCGGCCGATGCAGAATCGGTCGACGTTGGCGGGGTTGTAGTAATCTGAACCAGCCGGCCCGGGGAAAGAGTCCTCGACGAGCGCGGAGTACTTCTCCTTCATCACTCGGATCCGTTCGACCCGTACTTTCTCGACAAAAGGATCTCGAAGAGAGTTGAATCGGTCGACCGCTGTGACCGCCTTCGACCACGCACGATCGAGGTCGGGATAAGCGCGTGCGTGGGACCTGACCTGAGAATAGCAGGGGAACTCCTCGATGGGGTCCGCCCGCGCGACGAGATTCGGGCCCGGCGCTCCGAAGTTAGCGTAGACAAAGAGTCCCATGCGTTCGAGGGACTGTTGCGGGACCCCCGAGGTGTACGGGGCCAGCTCCCGCGTGGGCACAAGATAGACCACTCGCGAGAAAAACTCGGTCCGTAGCGCCGCCGAGTGTTCCTTTTCCGCGTCGACCCGTTGCCCCGAAAGGGTCGTCCAACCAACCGTTACCGCAGCGACCCCGGCCGTGAAAATCAAGGCAATCGAAGCCTCGTGCGCCGGGTACTCGGCAACTGCGATGGCGGAAGCCCCCGCGGCGACGGCGTAGAGACCGAGGAAGAGGGCTGTCTCCGACCGGAAGTTCATGGTGACGACGGGCCCCCGGCGCGGTCCCCCGGCGCCTCATGGGGTGATTCGGCTGCCCCGGGGATTGCTGAGATCACGATGTGTCGTGCCAGAGCCTGAGCTTCCCACCGGGCCGATGCGATCTCCCTGAGTTGGTCGACGTCGACTGTATCGTGGGCAACCGTACCTCGGAGCGTGTTATAGCGGCGCGTCTTCTCCTGAGGGAAGTCAGGAGCGCGAGTCGCGACGGTGACCCGAATCTTCTTGCTGATGGAGACCCGCCCACCGCAGTCCGAGGCATCGGTCTCCCCCGCAGATGGGCCGTACGGAGCTAGCGCTGCCTCACGGAGAGGACCCACCGGTTGCCTTCGGGCCCCGTCGTAGTCCAGCTTCGCAACGACGTCGATAGCTCGCCATGCGTAGAGGAACGACTCCTCCATGTCCCATGTCCAGATTGAGTCGCCGACGAGGGAGACTGCCCTGCCTCTCGGGCTCATCGGTGGCAGATCGCGTAGGAGGCGCTCCGCCTTCGGGTACGATGCCTCCAGGCGGTCGAACCACTGGCGAGCGGTCGCTTCGTTCTCGTGAATCGGAAGCGGGTGGTACCTCTCGATGTGTTCCACGTCGTACGTCTCCCACATCAACAGATCCTTCGCGACGAAGGCGTGACGAATTGGGACCGGGACACCCGACAGGAACGATAGGCAGTTTCGGATCCGCTTCGCGCCGAGCCACATCGCATAGATCATCCGTTGCCGATCGGGTTCTTCGAACCGGTAGACGACGATCCCGTTCGGGGGCCGAATCTCCCTCACGGGTGGGGTCGCCTCGTGCGAGATCTGAAACGTTATCGACTGAGGCCTGTCTGTGAGCTGCACCGTCTGGGTCACTGGCGCCGAGAGATAGATCGGCTGCATGATCGAGTGGGCAATCACGTAGCAATCGCCCGCGGCGAGCGACTCGCGGTCTCGGAACAGTCGATGATCCAGAATAGCCCGCTCAGCGGAATCCCTCGGATCTACTGGTCCGGAAGGCGCTCCCACGGCCACCTCATAGGCGCTGGTCCGATAACGACCTCCTCGCCTCAAGTGTCAGGATCTTCGGGGTAATTCCGACTGCCCTAGAACCGAAGGCCACGCCCTTTGCGGAGGTCGGGACTGTTCTGTCTCACCTCGACACTCGTCCCGTCCCATTGCAGGTCATGCACGGCGCCCTGCGGGGGCCTCCGCTGCCGTAGCATGCTGGGCAGCCCTTTGTTCTGGGGCGAGGTTCCGGAGGCCGCCCATCAAAGGGCAGGGCGCTCCCGTTCGGCGCCTGCACGACTGAAAGTGCGGCCCCAAGGCTCGGCCTTACTTTGGGGTCGCGCTTCGGAGTCCCATCGGCGCTTCGACCAACCTTTCGTCGCGCGTTCGCCTGCTGCCTTCGACGTTCCCGTCGCGCCGCCCTCTTGGCCCGGAGCTTCAACTCCCTTTCTGAGAGTTCTTCCCGAGGGGGGCGACGAGAGTAGGGAATGGGGAGATCAGAAACCCGGACGTCCCATCGCTTCGCCGAGTATTGCTCGGCTCGGGACTTCTCGGCCGACATCCCCGATGACGCCATGTCGTACAGCTAGTTGTCTCTTTTTGGGTCTGTCCCGCGCCGCGATGAGCTTCGATTCACCCTGTCCGACGGGAGGCTCGGTGTCCTCGGACGGGTCGGTCCGGGGGGATAAGAGGCCGGAAACTTGTCCTGAGGTCGATGGCGGGGATGACGGAGCGCGACTGGGCCAAGGTGAAGCGTCGGGAGGCGAGCCGGACTCGCCTTGTCGAGCGACTGCGGGCCCTTGTCGTAACGGCCCTCGAGCCCACCGGACCCGTCGTCCGTGACCCGTCGGTGGCCCCAGCGAAATGGCACCTGATGGTACATCACTACGGGGCCTTCGTCCAGATCAATCTCCAACTCTTGACCGAGGGGGTGCAGTTGCTTCCCGTGAGCGGCAGGGTCCCTCTCGTTAACTCGGTCCTCGGCCCCGTGGACACCGCGGTTCGCGAGGCAGCAGCACAGATGCACCTCACCGTCGAGGAGGGCGCTGGAGCGACTGGCCCCATTGTGGCCGGCGCGGAGCAATACCCGGTCGGAAGGATCTGGAAGCTTAACCTACCGAACCCAGCCTAGTCGAAGGCTTGCACGTTCCTCTCGGGAGCAAGGAGGCGGGTGTCGAAGCGATTCGGAAAGGCGAAGGCTCCCGGACGGACGCGTCACATCCCGCTCGCGGAGAGGAAGAAGGTCGAGGGCGCCTCCGCGTTCGTCTGTGCCTGGTGCGGCGTCGCACTCACCGAGTACCACCACATACACGAATTTGCTGAAGGGGGCCCGTCCACCGCGGAGAACCTGATCCTGCTCTGTCCGACCTGCCACTCGGAGGTAACCTCAGGCAAGATCACGTCTGCAGAGATTGCCCAACGGCGATCGGAGCTTGCCGGTCACGTAACCCGCGGTTCCGGGAATCTCGCAGTGCCCGCCGGGAAACTAACCTTCGGCATGGGAAACGTCGGGCTCTTGAACGGCGAGAGGTTCCTGGTTGTGAACGACGAAACCGCTCGTGTGTCGGTCAGGGTGAAGGGAACGCGGCTGCTCGTGAGTCTTCAGTACTTCGACGCCGACGGCCGCCTCGTCGCGTGGATGAGCGACAACCGGTGGTGGGTCGAGACCGAAAGCGGGTACCGCTTCATATTCAGCCCAGAGGGTCTTCTAGTCGGAAAGAAAGGGGCGCCTCGAGCCTTCCAGGTGACGATTGACTCCGGACACGTCGAGATTACCGGAACATTCTGGATTCGGGGCGTCCCAATCGAGTTCGCCCCCACCGGAGTTACCGTGCCGACAGGTCTCCAGACCGGAGCCTACTCCTTCGACATGATCAACGCCCCTTCCACCCCGGCCTTCAGATTCGTCATTGCGCCAGGTTGGGGCCTGAGAGGTTACACCTGCATTTACGTCGGCTTCATCCTCTACCCATTCGGGCTGAAGTTCGTCGGCAACCGATGGATGGGCATCCGACTCCTTATAGACCCAATCTCCGGCAAACGTCTCGATGCCAGTTGAAGTCCGGAAAACAGCGTGGAACCAATCTCTATGGTCCGCTTGCCGGCAGAGCTCGGTCGATCATCTCGCGCTCGGCGGCGAATCTGAGGCGGGCAAGGATCGCTAGGGTTGGTCGTCGCTGGAAGTCGGGGTGGGGTGTGAACAAATGTGGCCAAGCGTTCCCGACTATTCTTCTGGTCTGTGAGAGAGGACACTGAGCGCGAATGCGGGTCGCGGGCGAGACGGTGGGTAGTCAAGACTTGCGGCCTCAGCCTAAGTTGAGCAACCCACGCCGCCCTCACCTCGACCGACCGCTGAGCGCTGCTCCCCGACGTGTGCATCGGGCGACCGTCGTGCTTCTGCCTCGCGTCATCGCTGGGGCCAGCCGGTCCCGCATTCTACGCCTTGATTTCGTAACCCTGCCGCAGTCACCGTCGGACGGATTCACGAGGAGACACCCTCGCCGTCGGGTCACAGTGGCGGGCATCACTTCCGGCGTTTGATGCGGACGCGTGCGCCATCCCACGGCAATCCAGAGGCATTCCATGGGTAATTCCACCACTCTCGGCGAAGCCGGGCCTCCTCAAACTCGGCGTCGGCCGGAGCACCAGTGGTCGCGTATCGATAGTAGATGGTGTAGCCCCGCCTGAGGCACTGGCGAACGTATGGATCCATCTCCGTTGAGGTTTTGGCGGTCTCGACGTCGTGCTCCCAACCGGCCCCGCGATGTATGGTCAAGCGCCGCTCATTCCCGTGCCCCACGTATGTCGGGCGCGGCTCCTCACCCTCCCGTCCAATCCCCACTTCGTAGACGATTGACGGGTGCCTCGGAAGGTCTTTCCCCCCCCTTCGTAGGTTTGGCCCGACCCCGATCAGAATTTTCCAGGGACTCCACTCGGGCATCGGGTCACCAACTGAGCAGAGGTAGAAAAAGGGACCCATTCCGAACTGGCGGAATCACCGTGAGCGCGTCGTCCGTCGGGCCGCGAGGGGGCGGCGCCACACTCGCTCGGGAAAGCCGCCAGGGCGCCCCGTGAGGGCCGCCCACGAGAATGTGGAGGCGATCCTCAAATGGAAGACCGAGGGCTACTCTTGGCGGCCGTAGCGCAGAAGGTCGGCCTGCCGAGGGGCACCTGCGCCAACGCGGCATCGCGGGCGAGACGGGGCACCGGTGGATAGACGGCCGTCCGGTGAGACCCCTGCTCAGTATCTCCGGGAACGGTGAGGGGGATCAGTCCGTTGCTCCGCGGCGGCCCTGATGGATTGGGCCCTCCTCCACGCAGAGGCGCGTTCGAGAGCAACCGTTCCGTTGCCCGGGCAGCGTGCCAGATTCCAAGCTGCGCCCTCCTTTTCGAGAGCCGCGATCGCTTCACTCCAGAAGTGAGCATTTTCCCATGTGTTCGCTGTCCGTTTCCAGGCCCGAGCCGCCAAACTCCAGGAATCTTCGCGGCCTGACTTCGCGAAGTTCTCCCATGAGGCGGCGGCGTGCGCCCAGAGCTCGGCGCGGTCCTTAAGCGAACGGCGTATGGAAAGACTGTCTTCGTTCCGAACGCCGACGGATTCGGCAGCCCTTTCCCAGGCGAACGCCGCCTTGGGCCAAATCTTGAGCTTGTCCCACGCGGTCGCCGCGGAGACGAGCGCGGCAGGGTGAGCAGATCGACCGACCTCAGTCGGTTCGTCTCGAACAGGCTTTCCGAGCATATCGTCGCCCGCCCATTCCCAACGCCGGGCGGCAGCCTCCAAATCTCCAGCTAATTCTGCGGCTTCGGCCGCGGCTGCCCAGTCCTCGGACTTCTCGGAGCGATCCTTGAGAGTGTTCCAGAGGGCGGTGGCCTTTGCTGACTCGCCGGCGTGCTGCCATGCTTCAGCGGCATGCCTCAGATACCAGCTTGGGTCGGACAGATTCTCGCCCTCTTTGGCGAACGCCTCGGCGGCCCTAGCCCAAGCTCTCGAAGATCGCTGTTCATCGCGAACCTCGATCCACGCCTCGGCCGCTCTCTCCCAGCTCCTACCGTCAGTGGCATGGCGTTCGAGCTCTTCTGCCTCCAGGGCGAGACGTCCTGCGGTCACCTTCGCGCTCCCTGCAAGTGGGGGAGTCTTGCCGCCCCATCAACCTGTCGAATCCCAACTGAAAGAGCCGCCCTCCCCAGACCCTGGGGGGTTAGGTAACCCTGCCGTCCCAAAAGGGTCTAACGGGCCGACAGAGTCCCTTGGGCTTAGAGAAGGCACCCTGTTTGCGCAGAGCTTGATCGCCTCATGCCGTGCACATGGCCGCCAGGTCTACCAGCAAGGGAACTGGCCTTCGGAGGCGCCTCGGCGGGCCGCCGGATATATCAGGTCAGGGCGATAGGTGACCACGGGCGATGATAGAATCGGGTTCCACATGAAGGGCGACTCGAAAGGGCGGGACCTCTTCATTGTCGACAATGGGGTGTCGGGTTGGACTGCCCTGCGATATCTCGAAGAGTGGACTGGCATCTCCAAGTCATTCGACATCGCCACCGGTTACTTCGATATCGGCGCCCTCATTGACCTTGACGGAAAGTGGCAGGCGCTTGGTAAGATTCGAATTCTGATGGGGGCGGAGACCACCCATCAGACCCGAAAGGCGCTCCTCGATGCCGTTAGGGCGCGGGCCACGGCGCAACTGGACGCGAGCATCGAATCCGACAAAGAGAAAAACCCGTTCCTAAATGGGGTGCCCGCGATCCTGGAGGCCCTGCAAACCCGGCAGATTGAGTGTCGCGTCTATGATAAGGCGAAGTTTCACGCGAAGGCGTACCTCACCCACGCGAAGCTCGAGGTGGTTGGCTCCCAGGCATTGGTCGGCTCGAGTAACTTCACTCGACCGGGTCTGACAAAGAACATCGAGTTGAACATCCAAGTCCAAAGTGCGCGAGAGGTCAATCAGCTCCGAGAATGGTTCGAAACCCACTGGGCAGAAGCCTCTGAAGTTACGGGCGCGGTCATAGAAGTCATCGCCCGACACACGCGCCTCTACACTCCGTTCGACGTATACGCTAAGGCCTTGCAGGAATTTTTTCAGGGTCACGAGTTGACTGCAACCGAGTGGGATGAAACCCGCTCGAAGATGTATCTCAAGCTCGATCAGTATCAGAAGGAGGCCTATTGGGCCCTCATGAAAATCGCTCGCCAACACGGAGGAGCGTTCCTTTGCGATGGCGTGGGGCTCGGCAAGACGTTTGTCGGGCTCATGCTTCTCGAACGACTCATCCTGCATGAGGGAAAGCGCGTCGTACTCTTCGCTCCGAAGGGCGCCAAGGAAGCGGTCTGGGAACCTCACCTTCGTGACTGGCTCTCGCACATCGGCGGGGCGGGGGGCGCGTCCGACTTCAGCAACTTGGCTGTTTTCAGTCATACCGACCTCACCCGCGAAGGGGACGTTCCCGACCGGTTCCGAAGGATAGCGGAACTCGCAGACGCCGTGATCATCGACGAGGCTCACCACTTCCGCAATCCCGGGGTCCGAGGCGAGTCCGGTACCGACACTGCCCCGTCCCGTTACTACAAGCTGTTTGAACTGCTGGACGGTTCCGTTCGGCCCAAGACCCTGTTCATGCTGACGGCGACGCCCATCAACAATCGACTGAGCGACTTTCGGCATATGGCCGAGCTCTTCACGCGGCGCGATGAGGCGTACTTCGCGCGTACCCTCGGGATCAATAACCTGCGGGCACACTTCAACAACATGGAGAAAGCGCTTCGCAGAGTCTCTGGGCCGGACGAAGCCGGAACGTCCGATACACTCGTCGAGGCCCAGCGGATACTCTCCACAGACCAGATCTTTCGACATCTCGTGGTTCAACGAAGCAGGGCATATGTGCGAGAGAGCCAGATTCGCGAGACGGGTGCGGCAACCATGTTCCCGGTGCGTGGGCCGCCACAGGTGGCGAACTACTCGATAAGGAAGACCTACGGGCGACTCCTCGACCTTTTCGAGCAGGCCTTCACTCGCGAGAAACCGCTCTTCACCCTCGCCATCTACTACCCGCTCGCGTGGTACAAGGGTGACGACGCCACGATCGATCCTCTTGAGGAAGGGCGGCAAAAACAGGTCGTGGGGCTGATTCGGACCCAGTTCTTGAAGCGTTTTGAAAGCTCAGTCACGGCATTCGAATTGTCTTGCGATCGCCTCCTCAGGAAGCTTCTCGCATTCGTGGAAGTCCACAGCTTGAGCGACGCCGAAAAGAAACGGCTTGAGCGCTGGAAGGGCCAGAATGCCGAGCTCCTCGGATTCCTTGGACAACGACATCGTGAGCTTTGGCGAGATGAGGACGAGTCTGAGTCCGAGGAAGATGTCATGCCCGATGAGTTTCTGGAATCAGTCGACCGATTGGACCGCAAGGATTACGACGTCGCCGAGATGATCCAAGAAACGTTTCTCGATCTTGACCAAATCGTTAGATTCCTCGAGGAAGCGCTCAAGTTCAAGCCTGCGGACGACGACAAGCTCCAGAAGCTCCTCCAGCTACTGAGATCGAGCGAGCTTGCCGGTCAGAAAGTGCTTGTTTTCACGGAGTTTGCGGATACGGCCCGCTATCTCTCCCGCCAGTTGGTAGACGCTGGAATCGAAGGAATCGCCCAAGTGGACGGCTCGACGAAGAACAACCGTGGTGAGGTCATACAACGTTTCTCGCCGTACTACAACGGCATGACATCAGCTACGCTGGCTGACCGAGGATGGACGGAGACACGGGTCCTCATCTCAACTGACGTGCTTTCGGAGGGCCTCAACTTGCAGGATTCGACACGCATGGTGAACTACGACATCCACTGGAACCCAGTCCGGCTCATGCAGAGGATTGGCCGCGTAGACCGGCGTATGAATCCGGAGGTAGAAAGGGCACTCCTCCGGGATCATCCGGAGGTCAAGGCATCAAGGAGTCACGTCGAGTTCTGGAACTTCCTACCGCCGGGAGAACTAAATGAAATTCTGACGCTCTACAGCAAGGTCACTCACAAGACTCTCATGATTTCAAAGACGCTCGGGATCGAGGGAAAGCAGCTCCTAACACCTCAGGACGACTACGACTCGCTCAAGGAATTCAATGAGGCTTATGAGGGCACCAAAACTGCCGTGGAGAACATGCACCTTGAATACCAGTCCCTCCTTAAGGAGGTCCCTGGGCTCGAAGCCCATTTGAAGGGACTGCCGGGGGCAACCTTTAGCGGGCGAGAGCGACCGACAAAGGGCGCGTACGGTGTTTTCTTTTGCTACAGGCTGCCGGCGCTGGATAGAGTCACGGGGGAGTTCACCGAAGAAGCTGGAACCGTTCAGTGGTACCTGTACGACCTTGACCGCGATGAAGTCCGCGAAGGTCCACAAGACATCGTAGAAAGCATTCGCTCAGTTCCGACAACTCCTCGTCACTGCACGATGAAGGAGGAGACTCTTACGAGCCTTCGCGGCAAGATTGAGAGCCACATCAAGAACAACTACCTGAAGCGCGTGGACGCACCCGTTGGGGTTAAGCCGGTGCTGAAGTGCTGGATGGAACTGAACCGGGACTGACGACATGTCCACCGATCACCGCGCGGCTCTCTCGAACATAAGGCGCTTCGACCAACTCATCCCCTACCTCCGAGATGAGATGGGGTGGCCGATAAGCGAGGACTCCTTCGAGAGGGTCGATGACTTGTTTTATGATTTCACCCCCGACGAGCTGGGAATCGACCCGCAGACTGCGGCGAAAATCCAAGAGATCAAGCGGCTCCGCCCGCTGTCGCCCCGCCAACCCTGGGGTATTTTCTTCGTAAAGTTCGAGCCCAAGCGACTCCCAGTCGTAGCTCTTCGCCGCATTCTAAATCACGTGGCGTTGAAGAAGCGCGCGTCCGCGAATAGCGCCGAGCGAAGTGCATGGGCAAGGGATGACCTGCTCTTCATTTCCAACTACGGCGAAAGTCATGAGCGCCGCATCAGCTTCGCTCACTTCTCTCCGTCTGAGAACAACAAGGACCTGCCGACTCTCAAAGTCCTTGGCTGGGACAACCTCGACTCGGCGTTGCATCTCGATGGTGTAGCAGAGAAACTGACTCGAAACCTTGCCTGGCCCCAGAACGAGGATGACGTGGACGGGTGGCGGACCCGGTGGCGTTCCGCTTTCACACTTCGGCACCGCGAAGTGATCACCACTTCCCGCGAACTCTCCGTCCGCCTTGCTGAACTTTCGCGTGCGATTCGGGATCGCATCCGGTCCGCGCTCGCCATCGAGACCGAACTTGGCCCACTCACGAGACTCTACAAGGCATTCCAGGTTTCCTTGGTCCATGACCTAGACAGCGATGGCTTCGCTGATATGTACGCCCAAACAATCGCTTATGGACTTCTCTCGGCTCGGATCGCCGATCCGACCTCACGGTCGGCGGCTGACTTCGCGACCCACCTTCGGACGAATCCTTTCCTCAGAGAGTTGATGACGACGTTCCTTCGAGGAGGCGAGTCTCGGAGCCATACCGGTGCGGCTACCATCGATTTCGATGAGTTGGGCGTAAGCGAGATCGTCCAGCTCCTCGATGCTGCCAACATCGAGGCGGTCGTTCGAGACTTCGGCGACCAGAATCCCGAGGAGGACCCGGTGATTCACTTTTACGAACTCTTCCTGAAGGAGTACGACGCGAAGAAACGCATGCAGCGCGGAGTCTTCTACACGGCGAGGCCCGTGGTATCTTTCATCGTGCGCTCAATTGATGAATTGCTCCGCACCAAGTTTGGCCTTTCTGACGGGCTGGCCGACACCGTGACTTGGGGCGAAATGGCGAAACGGCACCGGAATCTCGTGATTCCTGATGGAATTCCGACGACCCAAGCCTTCGTCCAAGTCCTTGATCCTGCGGTTGGCACGGGAACGTTTCTCGTCGAGACAATCGAACTCGTCCACCACACTATGGCGATGAAGTGGAAGGAAGAGGGCCACACTGAGCAGAGAATTGGGGCCCTTTGGAATGACTATGTTCCGGAGCACCTTCTTCCGCGCATCTACGGCTACGAACTCCTAATGGCACCCTATGCCATCGCACACCTGAAGGTCGGTCTCAAGCTCCTCGAGACTGGGTATCAGTTCAAAAGCGAGGAACGCGTTCGCATCTATCTTACGAACGCATTGGAACCTGCCTCCGATTTGGGGCAGCAATCCCTCGCTCGAATGTTTTCAGCACTTGCCCGTGAGGCTCGGGCCGTCAATAGCGTAAAGCGGGATCAACATTTTACGGTCCTCCTCGGAAACCCACCATACTCTGGAACCTCCGCAAACAACGGCGAATGGATTTCAAGACTGATCCAGGACTACTACGAAGTTGACGGGAAACGAATGGGTGAGCGAAACCCAAAATGGCTCCAGGACGACTACGTCAAATTCCTCCGGTTTGGTCAAGACTCATCGGAGAAGAATCCGTTCGCGATTCTCGGCCTCATCACTAACCATGGGTACATCGATAATCCTACGTTCCGAGGTTTGCGGCAGTCCCTAATTCGTACCTTCCCTCAGGCCTGGATCCTGGATTTGCATGGAAACGCCAAGAAGAGGGAAACCGGCCCGGATGGCAAAGCCGACGAGAATGTATTTGACATCCAGCAAGGGGTCTCAATCCTCATGGCAATGCGGGGGCCTTCCGCCTCTCCCGGTGTGAGGAAGGCAGACCTGTTTGGCACTCGGGAAATAAAGTACGAGTTTCTGAGGGGGAACTCGGTGGGAATGGTGGAATGGACAGAAATTCGACCTGTCTCACCTTTCTACGTGTTCGTTCGACAAGACGAGGCTATCCGGGCGGAGTATCTTCGATATCCATCAATCAAGACAGTCATGGAGGTGAACGTGCTCGGATTTCAGACCCACCGCGATCACTTTGCGATTGACTTTGATCGGGAGACAGTAATCTCCCGGTTCGAGGCGATGCGCGACGCTCGCCGTTCGGATGCAGAGATAAGGGCAACCTTCGACTTGAAAGACAACCGCGATTGGAAGTTGAGTGAGGCTAGGAGTACCATCCGAGCCGACCCGAGATGGAAGTCTCACATTATCCGTTGTCTGTTCCGTCCCTTCGATGTTCGGTGGTGCTATTTCAGCCCCGTAGCTGTGGAATACCCGCGACGCGAGTTACTTGAACATGTCGCGGGGCGCGAGAACCTCTGCCTTCTGCTGCCCCGCCAAATTGGTTTTCTTCCCTGGAGACATGCGGGAATATCTGACACCGTTGCTGAAAGTTGCGCCATTTCGGCGAAGACTAAGGAACAAAACTACAATTTCCCTCTCTATCTCTTCGACAATGGTGAAGTCAAGAGTCGGGACGGGCAGACGCGCCCTAATCTGTCCATGGATTTTCTAATCGAACTTGGTCAATCGTTGGAATCCTCTGAGAGAGGCCCAAACGGTCTACCAAATGGGACGACTCCTGAGCATGTCCTGTGTTACGCATACGCGGTCTTCCATAGCCCGACCTACCGCGCCAGATACGGCGAGTTCCTGAAAATGGATTTTCCGCGACTTCCTTATCCGGGAAGTTCCGCTCTGTTCCGCGGTCTCGCCTCGTTGGGCCGACATCTAATTGATCTACACCTTTCACGATTACTTGTGTCCGACGAGCGGGCTGCTCTGTACTTTGGGCAATCGACCCCCAAGGTCGGGAACATCTCCTATCACGCGGGAACCGTGTGGCTCGACGACTCCCAAGAGAGTGGGTTCCGAACGGTACCCGAGAGTGTGTGGAATTTCCACATCGGTGGTCATCAGGTTTGTGACAAATGGCTCAAGGACCGTCGGGGCCGGACGCTTTCAATCGACGACATCGCGCAATACGAGCAGATCGTAGACGCCCTTGCGGAGACGATGCGCCTCATGCTTGGCATCGAAAATATTATCGAGGAACACGGAGGTTGGCCCACGGCGTTCCATGGCAGAGAAGTTCCAAACGAGCTGGCCCAATCGGGACCCAGTTTCGGAGGCCAAATGTCGTTCGGAAAAGATGGCAAGATAAGGGGAACCGCTTCCTTGAAGAACTGGAAGTCGTGACTCCGCCCTCCCTAGTTGTCGCAGATGTGGAAGGGGGGGCTTCCGGCCATCGAATTTCCTCGATACGGCGATACGAACTTGCATTCTGTCCTGGACAGGCCCACTGGTGTGGGCTTCTCGGTCGAGGGAGAGCGTATCAAATGCCCAAACCCTGGGCATTCGGTTGAAGCTTGCCTACCTCGAGACCGACGCCTCGGTCGACACGCGACGGTCAATGGTTGGTTTGGACGGCAGACTACATCCAGCGGGGGCGGGGATCATCCTCCGCGACCTCCGGCTTCGCCCACTCATCCACGAATCAATCGCCCTGGGCGAAGTTCCCGGTCCACTCCACGCCGAGTATCTTGCCCTCGCATTCGGGCTGGAACGGGCGGCAGAACGGGGGTTTGGCGGAGTCTGGGCCACGACAGACAACCTACCGCTCGTGCAGGCCTTCAATGGGCTCTCGGAGATCCGCGGAGAGGGTCTCCGCGTCATCAAGGACCGGCTGGATGGAATTCGGGCGAGGTTCGGGTTCGTGACGCTCCGGTGGTCCCGGGGATCGCACCGGAAGCGCAAATTTGATGGCCCCAGCGCCGACGCGCTCGCGAGAGCCGCCATAGGATTGGGGGGTCGTAAGTAGCGTCCGAGTGCCCTGTCAGCTATGCGCCCGCCAAATGAATTTATCGAATCCCCCCACGCCCGCCCTCCGTCAGTAGTCCGCCTTAGTCCCACGGCAATCATGGACCCAAGTCAGTCTGCAAAAGCGGGCGAACCCGCTCGGGGTTGCCGACCTGTCTGATTTCGGAGAGGGTGGTGGCGAATGAGATCGCGGTGAGGGCGCCGCGGCAGGCGCCGGTCGTACACGCTCCAATATGCGGCGATGGTGCTGCGGGAGTGGACGCCGAGCCGCCGTGGTGGTGGCGTTGGCGAGCAGGGGACGGACGGCCGTGGGAGGTAGGGCCCCTAATCGAGCGGGAGCGCGCGAAAGACGCCACCACCACCCCCACCGCGTAATCACCCCCTGTAATCGCCCACGTCATCGGGGCGTAATCGCCGTGTCATCGAGCACGTCATCGGCCTGTAATCATCTTGTAGTCGGCGACCATATCGCCAAGGAGGAGAATCCATGCCCAGCATCCCGGTCACATTTCGGGTTGACAAAGGGTTCCACGACTGGCTCACCGATCTCGGAACCGACAGTGGTCTCTCCCGGGCTGAGCTTCTGCGACGCGGATTCTCCGGGAAGTTCCAGTCGATCCTCGCGGAGGTTCGTCGTACCACTTATCAGAACGCGCGGAGCGAATACGAGGGAATCATCCGCGTCACCTGCCCCATCTGCCGCGACCCCAAGCGCCCCATGAGATTCGACGTCTACAAGAACGCCGAACACGGGAAGGCGATGTTCGAGGGGTTCAAGGGCTGGGCGCACCCCGAGTGCCACAAGAAGCAGGGCACGACGAGTTGACTCACTTGGCCTACTTGGAGCAGACTGCGCCCGGGATCCCTGCCTTGGGAGTGCGCGGGTCCCCCGACTGCTGCCCTCTGGTCGAGGACAGCCTAGCCCAAATCCGAACGCCGAAGCAATTGTTCTGCTTCGCCGTCGGGGATACTTCTCGCAAGTCGGGACGCCCGCTCCAGGCACTCTAGTCGGGTGAGGGGTCGACCAAGCAAGCGCGATAAATGGGCGCAGGCCTCATTGAACTCCAGACGAGTCTGGGAAGGAACCCGCGGGATTCGAATGTCCGCCTGCCCCTCGGTTCGAAGGGGACTCACGCCCTGTGCCATGGCGACACGACCTATGCCTCCCGTGTTTTTAGCCTTCCGGCTGGCTCACTCCCCCATGGACGAAATGCCCGAGACCGAAACGCCAACCGAAGACCCGAGCGAACAGCGGACCTTGGCCGACGAGTTCGATGAGAAGCGCACTTCTGAGGACGATGCCGATCCGGTGCCCTCGCGCGACAGGAGCGAGCAGGAGGTCGACACGCACCGGTTCGGAACTCCGGCACCCGCCGTCGACGTCTGCAGCTATGCAGGCTCCAGGCGCAGAGCGATGACTTTGGCGTGGACTGGTCTTCGTGAACTCGAGGCTCGCGGCGAACCCGTGCACCGCGAAGACCTCTCTCTCATGGTCCGGTCCGGGTGGGAGGTTGTCCGGGCTGAGCAACAGAGCTGCAAGGTCAAGGCCTCGCGACAGCACCGCGCAGCGGTCAGGGAGGCCGCCGAGTCGATCGCGGGCTGGACGTGAGGAGCCGGCGGGGCGTGACCGACCCCGAGTCGCAGGTCGTGCCCCCGATCACCGGAAGGATCCTCCCGGCGCGACCCTGCTGCCCTCGCACCGTCCGAGGCGAGGTGTCCCACCTAGCGATGCTTTACCTCGGTCGGCGGCATGAATTGCGGCCTATAGACGATCTTCCGCGTGGTCTCCGGCGATGAAGCCCGTTCAAGTTCCGCTTCGGCAGGCGTTCGACGCTTCCGCGGAATTCCTTAACCCATAGCACCCACCGCCGGTGGAGCGAAAGATGTTCTTGTGAAACGGACGAAAACTGAGTGAATGATGCGATATCCAGCCTCAGTCAGGCCATTTGGCCGATAGACGTCCATTTCATCGGGCGTACGGTCAATCGTTCGAGGTGAGAACCCTTATTGTGCGACGGTGCATAGGGCCTAGCGTGACGATCCCGCCGTCGACTCCGCCGATCGGGTGGTCACTGCAAGGGTCTGGGCATCCGGTGGTACGACTGCCCAGACCCCCAAGATGGGCTGCCCTCCTCCTCCTCATCATCAGCCGGTAGTCACCCGCCGGTGACCAGGGAGTGCAGTTTTATGCCCCGTTTCGATGGGGTTCTTACCACCGGACTTGCAAGAATACACCTTC
>JABCYU010000036.1 GCA_013290045.1 Methanobacteriota archaeon | reverse complement strand
AGGCCAGGCCCGCATCGGCGGCCTCCCCCTCGACCCCCTCGTTCCAGTCGAGAGTAGGGCGGGCTCGTCCTCGACCCGGTTGTGAAGTAATTGTTGGACTCCACACCCAGCCCGAACTGGGCGAAACCGCCAAGAAGGGGGCTCCGTTCTGCCCGGTGGTCCGAGGCCGGTCGATGAACTGCAGGTCGTGTGGTGCCGAGGTGGGAGCGGGAGCCGCCTACTGTCCGAGTTGCGGGCGGCCGATGAGCCCTGTGCCGACCGGCCACGTAGACCAGATGGCCGATGAAGCCGCCCAGGCCGCCCGAGACCTGGTCCGCGCGGCCGGCCGGCTGTCGCAAGCGTTGCTCACCAAGGTCGAGAAGGCGGGACACGACCCCCCGGGGACGGCCAAGAGAGCCGTGGACAAGCTGGTCGTGGAGCTCAAGGCGGCGAAGGCCGAGATTGACAAGGCGCTGAAGGACCTCGAGTAGGGGTCCCGAAGCGAACGAGAGCGCCCGGGTCGGAGATCCCGACCCATCGTACCAGCCCCGAACGCCCCGGCGTCCGATGACCCCGGCCCGGAGGCCTCTCGCTCAGGCGGTCACCACGGCTTCGCCGGCCGGGGTTCCCCTCGGCTCGTCGGCCGTCTTCGGTAGCACTCCGCGGACCAGGAGCGCCGCGACCATACCCGCCAGCGCCACGGCGACGAGCACCCACCAGACATCGTGGATGGAGCTCGCGGTGGCGGAGGTCGCCTGGGCCGCATACGCCAGGAAGGCGGGCGTCGGAGGATTGGTGTAGGCCGGTGCCGGGCCGGCCGGTCCGAGGGACTGGTAGACCGTCTGCTGGTAGCTCGCAAGGAGCGAAACGACGATCGACCCCCCGAGGTTCCCTAAGAACCAGACGAGGGAGTTCCCCGTCCCGACGTCCGATTTGGGGACGCTGTACTGGATCGCGAGCTGCGTCGGGGCGAAGGTGAGTCCGATCCCGAGGCCGAGCGGGATGAGGGAGCCGGCCAGCCCGGTCGGAATGATTATCGCATCCCAGCGGAAGATCGGCGGGGTCAGCGGCACGGCGGTCAGCAGCAGGCAGCCGATGCTGGTGAGCGCGAGTCCGATCGAGGTCGGGAACCGGTACCCGAAGCGGCCGACCATCGCGCCTCCGATCGCCGCGCCGATCACCATCGGGACCATGAACGCATACAGGACGTCCCGGCTCTCGTCGACGGTCCCCCCGAGCCCGAACCGGACGAAGATCGGGACGAACGTGACGACCACCACGAGGATCGCCCCCCGTAGGAAATTCACGCCGCTGGCCGCGGAGACGAGCGGGATCCGGAAGTATCGGAGAGGGACGAGCGGGTCGTCGGCACGCGACTCCTGCCATAGGAAGAGCGGGCAGAGGACGAGCGCCACGAGCAGCAGTCCGATCGTTCGGGGGTCCGTCCACGCCCATCCGTGCGAGGTCTCGATCAGCGCGAAGATCAGAGCTCCGACCCACGCCGACAGGAGCGTCGCCCCGAGGGTATCGAAGGTCCGCCGGGGTCCGGTGGGACGCATTGGTCCCATCGTGCCGAGGACGAGGGCGATCGCGGCGAATCCGATGGGCAGGTTGACGAAGAAGATCCATCGCCAGGTCGTGGTATCGACAATGTAGCTTCCCAGGAGGGGGCCGAAAACGATGGCGATGCCGAAGACCCCGGAGAGGATCCCCGCGAGCCGCGCCGCCGCCTTCGGCGGGAACAGGTCGGCGACGATCGAGAAGACGACGGTGAAGAACGCCCCGCTGCCCAGACCCTGGATGGCCCGGAAGGCGATGAGCTCGTTGAGGTTCTGGCTGAACCCCGATAGCGCGGAACCGACGAGGAAGATCGAGAGGCCGAGCAGGTAGAACGATCGGCGGCCGAATCGGTCGGAGAGCTTCCCGAAGATCGGGATCGCCACCGTTTGAGCGATCAGATAGCTGCTGACGACGAACACCTGACCGCTGACGTCGTGAAGGTCGAGGGCGATCGTCGGGAGCACCGTGGCCACGACGAAATTGTCGAGCGCGCCGAGCAATAGCCCCATCAGCAGCGCGGCCAGGATCGCCGCGCTCCGGGCGGGCGTGAGGACCGGGGTCGGCTCGGTCGGGGTGGCGGGGCTCGTCGTCGGGATCGGAGCGGGGCTTTCCTCGGTCATCGGTACCTACCTCGACCCGCCGGCTCCGGGGAAGTCGCCGCCCGGAACCCTGGAGGTCGAATCGGTGGGCCGAGACGATGCGCCGGATTCGTTCATCGCTTGCCTCCGTCGGGTCGGCCCCCGTGGCCCGTGCGGTAGATAAGGGCTCCCCGCCCGATGGCGAGGACGTAACTCCCCCTCCCGGGCGCCGGCGGCCGCGCGGCTCAGCCGCCCGCCCAGGAGAACGGCGGTGCGGTCTGGCGAACATGTAGGCCGAGGAACTGGAGGCTCCCCGTCCACTGGGCGACATGCAGGCTCACGCGGGGGCCGAGTTCGTAGTTGGGGACGTCGATCGGGACGGTGACCTGGACGGTCCCGTTGGCCGCGGTCCAACCCGCCCCAGAGATCGTCGAGGTCCAGAGCAGACTCTGACCCTTGTTACCGGTCACCTGGCAGAGGATCCGGTCGGAGGCGCGCGGATGCGCGACCGCGAAACTGAGGGTGAGGTTGTACCGTCCCGGACTGAAGACGTTGTAATTCCCGTCGTAGGGAGTGGAAGGGCCGGCCGTCCAGGGGCCGTGCGTCGACCCGTTCCACGGACTGTTCGGGGTTCCGCAGCACGGGAAGCTCGCCGCGCCGAACCACTGGTCCACCGGGTCGAACAGTTTCGGGGTCCCCGAGTAGTTGCCGGCGAGCAGCAACGCTCCGTCCACCTCGCCGAGGATCCCCCACCCCTCGGCGAGGTAGTAGTTGGCCCACTGCTCCATCGTCGTCGAGTACGGCCCGTCGAGGCTGTGGCCGTAGAACGACGGGTTGTACGGGTCGGTGAGGAGGTAGTTGAGCGGCACCGAGGGCGTGAACCGGCTCGGTACCATGTAGTACTCCCGATTGAGCGGCTCGACGAGCTCGGTCTGGGTCAGGACGACTCCGCCGGCCGGAACGCTCTCGGCGAGGGCGCGAATCTCCGCGTCGAGGGTGAGATTCGTTCCGAACGCCGAGGAATCGTTGTAATAGCCGGCGGCCAAGAACCCGTTGCTCCGTAAGGCGGCGTTGAACGGACCCCATGGGGCGATGAACAGTCCGGAGACGACGACCAGTCCGAGGACCACTCCGGCCGTGACCTGGGGTATCCGGTGGATGAGCCACGGACGCCGGGCCGGGGGCCCTCGGGCCGCACCCGGGCCCGAGCTGGGCTCGCGGCGGCCTCCCCAACTCCTGAGCCGCTCGATCCCACGGACGGTCGCCGCGAAGAGCGGCCCCACCAGCAGCGCCGGGTACTGGTTGCGGAACGGGAACCAGAATCCGTGCTGGCTGGTGAGAAGCAGCATCGCCATGTAAGGGATCATCCCCCAGCGTTCCTCGCGCCCAAGGAACGGAAGGGCCAACAGGGGACCGAAGAGGAGCAGCAGGGTCCACCCCTGAACGGGGAGGTTGGCTGCCGCGGGAGCCGAGTAGAGCGGTTGGCTCAGCGACACCGCGTTCGGTCCGGTCTTCGTGATGTAGTGAAGGAACCAGAACCACCCGTAGTACGACGCGGCGATCAGAAACACCGCCACCGAGGCGATGAACAAGTAAACGCCGAGGCGTTCGGGGGCGCTCGGTACATAGGGTCGGGCGGGTCGGGAGAGGGGATCCGTCGCCGACCCTCGTCGTCGGGTCCAGTTCCCCAGGGCCCGCACGACGATCGGGAGCCGAGGCTCGAGGACGATACCCGCGGCGAAGAAACCCATGACGATGACCGCGCCAATGTGCGTGAACAGGCACGCGGTCCAGAAGGCGCCCGCCGCCCAGAAGGTTCCGCGGCGGAACATCCAATAGCCGAAGAGGAACAGCGTCGGAAACAGGGCCTCGAAGTGGAACGGGAACCAGACGGGTCCTGCGAGCGCTGGGAACGCCAGGTACGCCAGGGCTAGGGCGAGGGCAGCCCACCGGCTCCGAAGTCGCTCGCGGGCGACGAAGAACAACGGAACGGCCCCGAGGGCGAGCCACGCCGCCTCGAACGCGATCAGGAAAAGGAAGAACGAAGGCTCGGAGCCGATGAGCCAGAACGATGGGACGAACGCGTAGACGACCAGCGAACCGATCCCGATGCCGAAGAAATCCAGCTCTGTCCCGTGCGCTGCGGCCCAGATGACCTGGTAGTTGATCCCGAAGTCGAACACCGGAAGACGGAGGGAGAGGTAGAGCTGCCAGCCGTAGAGGGTCCACCCGTAGACGAACCCGACGATCGCCGCCAGCAGGATCCCGAACGGGAGCAGATCGCCTCCCGAGAGGCGGGCGTCGTCGCCACCGGACGTCGGAGCGGTCATCGCGGGGGCCGGCGCAGTGGCCACGGGTGGTATCTACTTGTGGGGACCGTCGCCCCCCGCGGCGCCTCCTCGCGAAGCGGTACCGCCGGCTGGGGTCGCAACGCATCCGACCCCGAACCCGCCACGACATTCGCCTGCGGGCATAGGTTCATCAGGTCCGTGCCGGGAATCAACGGGCGGGTCTGCGTCGTTCGGACCCCGAGGGGCGGTCAGGATGTTGGCGAGGCTCGGCTTCGGCGCGGAGGGGCTCGGGAGCTCGAGCCTCGCGGCGATGCTGGGGACGGGGCTCGCGGCGATGCTCGTCGGGACGCTTTGGTGGGCCGGCATCGGGCCTTCGGCTCGCTCGCCGCTCGTCCTGATCGTATTCGGTTCGATCACCCTGGTTAACGGGATCAGCCTGTGGCTCACGTCCCAGGGCCCAGCGCGGCGGGCATGGACCCGTCGGGTCGCGGCCTCCCCTCCCATTCTCGCGCTCCGACGATGGCGGGCCGCCAGGGGCGCGCCGGTCGGAAGTCGTCCAACTTCGGCGGTCAGCCCGCTCGCTTCCAGGGCGGTCCCTGGGCCTCCGGCGTCGATCGCCTCCCCCGAGAGCGTCCCGGGAGGAACGATATGGAATCACCTGTTGCCGGCGTCACCGGGGGAGCTTCCGGCCGAGCTCGTCGGGCCGATACCCGAGTGCGCCTTCGACCCCGATCAGGATCTGGAGCTCGGAACGACGCCACCACTGGCGGTCTCGGCGACCTCGCCGGAAACGCTGGCGTCTCCGGCCGCCCCGGCGGTCATCGAAAGTTGGCGCGGCGCCGGTGCATTCGGCAGCCCGACCTCGCAGGACGCTCCGAGTCCGTTCGAGCCGACGAGCTGGCTCGAGATGGAGGCGTTGATGGCCGCTCCTCCCCACCTCAGGCCCCCGGGTTCGGGTCCCGTCCCGCCGCCCGCGCCCGCCCCGATCCAGCCAACCCTCAGCGGCACCGCCGGGTCCGCCTGCGCCACCTGCGCCTCGTCGATGACCGACCCGGAGACCTGGCACCGGTGCACGCACTGTCGTCGCCCCCTCTGCGTTGAGTGCATTTTGGAGACTCTCAAGACGTCCGGTCGTGGGTGGTGCTCCAACTGCTCGGCGATGGAGCCGGCGGCCGACGCGAGGATGATCGCCTGAGAGGATCCGCCGCGCCCCCGGGCGCGGCATTTCCTCGCCCCCTTCTAGGCAGCTGGGAGGTACTCGGCGGATTGATCCCAACGTGCCAGCCGAGTCTCGCCAGCTCTTCGTCGGAGACCCGCACGACCTTCAGGCGCTCGCGGAGGAATGCTTCGTCGCACCCCGGGCACGGCGCCCGATCTTCCCGGGGATGCGGTACGCCTCGAACTCGGGTCGTCGGTCGACGTACGGGTGCCCCGCGTACCGTGGCCCGCGTCACGCTCCCCGTTGCCGCACGTAGCACTGCTCGTGGAGCACGTCCATCCCGAGCACCTGCACCGGGCTGCGCCTTAGATGGCGGGGACCGATCACGCGGCAGTCCGTCGCGCTGCGACGGGGTCGATCCCCCGGGCCCGGTTCGGTGGAGGCTCGACCAGGTCGGTGAAGGACGCCGCCCGCCTACCGAGGCCCACCGGCTCGAGGCGGATCACGTCCGACGGCTCGGCCACCCGGTCCTCGGCCGGCGGCCGCTCACCCGAGGGTCCCTTATGCTCCGGGCCGATGGTCCGTACCGCCATGGAGTTCCGGGACCTTCGATGGACCGACTTCGACGGCTGGGTCGACCTCTACTATGGACGGTACGAGGAGGTGCTCACCCACCCGGAGCTCGGGGTGTACCTCATGCGCCGCAAGCCGAGCCTGGGGGAGGAGGCGGCCCATTTCGGCACCGTCCACCGTCGTCTCCTCGACGGCTCCGGGGTCGCCGTCGTGGCCGACGACGGTCGTCGGATCGCCGGAACTTGCACCGTGATGCGGGCCGGGGAGCATGCCGAGGACGCCCACCTCGGCAGCCTGGGGATCGCTGTCCGCCCGGAAGCCCGTCGGCAGGGGATCGGTTCGGCCCTCCTGGGCCATGCCCTCGAGCGCAGCCGGGGGCGTTTCGAGATCGTCCAGCTCTCGGTGCTGGACGTCAACGAGACGGCGCGCCGGCTCTACGAACGCCATGGATTCCAGACGTGCGGGCGCGTCCCACGGGCGTTCAAGCGGGATGGTCGGTACTTCGACGAGCTGCTGATGTGGCGTCCCATCGAGCCACCGGCGAGCGAGAGGGAAAAAGTCTGACCGGCTCCGACGCCGTCTAACTCGGGGGCGCCCCGGAAGGCGGCGAGGTAGACGGGCTGCTGGCCGGAGGCGGCGGAGGGGACGAGGGGACGTCGGGTGGTCGACGCCGTCGCGACCGCAACACGGCGAGAATGATGCCGACGACGATCAGGATCAATACGAGCCAGAGCAGGGTGGAGGTGGATCCGGAACTCCCCGACGAGCCGGGGGCGGCGGCGACCGTGAGGGTCGTATTGGCGGTCGCTCGCTTTCCGGCTGCGTCGGTCACGACGACGCTGACGTTGTAGGAGCCGGCGGTCGTCGGGGTGCAGGGCAGCGTCGACAGGTTCTGCGTGGCGCACCCTCCCGGTAGGCCCTGATACCGGTACGTGAACGGGGGCGTGCCCCCCGACGTCGTCGTCGTCAGATCGGAGAGCCGTCCCACCGGGACCGAGGCGGGCGAGGCGACCAGCAGGGCGGTCAGGGCAGCGGGAGCGTGGCTGAACGTAACGTTCTGGGTCACCGGCCCGCCGGCGACGACGACGGCACCCGACGCGGGGGTCGCGCTGAACGAGCTCACGCTCCCGACCGTGAACAGGTGCGAGCCGTTCGCTTCGGCGAAGTAGATCCCGCTCGCGCGCGAGGCCTCGGCGAACCCCTCGAGCGTCACGGACCATAGGGTCCCTTGCGGGAGCCCCATTTCGAGGAAGGTGACGTTGTAGAGCTTTCCGCCACCGGAGGTGGACGTGAAACCGACGTCGATGGTCCGAGGCCCGCCGGCGACGACTACCGTGCCGCTGGTCAAGTTCGAGGTGTACCCTGGGACGGATCCCACGGTGTACGGGAAACTGCCGTTCGGCTCGAAGAAGTTGATCGGGCCGGAGAGCGAGGAGTTCCCGATCCCGTTGAGGGTGATCGACCATGGGGTCCCGCTGACGAGACCGGACTCGGTGAAAGTGACGGAATAACGGGTCGAGCTCCCGGCGGCCCCGATCAAGGAGACGCTCCCGGCGTACTCCGTGGAGAATCCGACCTCCTGGGTGCTCGAGACGTAGGCGATCCCGGTCGGGTGCTGGGCGCTGCCCGTCAATAGGGCCGGCCCGAGGGCCACGTAGGTCGACGCGTTGGTCGCATCGACGAGGCCGGTAGCGCCCCCGGCGTTGTAGACTGCATCGTTCGACGGATCGTAGGCGAGGAACCCGGCATCCACGATCGGGTAGTTGGCGACGGCCCGGTTCGTGCTGTCGTTGAGGACCGTGACGTTGCTCGAGCCTGAGTTGGCGACAAAGACGGTGTGGTTCCTCGGATCGGACGCCAGCGAGACCGGGAGGAGGCCGACGTGGGCCGATCCGACTTTCGTCGTGCCCTGGAGGATGGTGACGTTGCTTCCGGAGAGGTCTCCGACGTACACCTCGTGGTTGTGCGGATCGTAGAGGAGCGCATCGAGGTTGTCGAACGCTCCGATGAGGACCGAGGTGACGACCGCAAACGTCGTGGCGTTGATCACGGAAACGTTCCCTCCGAGGTTGTCGGTCACGTAGATCTCGCCATCCGCGGCGTCATAGGCGATCGCCGTCGGGCTGGATCCGGTCGGGACGCTGGCGACCGGATGGAGCGATGAGTCCAGGACGGTGAGGTTCATCGACCCGCGATTGACCACCCAGAGGTCGCCGGTGGCGGGATCGAACGTCACCTCCTCGGGAGAGAAACCGACGGCGACGGTCCGCTCGATCCGGCCCGTACTCGCGTTCACCAGATAGAGATCATCGCCGCCGGTGTTGACCACGACGAGGTCGTTCCGGGTCGGGTCGAAGGCGATCCCCCTCGGGTAGACGATGAGCGGAATGGCGGCGATGGCCCTCCCCGTGCTCGGGGAGATGACCGTCACGTTCCCCGCGTCGTGGGGAGGCGGACCCGGGGTGGTGAAAGCCCCTTCGCTCACGGCGAAGACGTTTCCGTTCGTGGTATCGATCGTCAGTCCGTACAGGAGTCCGTTGCGGGTACTGAACCCACCGACGATCCGGTGATCGGCGGCCCGGAGGACGGTGATGTTCTCCGACTGGGAGTTGAGGACGTAGATCGCTCCATTGGCCGCATCGTAGACGATCCCGTACGGGTCGAGGCCGGTCGAGACGCCGGCGACTACCACGCCGGTCGACTGGTTGACCACCGACACGTTTCCCGAGGCGCCGTTCGCGACGTACATGAGGTCGCCCGGGGCGAAGTAGGCGAACCAGGTCGGGTCGGCTCCGACTCCGATCCGGGCGTGGACGGTGTCCGACGCGGCGTCGATCACCGTGAGATTGCTCGGCGCCCCGTTGTTGGAGTTCGCCACGTCGACGTAGTTGTCGACGGTGTCGAGCCCGAGGTTGATCGGGTAGGCACCGGCCGCAGGGTTGGCGATGACCTTCTCCGTCCCAGTGTCGATGACGGAGACGTTCGACGAGTAGAAGTTCGTGACGAAGACGCGGGAATTGATCGGATCGTAGAGGATCGCCGACGGGTGGGAACCCACCGGGATGTTGGCCACGGTGTGGTGCGTCGTCGCCGAGAGCACCGTCACGTTGTTGCCGCCCCAGTTCGCGATGTAGAAGTTGGAGTTGGCCGGGTCGAAGACCAGGGCTCCCGGCGACCCGCCGACGTAGATCGAACGGATCGCCTGGTCAGAGATCGCCCCGATGACGGTGACGTTCCCGCCCTGGAAGTTCGTCGTGTAGAGATCGCCGGTGAGCGGGTCGACGGCCATCGTGGGGACGATCACGTACCCGTTCTGGGCGTACCAGTCCGGCACCGTCGTCGTCAGGACCTCCCGGGTGGTGTTGATGACGCTGATCGAATTGCCGAGCCCGCCGCGGACGTAGACCTTCCCGTTCTGGGGATCGAACACCGCCGAGCTCGGCAGGTCTTGCACGGCGGGTTGGGCATTCCCGGGAAGGACCGCATTGTCGGCCAGGTCGACCGTCTCGAGGATCGACCCCTCGCCCGACGTCAGCGATCGGGCCGCTGATCGGTCCCCGGTGCCGGCGTGACCGCCCTCGGGGATGCCCGAGGAGCGGGACCAAGCGGGGGAGTCTCCCCGGTGAGGAGACGGGGCGGCGAGGCCGATGGGAACTGAGCCCAGCAACAGAACGAACAGGGCGGCAACGACCAGCGGCCCGGGCCCCGGCGACCATCGACGCCGGCGGAGCTCGGCTCGGGCCCCTACTGTACCCGGGCGATTCGCCATCGTCGGCCGCTCGTATCGGCCCGGTGTATAAGACCCGGGGGACCACGGGAGGGCCGTCCGGCGCCGCCCGCTCCCGGGCCCCGGCCCGACCCGAGGGTCGACCCCTTACTCGACGAGGGAGTGGGGGGACGATGTCCCAGTCAGTCGGAGGCCCTACCGCCGAGCTCGCTCAGGTCGAGAGATACCGGTTCGAGGCGAGATACCCCGGTCAGCCGTTCGGCCCAATCACCCTCGATGAACCCGAGCCCACCGGCGGGGGTGTCGGCCCCGGCCCGATCCAGGTGCTGGCGACGGCGGTGGGGCACTGCCTGAGTTCCACGCTCCTGAACACGCTCGAACGGGCGCGTGTTCCGTGCGGGCCGATCAACACCGTCGTGGAGGTCGAGGTCGGTCGAAACGACCGAGGGCGACTTCGGGTGCGCCGGCTTTCGGTCGGCGTGAGGGCCTCGCCCGTCCACCCCGAGGATCGCGAACGTTTCGACCATTGCGTGTCCGTCTTCGAGGACTTCTGCACCGTGAGCGGGGCGGTCCGGGAAGGAATCCAGATCGTCACCCACGTCGCGCCGTGAACTTCCGAAGCTCGCTCGACCCTCGCGGCCCATGCGAGGCCCTACCACGGAACCGTTTGGGTTAAGGACCGGTTCTGTTCCTCCAGAGACCGAGGAACCGCCATGGTCGATGCCATGAGCTATTCGGTGGCCCGGTACGAGCGCGTTCCGGTGCCGGAGGAGCCGCCCCAGCGGCGGATCCGGAGCTTCGACGAGGTCCTGCACGCCTACACGAAAGAGGAGGCGATCATGGAGGCCAGCCGGTGCCTCCAGTGTGCGCTCCCGTTCTGCGTCGAGGCTTGCCCGATCACCCAAGACTGCCGGGGCTACATCGGATTGGTCGCCGGCGGCCAGTTCGATGAGGCGGCCCGGGTGACCCTCACGGAGAATCCCCTCGCCACCACGCTCTGCAAGGTCTGCTACCACTACTGCGAGGACGCGTGCATCATGGGGCACCGCGGGATCCCCATCGCCATCCGGCACATCAAGCGGGCCGCGATGGAGCTCGGGAACTCGAAGCTCGTCTATGTCCCGAATGCCCCGCGCCACCAGCGGGTGGCCGTCGTCGGCGCCGGGCCGGCGGGTTTGATGGCGGCCTGGGAGCTGTGCCTCCGCGGCTACGCCGTCACCGTCTTCGAGCGGATGGAGGTCGTCGGCGGCCAGGCCGAGGCGATCCCCCACTACCGGATGCCCGGCAGCGAGCTCCTGCAGGACCTCGACCGCTTCCAGAACTTCGACATCACGTTCGTCGCCGGCAAAGCCGCCGGCGTCGACTACACCCCGGAGAGTCTCCTCGCGGAGGGGTACCGGGCCGTCTACCTCGCCGTCGGCGCCTCGAAACCGGGCTCGCCGGGGATCCCCGGAGAGCAGCTCCCCGGCGTGATCTATGCCCTCGACTTCCTGTTGGATGTCAACGAGGGTCGCATCGCACCCCTGGGCAAGAACATCGTCGTCGTCGGCGGCGGGGATGTGGCGATCGACTCGGTTCGCTCCGCCGTCCGCCTCGCCCCCGGGGCGAGGGTCTCCATGGCCTATCGGCGGACGAAGGACGAGGCGCCGGCGGGGCCGGAGGAGATCCACGAGGCCGAGCCGGAGGGGGTCATCTTCCACTGGCTGGTCTCGCCGACCCGGATCGTGGGGAAGGACCACGTCGAGGGGATGGTGTTCCAGAAGATGCAGATCGCTCCGCCGGACGCCTCCGGTCGGCGGGCCGTCGTACCGATCCCCGGCGAAGAGCTGGCGATCGAGTGCGACACCGTCATCATGGCGATCGGCCAGGTCGCGGACCTGCACGGCTTCCCGGACGAGCTCCAGCTCAAGATCGGATCGAAAGGTTGGCCCGAAGGGATCCATCCCGACACCATGACGGCCGTCGAGGGGGTCTTCGCTTCGGGCGGTCGCTCGGTGGTGCACGCCATGGCGGCCGGGACCCGAGCGGCGGACGCGATCGACGCGTATCTCTGCCGCAAGGAAGGCCGGCCACCCACCCCGCGACCCGACCCGTTCGGCGGGTCCGAGCCCCCCCCGCTCGTGCCACCCGGCTATTCCGGCCCCGTCTGGCGCGCCTGAACCCGTTCGTCCGAAGACCGCGTCAGGGGCCGGGGTCTCCCCTTCGGAGGCTCCCAAGGGCGGAACCGTCGGTGTCCCCGGGGCCGGAGCGCCCCATCAGCGCGAAGGTGACGGCGAGCTCCTCCCGGAGCATCGCGAGATACTCGCGCACCCCGGATTCCCCGCCGACGGCGAGGGCCCAGAGGACGGGACGTCCGACGCCGACCGCGCGGGCGCCGAGCGCCAGGGCCGCGATGATGTCCGCTCCGCGACGTACTCCGCTATCCAGGTAGACCTCCGCCCGGTGGCCGACCGCCGCCGCCACCTCGGGCAACGCCTCGAGGCTCGCCGGAGCGTGGTCCAGTTGCCGACCGCCGTGGTTCGAGACGATCACCGCGCGCGCCCCGTGATCGACGGCCGCCTTCGCATCTTCGCCCGTCAGGACACCCTTCACCACCAGAGGCAGGTTCGTGTGTTGGCGCAGCTCGCCGAGGACCTCCCAGCCGTGGGCGGCGTCCGCCCGCAATCGGAACCCCCCGGCGGTAAACTCCGCGGCCCGCTGGGGCGAGAGGACCGCGGCGCCGTTCCCGAGCGGCGGCGATGCGTCGAGGGCGAACCCATGGTGCAATTGGGCGTCGCGGATTCCCAGGATCGGGAGATCGACCGTCAGCACGATCGCCGAATACCCCGCCTCCTGCGCCCGCTGTAGGAGAGCGCGGTTCTCCTCCATCTCGGGTTGCAGATAGAGCTGGAACCAACGGGGGCCGGCGCCGGAGGCCCCGGCGATCGCCTCCAACGAGGCGGAGCTCAAGGTACTGAAGATCGCCAGCGCGCCGGCGCCGGCGGCCGCTCGCGCCGTCGCCAGCTCCCCGTCCGAGTGCACAGAGGCCTGGTAGGCCATCGGGCAAACGAAGAAGGGGACGTCGACCCTCGTCCCCAGGATCGTGGTGGAGAGGTCGACGGAGGTGAGGCCCGCGAGGGCGCGGGGACGGAGGATCTGGCGGGAAAAGGAGTCGCGGTTGGCCCGCAGGGTGTGTTCCTCGCCGGCCCCGCCGTCCACGTAGGCGCGGACCTCGGGAGGTAGGGCGGCAGCCGCCTGCTCCTGAAGCTCGGTCAAGCTGCGGAACCGATGGGGCGTTCCGCGGGCCGTCGGTCTCCCCCCGGAGCGACGGAACTCCGGGCGCGGGTTTTAGGTCATCGACCTCGCGTCGCTCCCTCCCCTCCCCGACCGGGCGCCCGGCGGGTGGAACGGAGCACGCCCCCTACCGTACGAGGACCTGGATCTCGGTGTGGGCGAATGCCTTGGCGTCTGACCACGGATTGCCTGTGTAGACCTCGCGATAGGCCCCCGCGCTCTTGATCTCCTTCTCCTTGCGGCGCCACCGAAGCCAGTCGTTCATTCCGTGGTAGGCGACGCGGGGCGACAGTTCTTCGGGGTCGAAGACGATCGCGGCGACCCGGGAGGCCGGCAACTTTCGAAGGTGGACTTTCCCCTCCCCTCGCGCCTTGCCGCGGACCTCGATCGCGACCCGGAAGTGCCGGGAGCTCGTCTCCATGAAGATCCACTTACCGGTACGAAGCCGCTTCGATTTCGCCCAACCGGCGAGCTTCTCGAACTCCGATCGGATCCGCTCGTCCTTCCAGGGCCCCGTCCACGCCACCGTCGCCACTGTCCATGCCGGGGCCCGCTTGAACTCGAAATCTACGACCATCGATGACGCTCCGACGGACCGAGGGATGCGATCGTCCTACTTCCTGCTTCCGGTTCGCGCTATCCGCCGCATGGGAACTCCCGGTCCTCACCGGGAGGGACTCCGGGAACCTCTCGAAGAGGATCCGGCCGGGAATGGGGTCCGGCCAGTCGACCGGACCCCGGGGGAGCGAGTCTCGACCTCGTCAGTAGACCTTCGGCGGGGGGGTCTGGCCCGTGTAGTCCCCGATCGCGAAGGCCGTGTACGGACCGAACAGCTCGTCCGATCCCGAACCGGCGACATTGGTCTTGCCGTACTGGAAGACGATGTGGCCCGAAGGGCTCACGACGATCACGCGGTTGTTGTTCTGGTCCGAGATCACGATGTACCCGCCGGCGAGCATCACGGCGTTCGAGGGCGAGGGAGCCGGGTTGCTACCGGCCGAACGGTTGGTGACGAACTGGAACACGACGTGTTTCGTGGCGTTGATCAGGACCACGCGGCTGTGGGCGGCGTCGGTGATCAGCGTGCCGCCGTTGGGCAGCCGGCTCGCGAACGCGGCGATCGAGAGGCCGTGACTGTACTGCCAGACGATCTTTCCGGCGTGGTTCACCTCGATGACGCGATTGTTGTTCTCGTCGGCGATGAGGACATCACCGTTGGCGAGCAGCTCCGCGCTGTTCGGGTTGCTGAGCGCGCCCGGTCCGCTCGTGGGCCCGTACGACCAGACGATCTTCTTGGCGAAGTTGACCTCGATGACCCGGTTGTTCCCCTGGTCCACCACGAGGAAGTGGTGGTTGGGCAGCTGGATCGCAAACACCGGCACGTTGAGCAGGTCGAAACCGGTTCCGGTCTTGCCGGCGACGCCGTACTGCCAGACGATCTTGCCGGACGGGTTCACGACGATGACGCGGTTGTCGACGCAGGCGGTCGTTCCGGGGACGCCGGCCGGGATCCCCGTCCCGGCGATGAGGGTGTAGCCGCCCGAAAGTCGCTCGGCGTCGTTCGCGCCGATCACGGAGCCGGCTCCAGGGTTGCACAGGGTCGAGTTGCCCGAGCCGAAGGACCACACGACCTGCTTGGTCAGGGGGTTGACCTCGATGACCCGGTTGTTGAATTGGTCGGTGATGAGCAGGTTTCCGGGTTGGTTGAACCCCACCGGCGCGGTGGTGCCTCCGTGCCGCACGGCGGCGGCGGAGTGCGCGGCCGGTCCGACCGCCGCCCCGAGCGCCGCCGAAGGAACCAAGAAGATCAGACCCAGCACTAGCCCCACCGAACCCCAGAAGAGACCTCTCGCGGCCATCGGCGCTCGGAGTGAGGTTCCCCCACTTAACCTTCAGCCGGCGGAAGGGGGGTTTCCTTGGTCCAATCCCGGATTTCCCCCGAAAGGATCGAGCCGGAGCACCCGCCCATGCGGCGAACCATCCGCGACCGCGGGTGGTCCACCGTGGGCGCGCGGGCCCGATGGAGACCTATCGAGCCGCCGCAGCGGAGCGTAAATCGAGCGGCGGATTCCCGGAACCGTGAGGATCGCGCACCGGCTGCGCTCCTGGCTCGAGGCCGGAGAGCAGCCGAGCATCCAACTGCGCCTGCGCCGCGACCTCGATCACGGGGCGCCGGAAAGCGCCGAGGTCCGCCGACTACGACGGCTCGTGCCCCGATCGGGTTGGGCCAAGGAGATCCTGAACCTCGTACTCCCCGGAGGCCAGTGGACCTCGCCGGGGACCACCAGTCGAGAACTCTACCTACCGAAGTACATCGCCACCAACTGGCGGTTGATCGTCCTCTCCGACCTCGGGGTAACTCGATCCGTTCCCGGAGTCGCTCGATCCGCCGAACTCCTCATGGCCCGGGAATCTGGAGCTCGGGGCGGCCTCGGGGGCTCTGGCAGCGAGGTCTGCTTCACCGGCAATGCCGTGAGGATGCTCGTCCGTTTCGGCTACGGCGACGACCCGAGGGTGCAACGTGCCGTGGACTGGTTGGTGCGCCACCAGAAACGGGATGGAGGGTGGCACTGTTTCCGTTCCGCCCGCGGCACGCTCGATGGGTGGGAGGCGTTGGCAGCGTTCGCCGCCATCGCCCCGCCCGAGCGGTCGAGCGCGGTCGAGAGGGCGATCCGGAAGGGGGCGGAGTTCTACCTGGACCGGGGTCTGGTTCACGAAGGTCGGCGCCCCTATCCGCCGTGGAGTCGGCTCCACTATCCGAACCACTACTACTACGATTTCCTCGTCGGCCTCGACATGCTGACGGCCCTCGGTTACGGCGACGATCGCCGGATGGGCGAGGCCCTTGACCTGCTCGAAGCCCGGCGGAATCCGGACGGTACCTGGAACCTCGACGCAGCCCATCCGGACATCCCGCCGGAAGAGTCGTACCAACCTCGAACCCCGATCTACCCGTTCGTCCTGGAGTATCCCGGCCGCCCGAGCCGATGGATCACGGTTTCGGCCCTGACGGTCCTCGACCGGTCCGGTCGTCTGTGATTCGGGGTCGGGCCGGCGCGCGGCGCGGTCGCGACCCACACCGCGTCCGTCGGCGGCCTGGGCCCGTGGCGAAAAATACCCTGCGCCCTTGGGCGCCCGATGGCGTCGTCGAAACCGCTCCCCCTGTTCGACCTCGTGCGCGGTCGCGAGGTCCGCACCGTCCTCAACAACGGGGTCTCGATGCCGGTCTTGGGTCTCGGCGTCTGGCAAGCCCCCCCGGGCCGCGCCACGAGAGAGGCCGTCCAACTCGCCATCGAAGCCGGCTATCGCTTGATCGACACGGCGGCCCTGTACCGGAACGAAGCCTCCGTCGGAGAGGCCGTGCGGCAATCCGGGGTCCGGCGGGAGGAGCTGTTCGTCACCACCAAGTTGTGGAACGACGACCAGGGGGAGGAATCGGCCCGACGGGCGTTCGAACGGAGCCGGCGCCTGCTCGACCTGGGGCCGGTGGACCTTTACCTCCTACACTGGCCCGTGACCGGAAAGCGGCTCGCGAGCTGGAAGGTCCTCGAGCGCTTGCTCCGGGACGGCGAGTGCCGGAGCATCGGGGTCAGCAATTTCACCGTCGCCCACCTCTCGGAGCTTCTCGACCGGTCCGGAATCGTTCCCGCCGTGAACCAGGTCGAATTCAGCCCGTTCCTGTTCCAACGCGATCTCCTCGAGTACTGCCGGAACCACGGGATCCAACTCGAAGCGTACGCCCCGCTCACTCGCGGCGAGAAGCTCGCGGATCCGGTCGTCGTCCGCATCGCGCAACGCCATGGTCGGAGCCCGGCCCAGGTCGTCCTACGGTGGGGGCTTCAGCACGGGGTGGTGGAGATCCCGAAATCGATCCACCGCGAGCGGATCGTCGAGAACTTCGCGAGCCTGGACTTCGGTCTCGCCCCTACGGAAATGGCCGCCCTCGACGGGTTGCACGCGGGTTTCCGAACCACCTGGGATCCAAGCGGATGGCCGTGAGACCTTCGGACTCCACGGATACCCCTCGAGTACCGACGTGTCTCACGGGGCCGAAGCGGCGCTACGGCCTCCGGCGGGGTCATGTAGGTGAACCCCGTGATGCGCTGGGGTTCGTTCCATGAGTTTCGTGTCGAGGGCACCCGCGCTCGGGTTGGCGTTCGTCGGAATCGCGGCGTTGGTCCTCCTTTCGTCCGGTCCGGCGGGTTCGTCGTTCGGCCCTGCCCCGACGCGCGCGGGTCCCGCCCTCGTCCCGGCGGGGGCGGCCGCTTCCGGGAACGTCCGAGTCGCGCATCCTGTCCCCCACCCATCGGCGATCCCGGTCCGTGGGAGCAGCCCCGCCGCCGTCCACCCGCTCACCCACTGGTGGGACGGAGGTTACTACGGGGGCCCGACCCGATCTCCGACCTCGGCCAAGATGACGATGACGCTCCCGGACGCGGTCCCGTCGAGCTCGGAGTTCTACTATGTGCTGCTCTCCTCCTGGGACAACGCCGGATCCTACGATCAGATCGGGATCTCGAACGACTACGGCACCTGGGGTTGGACCTGGTCCTGGACCAGTTCCTGTGCGGGGAGCTACTACTACACCCCGAACCAGATGGCGCTGCAGCGCGGGGCGACCTACACCTTCGCCATGACGATCGCCTCGGGCAACGTCACGTTCACCGTGACGCAGGGCACGAGCGTGCTCGGCACGATCATCGGGGCCTCGGGAGGGACCCACTTCGTGATGACCGGATTCTACACCTGCAACAGCGTCAGCTACTACGATTACACCGACTACGAGGAGATCTACGCGACGGTGCAGACCGTCCCGTCGTTCGATTTTGTCTTCGCCCACAACTCCGTGAGCAACGGGAGCGTCACGAACTGGACGAGCTTCGGGAGCGGCGCCCCCTCGGGGTTGATCACCGCGTTCCAGGGGAACACCGTGCGGCAGGAGAACCAGGGGTTCTCGATGCGGTTCCTCGGCGCCTCGGATCACGTGACGCTCGCGGCCACGGCGAAGGCGTACTTCACGAACCTCAGTCTGACGCGTTGGTTCTCGACTGGTAACGTCTCCCTGAGCTCCGCCGGGTTGCCCGCGGGGATGACGCTCAGCTTTGGGAGCTCCGGGGTCGCGCCGCCGTTCAACTCCACGGTCACGATCAAGCTCTCCTCGGTCCACGCCGGGACGTACCTGATCACGCTCACCGGATCGCCCGTGTCGGGCAGCTACACCTACCTGACGCTGAAGGTCAAGGTACTCTAAGCGGCGGACGGCGTCGTCCTCCTCCCGCGGGCCGAACCGAAGGAGCTAGGTCGCTGAGAACGGGCGCTGGTGGCGTTGCGCCCTCGGACGAGACGCGGAACCGAACCGCTTCGGCGCTGGGAGTTCGTCGGAAGCCGACACGCAGGATCACGGCTGGGGAGGCGGGTGGGAGGTAGGGCCCGTCGAAGGTGGAGTGGGAGGTCGGGTGCCAAGGGGTGGCCGGGGCGGAGGCGTCCGTGGGGCACCGGCGCGAGAGCTCACTGCCGGACGGGCGGCGGCGGAGGCGGGCCGCGCACTCTTAGGAGAGGTAGGCCGCCCGGTGGGACCCAGCTTCGGTCCGGTGAAGGCGCCATAGAGGAGCCCGAGCACTCCGAGGGAGACCAGGGTGAGCCCCACGAGGCCCGCCGCCAGCGGCTCGCCGTAGCTGACCCCAAGCTGCGCCGCCCCGGTCGAGACGACGATGTAGTACTCGCCCTTCTGGCCGGTCCACGTCAGCCCGCCACTGAAACCGCTGCCCGTCGCGATGAGGTGCCGGGCGTTCGCGCAACCGCCCGAGCTCCCGCCGCAATCGTAGACGCTGACGGTCACATTGGCCGGCGCCGTCCATCCGGCGTAGTACGTTATCGACGAGGTG
>JABCYU010000035.1 GCA_013290045.1 Methanobacteriota archaeon | reverse complement strand
ACCTCTCGGCGAGCGACACGATCGGCACGTTCAGCTCCGGAGGGTCCAACATCAACGTGAACGTCACCTGGTGGAATTCCGTGGGGTACGTCACCCCCGGCCACGTCACCGCGTATCCGGGCGGCGCGATACCGACGGAGCAGATCACCTGGCGAAACAACACGGGGTTCGTCCCGTGCGCCTTCGCCCGGACCTCGAGCACCGGTTACACCATGCAATTCTTGGGGGGCGTCGACGTCCACCTGCAGAATCGCTACTCCCCGGCCGCCGACGTCGTCTACGATCAGGGCGCGGTCATCCTCGCCCAGCTCGGCGGGACGCCCGTGATGATCTCCCCGCCGAGGATCAGCACGTTCTTCGCGAACGGCGGGGTGGGGGCGAACGTCACCCTCGTGAATCTGATCGGGAACCTGACGGCGGAAGGCGGGGTGACCACGGCGGCCGTCACGAGCCAGGTGATCGCGGCGAATTCGGTCGTCGTGGTCTCCGGGATGCGGAGCGTCTACCTGGGCGGCTCGTTCTATCTGAACCTCTCCACCCTCTACCCGGGGGCCTGGTCGGCGTACTTCTCCTCCTTCCCGCAGGCGTTCCCCCTTGGTTCCACCTGCGTCCCGTTCAAGGCGATCGCCGCGCCGTACAGCTGCCTCTCGCCGCCCCCCGGCACCCTGGTCGAGATGGTCGCGCCGATGATCCTCCAGGAGTTGCTGCTCACCGAGATCACCGCCAAGATTGCGATCGTCTGATCGCGGCCGTCTCGACACGCTTATGCTCCGGCCCCCCTGCCTACTGGGGGTACAGGCGTGCCGCCGGACGGGGCCGGACTCGTTAGGGTCCGGCGCGCGCTGATCTCCGTCGACGACAAATCGGGTCTCGCCGATCTCGGCCCCGCGCTGCGGGGTCACGACATCGAGCTGATCGCCACCGGCCACACCCGCGAGGCGCTCCTGGCGGCCGGGTCCCCGGCGCGACCGGCCGAGGAGCTGACCGGGATCGGCAGCTGGTTCGGAGGCCGCATCAAGACGCTCCATCCGGCCCTGCTCGGGGGGATCCTCGCCCCGAGGACGATGGACGGCGAGAAGGAGCTCGCTCGCCTCGGTCTCTTGCCCATCGATCTCGTCGTCGTCAACTTCTACCCGTTCGCCCGCCATCTCAAGGAGCGGCCGGGGGCCCTGGATCTGGAGGAGTTCATCGACATCGGCGGCGTCACCCTCGCCCGCGCCGCCGCGAAGAACCACCCGTCCGTGACCGCCGTCTCGGACCCGTCGGAGTACCCGCTCCTCCTCGGAGAGTTGGGGCGCCATGAGGGCGCGACCACCGCCTCCCTCCGACGCGAGATGGCGGTACGGACGTTCGCGCGGTGCGCCGCGTACGACCGCCGCATCGCGAGCGGCCTCGAGGGGGGCTCGGGCCCCCCCGGGTTTCCCGAGTCGATCTCGTTCCGGCGCGAGACCCTCGAGCTCCGCTATGGGGAGAACCCCCACCAGCCGGCGCAGGTCTACCGGCTCGCCGAGCCGGCCGGATCCCCGATCCTCCCGTACGATCTGGAACTCCTGAAGGGTGAGCGGTTATCGTACACCAACCTCGTCGATCTCGACACCGCGCTCGGCATCGTCGGCGAATTCGAAGCGCCGGCCGCGGCGGTCGTCAAGCACGCGACCCCGTGCGGTGTTTCTTGCGGCGCGACGATCCGGGAGGCGCTGGAACGGGCGATCGCCACCGACCCGGTCGCGCGTTACGGGTGCGCCATCGCGGTCAACCGGCCACTCGCGGGAGGGGAGGCGGCCGCGCTCCACGGCGTGTTCGTCGACCTGCTGGCCGCCCCCGAGGTCGCCGACGCGGCCCGCGAGGAGATGAAGGGGCGGGAGAAGCTCAAGCTCGTCCGGGCGGCCGTCCCCCCGGCGTCGACGCCCCGGTGGGAGGTTCGGACGGCCCTCGGCCGCCTGCTGGTCCAGGAGGCGGATCGCCGCCAACTCGCCCCGAACGACTTCCGCCCCGTCACGAGCCGGACCGTCACTCCCGAGGAGGCGGAGTCGCTCGACTTCGCGTGGCGCGTCGTTCGTCACGCCAAGTCGAACGCCGTCGTACTGGCGAGCCGGTCAACGACCGTGGGGATCGGCTCGGGTCAACCGACCCGAGTGAAGGCGGTCGAACTCGCCGTCGAGGTCGCCGGGCCAAGGTCCCGGGGGTCGGTCCTCGCCTCGGACGCCTTCTTCCCGTTCGCCGACGGGGTGGAGGTCGCCGGCCGCGCCGGAGTCGCCGCCATCATCCAACCCGGCGGCAGCGTCCGGGATACGGAGGTCATCCGAGCGGCCGAAAAGTGGAACGTCGCGATGTACTTCACCGGCTGGCGGGTCTTCCGGCACTAGCGGCGCGTCCCGCAAGGGCCCGCGACGACCTAGGCGAACGCGAAGTACCGCTTCAGGATCGAGTGGAATTCGTTGGTCCCCACGGGCCCGATCTCCCGGCCCCGTTCCCGGCCCTTCTCGAGGAACAGATACGTGGGGATGGAGTGGATCCCGAAGGACCGGGTGATGACGTCCGACTCGTCGACGTTCACCTTGGTGAACTTGACCCGGCCGGCGAGGCTCTCGGAGAGCCCCTCGAGGATCGGCTCGGCCGAGCGGCACGGAGCGCACCAGTCGGCATAGAAGTCGACGACGACGGGCAAGGCGGAACGGATGACCTCCTGGTCGAACGTCTCGTCGGTCACGGTGATGAGGGTCGGAATCGTACCCATCGGAGCTTCCCGGTCGGTTCGAGTTCCACGGGCCCTTTAATCCTATCTTCCATCAGGAAACGATGGCGCCGCCCTCGGGAGCTTTCCGGCGGGGGACGATCGCCGTCCCGCTGCTCCGCTGGTTCCGGGCCCACCGTCGGGACCTCCCATGGCGTCGGGATCGGGACCCGTACCGGATCTGGGTCGCCGAGGTGCTCCTCCAGCAGACCCGCGTCGAACAGGCCCGCCCGTACTTCGACCGGTTCCTGTCGGCGTTCCCGACGGTGCGGGCGCTGGCGTCGGCATCGGAGGAAGAGGTGCTGCGGGTGTGGGCCGGCGCCGGTTACTACGCCAGGGCCCGAAACCTCCGGAACGCCGCAAGGACGATCGTCGAGGACCGGGGGGGCCAATGGCCCACCAACGCCGCCGAGTGGGCGGAGCTTCCCGGGGTCGGGCCGTACATCTCCGCCGCCGTGGCGAGCCTGGCGGATGGCGAGCCGGTCGTCGCCCTCGACGCCAACGGGCTACGCGTCGCCGCCCGACTGACGGCTGAGGCCGGTCCCACTGGGTCCCCGGGCGTCCGTCGACGTCTCCACCGGTTCCTCGAACAGGAGCTTCCGCCCCGTCGACCGGGAGCGTTCAACGAAGCGCTCATGGAGCTCGGGGAGACCGTCTGCCGGCCCCGCCGTCCGAATTGCCCCGAATGCCCGCTGGCGTTCCGGTGCCAGGCGTTCCGGAACCTCCCGGACCCTGGTGAGCTTCCCTTCCGACGCGCGAAGAGCGTCCGACCCCACCAGGTCGCCTCCGTCGTGGCCCTCCGATGCGGCGACCGTTGGCTGGTTCAGCGGCGGGCGTCGGAGGGCCTCTTGGGTGGATTGTGGGAGTTCCCCGGGGGAAAGTGGGCACCCGGAGAGGGAGCCGAGTCCGCCGCGCGTCGCGAGCTCCTAGAGGAGACCGGGTTGGTCGCCCCACCCCTGACGCCGACCGGCGTGATCTCCCAGTCGTACAGCCACTTCACGGTCGATCTCCATCTGTTCGAAGGCGAGGTCAAGGGGCCGGCCCCGGGCTTGCGGGAACCCGGCCGGCAGCGCTGGGTCACCTGGTCGGAGTTCGACCGGCTTCCGGTCCCGAAGGCGACGGAACGGGCGGCGGAGAGGCTCCGGAGTCGACCGGATACAGTTTCCCGGGGTTCAGGATCCCGTCCGGGTCGCACGCCCGCTTCCAGGCGGAAAGCAGCGAGGTCGCGACCGGCCCGAGCTCCGCTTCGACCCACGCACGCTTGACGAGCCCGATCCCGTGCTCGGAGCTGATGGTCCCCCCGAGGGCGAGCACCCCGTCGAGCAGCTCGTGCCTCAGCTGCTCGCCGAGCGCGCTCCCCGGTGCCGCCCCGAAGTTCGGATGCAAGCTGGCTTCGCCGATATGACCGTAGACGAACGCCTCGACCCCGCGCTCCCGGGCGAGCCGCTCGACCAGGGCCAACAGCTCGGAGAGGCGGGAGACCGGCACGGCCACATCCTCGCGAACCCGGGGACCGAACGCGCGGTCCAGCGCCTCCGAACTGCGACCTCGCAGGGTCCACAGCTCGTCGGCGTCCGGGTAGACTCCCGGCTCCTCGCGCAGCCCCAGGCCGCGCGAGACCTCCAGGAAACGCTCTAGCAGGACGCCCTCCTGCGCCTGCGTCGTCTCGACCTCGACCAGGAGCGTGGGGGCTCCGGGGGCGATTCGGCCAGAGGAGAGGCGAGCCAGCTCGGTGGTGCATCGGGCGTCGAGGAGCTCCAGGGACGAAAGGCGGAGGTCGCCGCCCGCTCGAAGGGTCGTGGCGGCCGCCGACACGGATCCGGGATCCGCCAGGCGGAGAACCAGTCCCACCCGGCGTTCCGGAGCGGGGGCGAGCCCCAGGGTCAGTTCGGTGAAGATTCCCAAGGTCCCCTCGCTGCCAACGAACAGACCAGCCAGCTCGGGACCTACCGAGCGCTTCCGCACCGGTCGACCGCACCGGAGTCGCTCGCCGGTGCCGAGAACCAGTTCCAACCCCCGAACCCAAGCGCGGGTGGGGCCGTACCGATAGGAGCGAGGGCCGGAAGCGTTGGTGGCAACATTCCCTCCCAAGGTCGAGACGGTCCAGGAGCCAGGGTTGGGTGGGAAGAACAGGCCATACGGGCGCAGCGCCCGGTGGAGCTCCAGATTGACGAGCCCGGGCCCGACCCGTGCCGTACGATCCTCCGGGTCGACCCCGAGGATCGCGTTCCACCCGGACATGTCGACCACCACGGATCCCGGGACCGGCACCGACTCTCCGTCCAGCGAACTCCCCGCGCCCCGGGGAACGAGCGGCGTTCGGCTCCGCCGGGCCCAGCCGACCAGGGCGACCACATCGTCGGGATCGAGCGGCTGCACCGCCGCGAGCGGGCGGCACGACAGATGGGACGCGTCGCGGGAGTAGCGTTCGATCGCCTCGGGGGCGGCGTGGACCGGCCCTCGGACGGCGTTGGTCAGGCCGCGAATCGTCGCATCGCGGTCCATCGAAGGTCGAAGGCGGGGGTCGATAAACCGATGCGGCCGGTCACGACGGGGGAGGGGCGGAAGGACCGACCGCGCCAGCCCGCCCGGCGACCGCGTCGACCAGCTCGTGGACGGCGAACGGCCGACGCAGGAGGGATTGGATCCCGAGGCGCTTCGCATCCTCCTCGAGCCGTCCTCCCCGGCTCGGCGTCAGCAGCACGATCCGAAGGCGGGGGTGGTCCCGCAGGGCCTGCGAGATGGCGCGGGCCCACGGCTCCTCTCCGATGTTCACGTCCAGGATCAGGACGGAATCCGATGCGTTCTGCGGGATCTTCCCGAGGAGGTCGATGCGGTCCCCCTCGAACAGGACCTGATGGCGGTGGAGTCGCAGCAATCCTCGAAGCAGCATTCGGGTCTCCTCACTCCCGCCCACGACCATGACGTTCGTCAAGCTGCGCGCTCCAGCGTCCGCTCTCCGGCGCGGGGGGCCCCCCCTGACTCCCACCCGGAGGGAGCCCGGAACGTCGCGAGACGGCCCGTGCGGGGTCCGCACCGAAGGTCTAGGTACGCCCTCGGTTGCCGAGAGTTGAGTTACTGGTGACGTATAATCAAACTTCGCTTGGACCGCGTCTCGGGGTCTCGGATGGGCCATCCGACCCGAGACGGGCGGGCGATCTCCCTCGGAGGGGGTCGGAGTTCACGTTCCAGACGGCCCCCAAACTATATAGTCCCAAGAGAACTTATGGACCTTGGCCTCGGGCATCGGTGGGATCGGATCCGGGTGGCACAGTCCACGAGACCCGGAACCGTCCCCCGGTGCCTTCCCTTTCCCCTCCGACGATAGGTTCTTCCGCACCGAGACCCGCTCGATACCCCGATGGCGCCGCTCTTCGGGCCCTCCCGACGCGACCGCGACCAGCTCATCCACGCGTTGCGGCCGCTCGGGCCCACGACCCTGGGTAAGCTCGGGGCCGCTCTCGGGTGGTCGCCCCGCCGGACCTCCAAGGTCATCCGGACCCTCTACGCCGAGGAGTTTCCCGGGTTCCATTACGACCCGGTCCGGGGCCTCGTCCAGATCACGGCTCCTCCGGCCGCCCCGGTCCCGGCCCCCGAACCGGGCGCGTCGCCCGTCGCTCCTCCGGGCGCCTCCCACCTCGCCGGAGATACCGGACGGCCGTGGGCCTCCAGCGCACAGTGCCCAACCTGTCACGTCGGGATGACTTCCGCCGGCACCGGGACCACCCTGTACTGTCCGCAGTGTGGCCGCCTTTCCTCCGGACGGCACGCCGCGCCGGCCCCCTCGGCCCCCGCGCCGGTACCCGCCATCCCGTCCGAGGCCCCCCATGCGGCCGGGGACCGACGGACCCAGGAGCTGTTCGCCGCGTGGGTCACCGCGCAACCGATCCAATGCCCCAAGTGCCGGACGAATCTTCAGCACCGGGGCGTCGGTCAGTACGCCTGTCCCGCCTGCGGCCACAAGATCGCGTTCCCGGTCAGCCCGACCGTTCCGGCCCCCCTGGCCCCATCGCCGAGAACGTCCGCCCCGGTGGCGATCGCCCAGACCCCGGGGAACGCCCGATAGGCCCACGACGGGCTAGAACGCGGTTTGGGCCCGGACCCGGGCCACCCAGCTCCCATCGGCCACCGCCTGGGCGGCGGCCTCGATATCGGGAGCGGGACTCCGGTCCTCGCCCCACGGCGCGACGGCCGAACGCAGCACCCTCAGGGCGGCCTCGCTCCCCGACCCCCCGAACGCCGGTCGACGTAGCTCGAGCGCCTGCCCCGCGACGATCCACTCGATCCCGACCACCCGGGAGGTGTTCGAGAGGAGCCGACGGAGCTTCGCACCGGCCCAAGCCCCCATGCTGACGAAGTCCTCCTGGTCCGCCGACGTCGGGAGGCTCGCGACGCTCGCGGGGTGGGCGAGCGACTGGCCTTCGTTGACGAGGGCCGCGGCGAGGTACTGGGGGATCATGAATCCGGAGCTCAGGCCGGCCTGGGGCGCCAGGAACGCCGGAAGGCCCCGGTTGAGCGCCGGGTTGACGAGACGGGCGATCCGCCGCTCGGAGAACCCCGCGATTTGTTGGACCGCGATCGCCAAGGTGTCGAGGGCCAACGCCAGGGTCTCGCCGTGGAAGTTCCCGCCGTTCACGAACTCGTCCCCCTCGAAGATTACCGGGTTATCCGACACGGCGTTCAGCTCGAGGGAGGCGACCCGATCGGCGAACCCGAGGGCAAGCTCGGTGGCGGCGAACACCTGCGGGAGGCATCGGAGCGTGTACGGGTCCTGACCGCGATACTCCTTGCGAGGCGCGGAGAGTTGGCTTCCGGCCAGGAGCTGTCGCAACGAACGGGCGACCTTCCGCTGCTCCGGCAGGTTGCGCAGCTCCCCGAGGCGGTCGTCGAGCGCCTCGGGGCCCCCGAGCAGTGCGTCGAACGAGAGCGCGGAGGCGACGAGGGCCGCATCCAGCAGCGCCCGGGTGTCGGCGACGGAGAGGGCGAGGTAGGCGGTCATGAGCGAGGTCCCATTGATCAGGGAGACCCCCTCCTTCTCCTGCAGCTCGATCGGGGGCAGCCCTTGGGCCTGAAGGACCTCGCCGGCCGGCCGACGATGTCCGTCCCGATCGACGAACGCCCCCTCGCCGATCAGGGCGAGGGCCAGGTGGGCGAGGGGGGCGAGGTCGCCGGAGGCCCCGACCGACCCCTGTTCCGGGACGAACGGCGTGAGGTGATGGTTCAGGAGCGCGACCAACGCGTCGAGCAGCTCGGTCCGGACCCCCGAGTGGCCCCGGGCGAGGGAGTTGGTCCGCAGGAGGAGCAGCGACCGAACGACGTCGAGAGGGAGGGCCGGCCCCGCTCCGCTAGCGTGGCTCCGAACGAGGCTCAACTGGAGCTGCCGAGCCTGAGCCGGAGGGATCGTGCGGTCCGACAGGCTCCCGAACCCGGTGGTGATGCCGTACGCCGGCCGTCCTTGGGCCACGGCACGCTCGACGACCCGGCGACTCGCGGCGACGCGCTGACCGGCTTCGGGGGCGATGGCGACGCCGCATCCCCCGCGGACGACCGCTAGGAACTGCTCTAGCGACAGGGATCGGCCGTCGAGGGGGAGCGTCTCGGTCATCGGCGAGCCCCCGGTGACCGCGCGGCCGATCCGGTCTAGGCGGGAGCGGGGTAGACGAGCTCTCCACCGGCCTTCTGCATCGACGGCATCCGACGGGTGGCCGCGCCTTTCGTCTTCCAGAAGATCTCGGCGATCTGTTGGACCTCGCCCAGCAGTTCGTTGGCGTCAGCGAGGTTCGTGCCCTGCCGGACCTTCGACGCCTGTTTCATCGCCTTCCAGAAGCTCTCGTGGAGCGTCGGGTGGGTCTTGGCGTGGTCCGGCGTGAAGTAGTCGCCCCAGAGGATCCGCAGCTCGGTCTTGACCCGCTCGGCCGACGTCTCCTTGACGGCGGTGTACCGGGAGAGCTTGCTCGAGTAGGCATCGACCTCCTCGGGCTTGGAGGCCGGGCTCGGCTTCGGAAGCTCGGCGATCAGCTGCATCATCCGGACCGTCGTGAGGGCGGCGATCTGCGCCTCGTGCGGGTCATAAATCCCGCACGGTATGTCGCAGTGCGCGTAGACGCGGACGGGAGGTCGGAGCATGGCGACGACCGGGTTCGCGGGACCGAACCACCATCGAGCGGAGGACATGCGACGCCATCCCCGGGGGGTCCCTTAACGGTGACGGGGAGCCCCGTGACCGGCGGGCGTCCCGGGCTGCGTCGGCGGATCCGAAGCTTCCGGGTCGAGGTCGTGGACCGGAGCATGTCCCCCCGGCTCGAACCGGGGGATCGCCTGTACGTCGAAGCGACGACGCCCGGTGGGCGAACCCTCCTCGTCGGGGCGATCGTCGTCCTTCGCGACCCCGCCGACCCGGGTCGCCGACTGATCAAGAAGCTGGCCGCCGTCGGGCCGGGCCGGTTCGAACTTGGCCGGGAAGGGGCGGTGAAGATCGACCCGGGGCGCGAGGGACCGACGACGAGCGGCGGCCTGGAGGTGGTCGACCTCTCCGAGTCCCAACTGCTGGTCGTTTCGGAGGCGGGGAACCCGGGGCGGGACAGCCGGCAGTTCGGCCCCATCGAGCGCGCGGAGGTCGAAGGATGGGCCTGGTGGCGATACGCTCCGGCGTCGCGCCGTGGACCGTTGTGAGCCCCCGGCAAGACTTATCCGATAGGTCAAATTGACACATCGATGAGCGCTCCGGCAGCCGCCAGCAGAACTTGGGTCGTTATCGTCGTCGCCGCCGTCTTCCTCGCGGTCGGCGCGCTCGCCGGTTATGAGCTTCGGGCGCCCACGACCAGCTCGCCCCAGGCCGCCTCCCCCGAGACGCTGTCGGTCACCGCCGCCGGGACCCTCGGGACGGTGTTCCCGCAGATCGCCGACGCCCTCGGGAACAACTCGCCCGGCGTGCAGGTCCCGAGCGCCTCGCAGCAGTACGAAGGGAGCATCCTCGCCCTCAACGCCATCGCCCAGCTCCACCAGTCGTACGACGTCGCGGCCGCTGCCGACTACCACCTGATCCCCTCCATCCTCGAGCCCAGCCTCGCGGGCTGGGAGGTCGGATTCGCCACCACCCCCGAGGCCCTCGCCTACGACGCCAGCGCCTCGGCCCTCGCCGGGATCAACACGACGAACTGGGCGCAGAAGATCGAGCAGCCCGGAGTGGTCATGGGGGTCGCGAACGCCTCGACCGATCCGAACGGCTACAACGAGATCTTCACCCTCCAGCTCGAGGGAATGGCCGTGAACGGGTCGCTCTCCTCGGTGTACGGCCACTTCTTCACGACGCCGGTCGGAAGCTACGCGGTCCCGAACCCGACGACCGCCAAGCTCGAGCCGGAGACCCAGGCGTCGCTCCTCCTATCGACCCACGTGGTCCAGGCGTTCATCATCTACCAGTCGTACGCCGTCTCGCACCATCTCGCGTACGTGCCGCTCAGCCCATCGGTCAGCTTGGGAGCGACCGACGCCACCTCCATCACCGCCTACGCCCAGGCGTCGACGTCGATCCTCACCGCCTCCGGCAGCCTTCAGAAGGTCACCGGCGCCCCCGTGATCTTCTCGGTCACCGTCCCGACCGGGGCACCCAACCCGGAGCTCGGGAACCAGTTCGTCGATCTGCTGCTGGCCCCGGAGGGCGGGCGATTGCTCGTCGCCGCCGGATTCACCCCGCTCACTCCCGGCTGGCTGCAATCGACCGGCCCCGTCCCCTCGCAGGTGATCGCCGACACCCAGCCGTTCCCCGCTGGGCTCCTCTCATAGGTAGATTGGGACGTCGACCTCCGAACAGGGAAGGCCGATGCGGAACTGGAGCGGGGGGACCGTTCTCGCCGCGCTCCTCTCGGCCTCCCTGCTGACCCTGCTCCTTCTCCCGCTCGTCGCCCTGGTGACGTATGTCCCGCCCTCCGCGATCGCGAGGGCGGCGTCGGACCCGGCGGCCCGCGCCTCGATCGCCTTCACCCTGTACGCCTCGGGGCTGGCGCTCGGGATCTCGCTCCTCCTCGGCGTCCCGCTCGGATACGTCCTGGCGCGCCGGACGTTCCCCGGCCGCGCGGTCGTCGAGTCGGCGGTGGCGCTACCGGTCGTCGTCCCTCACCTGATCGCCGGGATCGCGCTGTTCCTGATGTTCGAACCCGGGACCGCGTTCTCCCGGATCGCGGCCCGGCTCGGGTTCACTATCCTCGAGACGATCTGGGGGGTCGTCCTCGTGATGGTCTACGTGAGCGCCCCGTACACGGTGCTCGCGAGCCAGCTCGCCTTCCGCTCCGTCGACCCCCGCCTCGTCGAGGCGGCGCGGTCGTTGGGGGCCCCGCCGTCGCGGGTCTTCTGGTCGGTCAGCCTGCCGATCGCGGCCCGCGGGATCGCGGCGGGCGGCCTGCTGACGTGGGCCCGCTCGGTCAGCGAGATCGGCGGATTCCTGATCCTCGCCTCGACGGTCTACCCGACCACCGTCTACTCCGGCCCCGTGACGCAGCCGATCTCGATCTACATCAACTCGTTCTACCAGGGCGGCAACCTCGACGCCGCGGTGGCCGCCTCGTCGCTGTTCGTGCTCATCGCCTTCGCCATCTTCCTCGGGGTCCGGGTCGCCGAGCGGCTCGGTCGATTGCCGTGGCGACGCGGGGAGTGGCTCCCGTGACGTCGTGGGAGCTTCGCGGGGTCCGCGCCGTCCAGGGTTCGTTCCTGATGGGGCCGCTCGACCTTGGCATCGGCGAGTCGGAGACGGTCGCGGTCATCGGGCGCTCCGGTGCCGGGAAGACCACGCTCCTCCGCGCGATCGCCGGCCTCGTCCCCCTCGACGCCGGCGAGGTCCTCAAGGGCGGCACCGCCGTGGGCGGCTGGCCGCCCGAGCGCCGTCGCCTGGCGTACGTCCCCCAGGGACTCGGCCTGTTCCCCCACCTCACGGTGCGCCGCAACGTGGAGTTCGCCGCCCGGCTCCGCCATCCGGCCGACGCCGTCGAACGGAGCGACCGACTGCTGCGCCGCTTCCACCTCGAGTCGTTCGCGGCGAGGCGACCGGGCGAGCTGAGCACCGGCGAGCAGCAACGGGTCGCCGTGGCCCGGGCGCTCGCGACGGAACCGGAGCTCCTCCTCTGGGACGAACCGCTGGGCGCCCTCGACGTCGCCACGCGCGAGGAGCTCCTGGAGGCGCTCGCCACCGTCCGGGAGGACGACCGGATCCCGCTTCTCCTCGTCACCCACGACCCATCGATCGCCTACTCGCTCGCCGACCGCTTCCTGCTGCTCGAGGGGGGGCAGATGCGGTTCCTGGGTGCCGCCGCCCCGCTGGTCGAACGGCCCGGCGACCCGTTCGTCGCCCGGTTCCTCGGCTACGAGAACGTCTTCTCCCGCGCGGCGCTGAGCGACCTGGCCGAGGTCCCCTTGGGCGAGTGGCTCCTCTCCCGTTCCGGCGCCCTCGGACTGGCGTTCGGTTCCGGCGCCGTCCGATTGCGCGACCCGCCCGAGGCCGCCTGGACCGCCTCGGTGCGCCGTCGGGAACCGAGCCCGGCGGGGATGCGCCTCGACCTCGATGTCGGGGGAGTCCCGCTGAGCGCCCTGGTCCCGCTGCGCGGGAGCGATGGGGCGGCCGCCGCCGGCGCGATCGGCGCTTCGGTCGGACTCGACATCGATCCGGCCGACCTCCATCCCCTCGGGGGGTGGCCGTGACCCGGCGCGCCATCCTGCTGACGCCGGTCGACGTCGCGCTGTTGGGCCAGCTCGGCCGAACGGCCTCGCTCGTCGAGGCCTGTCGCCAGCTCGGGATCACCCGGGACCGCGGCGCCTATCGGCTCCGCCGGCTCGAACGCCTCGCGCGCGGACCGGTGGTGGCGACCCGCAAGGGAGGCGCCGGGCACGGCGCGACCCGGCTCACGATCCGCGGAGCGACGCTGCTGCGCCGCGGTGGGGCGCTCGTCGCCATCGACCCGCGGGCGAGCCGCAGGGCCCCGACGGAGCGCCCGACGGTGCTCGAGGGGGACTGGCACGCCCGTCCCGAACCGAACGTCGTGGTCGATGGCCTCCGGCTGTTCGTCGGGTTCCACGCGGAGGAGTCCGAACGGGTGCGACTCGAACTCGACCCCGACTCGGTGGTCGTGGCGATCGAGCGGTTCCGGACGAGCGCCCGCAACGTCCTCGCCGGGGTGGTCCGCGAGGTGCGGCGGCGCGGCCCCGGCACGGGCCCGGTATCGGACCGGTTACGCGTGGACGTCGGGGGCCCCGTGGTCGACGTCGCCCTGACGGAGCGTTCCGTCGGAGAATTGCACCTTTCGAAGGGACGTCGGGTCTTCCTCTACGTCAAGGCGACCGCGCTCCGTCGGAGCCCGGGGGGCAGGAGCCCTCCGACTACTCGCGGATCCCGTCGGTCGTGAGCGAGAAGACCGCCTCGCCCTCGGGAAGGTTCGGCGAGTCGATCAGGCGGGCGATCCGCTTCGGGGGCTTGGATTTCCTCAGATAGACTCGGTACGTCGCGGCGTGGGCAACGATGTTCCCCCCGATCGGCCGGGTCGGGTCGCCGAAAAGGATGTCCGGTCGAGCCGTTACCTGGTTCGTGACGAGGACCGCGGCGTTGTACGTGGTCCCGAACTTCATCAGCTCGTGGAGGTGCTTGTTGAGCAGCTGCTGTCGGGGGGCGAGTTCGCCCCGGCCCGGGTACTCCGCGCGGAAGTGGGCCGTCAACGAGTCGACGACGATGAGGCGGACGGGGCGCTCGCGGGCGAGCTCCTGCGCCTTCGTCACCAGGAGCATCTGGTGGTTCGAGTTGAACGCGCGGGCGACATGGATGCGTTCCAGGGCCTGCGCCGGGTCGATGCCGAGCGCCTTCGCCATGTCGACGATCCGCTCGGGGCGGAACGTGCTCTCGGTATCGATGTAGACGACCTCCCCGTTGAGGCCGCCCTGGTCGACGGGCATCTGGACATCGACGGCCACCTGGTGGGCGATCTGGGTCTTTCCGGTACCGAACTCACCGGAGAACTCGCTGATCGCGGCGGTCTCCACACCGCCGCCGAGCAGTTCGTCGAGCGACTTGGCGTTCGTCGTGATGCGGCCCAGCTTCTTGCGCCGTTCGAGCAGGAGGGTGCCGGGTTCGAAGCTCCCGACGTCGGCGTGGCGCCGCGCCTCGTGGATGATCTTGAGGGCGACGGCGGTACCGATCTCGGCGGCCTCGGCGACGTCGCCCGGGGAGGCGACGGCGAGCTCCATCAGGTCGGTGAAACCGGCGTCGCGGAGCTTCTCGGCGGTGGTCGCCCCGACCCCGGCCAGGTCCTCGAGGGCGACCGGCTCCGGCGGGGGCGCCGGCTCGGTCGATTCGGCCGCCCGGGACGTCGATTTCTGGACCACGGGCTGACGACCCCGCGTGAGCGGATAAGGGTGGGGGAGAGGTGACGAAACGCTGAACGGTGGAGCGTCAGCGGGGCGTCGGATTCGTCCCCGCCGGGGCGAACGGCTCGCCGGTCAGGCGCTGATAGACGGTCGTATACAGCCGGCTCACCTCGTCGACCAGGAGCGGCGGGAGAGGAGGGATCGGCGGCTCCGGGGAATGCGATTCGCGGGCCGCCATCAGCTGGTCGTAGTAGCCGGTGGTTCGATAGTGCTGCCGCACGAACTCCTTCGAGAACTCGACCTGCTTTCCGCGCTCGTAGGCGCCCTTGTCCCAGAACCGGTCCTCGTCGGCCGTGCCGAACGTGTCGACGACCATGATCTGGCCCTCGGCGTCGACGCCCAGCTCCTTCTTGCCGTCGACGTGCAGGAGGCCGCGGGGACTGATCTCCTTCTCCATCGCGGCGTCGATCTTGAGGATCAACTCCTTGATCGAGCCCATCTGGTTCGCGTCGAGGGCGGAGAGCTCGAGGGCCTCCGGCATCGTCAGGAGCCGGTCGACCGGCTCGAGCTTCGTGGTCACCTCGAAGTGCGGTTGGGGGAGCTTCGCACCGTAGGCGACGGTCGATCCGGCGCGCAATCCCAGCTCCTCGGGAGCGACCTTGCCGGACTTGACGCGATCCCACATCGACCCGGCGACGTAGTAACGAACGATCAGCTCGAGCGGGATGAGGTAGTTCTTCGGCCGGGGTCCGAGGGTCCGTGGCTTTGGGACGACCTGGACCCGGCGCACCCGCATCGCCGTCGGCGAGCTCAGGCGGAGAAAGTGGTGGGGGATACCGAGTCGGGAGCAGACCTGGAACCAGTGCGACGCCGTCGCGGCGAGCGTCTCGCCCTTGTGGGGAATCTCGCTCGGAATGTGCTTGTCGAACACCGAGATATCGTCGGTGAACCGGAACTCGAGTTCCTGATCGGAGACCTCGTAGACCTCCTTGACCTTCCCGCGCCGTAGGTACTTCGGCGGGGAGGGCGCCGTGGCGGTTGCGCGCGCCGTCATCGGGCGCCGAGCCCCGTTGGCTTACTTATCCCTTCCCCGGAGCGCGACGCCCCGGATGGCCCCCGAACACCTCGTTGGGACCTCGACCCGAGGATCCCCCGAGGGGACGCGTTGAGTTCGCGGGGTGCCGCCGCACGAGACACGAAGTTGGCCCTTTATAACCCGGAGTAAGGACCGAGGCCCGCATGGCACCGGGTTCGCCTTCGACGGTAGCGTCGCGTCGGATCTCCGGGGGGCTCGCCTTCGGTCTCGTCGGGCTCCTGATGGCCGTCGTGCTCGTCGCCCCGACCTCCGGGACCCGGTCCGGGCCGGGGAGTGCCGGGCCGGGGGCGGCGCCATCGGCCGCGCTCGTGCTCTCTCCCGGCGGTGACTCGCTCACCTACCTGACGAGCAGCACCCGCGGGGCCCACAACCCCAACGAGACCGTGCTCAACCCGTCGAACGCCCCCTCGATCAAGCAGCTCTGGGTGGCGAACGTCCACTCGACCGTCTACTCCCAGCCGACAGTGAGGAACGGCACGGTCTACCTTCCGACGTGGGGAGGGTACCTGGACACGCTGAACGCGACGAGCGGGGCGCCGATCTACTCCACCTTCCTGGGAACGCAGACCGGGTGCTTCGGCAAGGGCACAGTGGGCATCGCCTCCTCCCCCACCCTGGAAGGATCCACGCTCTACGTCGGGGGCGCCGGTGGGCAGTGGTTGGCGGTCTCGGCGTCCAACGGCAGCCGGCTCTGGTCCGTCACGACCGGATCCCCCTCGCTCGGGTTCTACAACTGGGCGAGCCCGCTACTCGTGCACGGCGAGGAGTACGTCGGGCTCGCGAGCTCCTGCGACAACCCGCTCGTCCCCGGGGCGGTTCTGGCGATCAACACCACGACGCACGCGGTCGACGGGAGGTTCAACACCACCCTCAACGGCTCGCTGGGCGCCTCCGTCTGGAGCTCGCCCTCGTACGACCCCGACCTCAACGAGGTGTTCGCCACGACGGGCAACCCGAGCAACAACACGAGCTCGATGCCCTACGCCGAGTCGATCCTCGCGTTCCAGCCGCCGACGCTACGTCTCCTCGGCTCGTGGCAGGTACCCACGAGCACCCAGGTGCCCGACGGCGACTTCGGTTCGACGCCGACGATCGTGGACATCGGACGGCTCCACCTCGTCGTCGCCCTGAACAAGGACGGCTACGTCTACGCCTGGAACCGATCGAACCTCGGCGCCGGGCCCGTCTGGAAGCTCCTCGTCGGGGCGTCCCAGCACGACATCGCCTCGGCGTCGTTCGACGGCCGCCAGCTCTACGTCAGCGTCGGAAGCTCGATCCGACTCCATGGCCAGTGGTTCCAAGGCTCGCTTTGGGCGATCGATCCGGTGACCGGCCGGGCCAACTGGACCGATCCGCTCCCGTCACCGGCGATCACTTCGCCGTACGCGGCGAACGGCCTCGTCGTCGTCGAGGCCGGGGCCCACCTCTACGTCGCGCGAGCCTCGGACGGCCGCGTCCTCCAGAGCCTGTCGATCAGCACGGGTCGTTTCATCAACTCGCCCCTCATCTCCCACGGCATCCTCTTCGCCGGGTCCAGCAGCGGCCACCTGTACGCTTTCGGGCTGACCTCGTCGAGATCCGGCGGGGGCCACCACCACGGCTTCGACGGCGGTCTCGTCGACGCCCCCACGGCCGCCTCCCGATGGGTCTGAGGGAAACCGGGAGCCGCTCGGATCGCCGCGCCCTGAGGGATCCCGCCGCGACCTCGGGCCGCCCGGGTCTCAGAGCTGACGGGCGTGCAACGCCGTGATGGGCCGGAACCCCCGCTTCGCGTAGAACCGGACCGCGATCTCGTTCTGCGTCGGGAACTCGGCCGTGACCACGCCCGCTCCCTTCTGCTTCAGGTGCTCCGTCGTCTCGCGGAGCAGGTACTCCCCGACCCCGCGCCGCCGGTAGATCGGCAGTAGGTAGATGTCGAGGATCACGCCCTCTTGCGTGGGCTGGTAGAAGTGGCGCTCCCGGACCTGGGCCCGGACGACGCCGACCACCTTGTCCTTGTCGGCGCCGACCCCCTCGGCGGCGAGGACCACCGACCTCGGGTTCTTCAGGTCGGCCGCGAGGACCTCCGCCGCGCGTTCGGCGACGTCGTCCCGGACCTTGAGCAGCGGATCGAACTCTTCGTTGAGCCGCTTCAACCGGACCAGGAGGGGGACGAGCGCCGGGATGTCCTTCTCCTTCGCCAGCCTTAGGTGGATCGGCGAGGGGGGCTCGCCGCCTCCCGAGTGGGACGGCTTGGTGCCACTGTCGCCGGTCATCGGGGCGGCTCCTTCTCGTTCATTTCGTCCGGCATGGGGAGCGTGAGGTGGTTCCGCTGGAGGTCGAGGGCGAGGCGGATCCCGAGCCGCATCGACCGGCGGGCCCGCTCGAGGAACTCCTCGCGCGAGCAGCGCTGGCGGGCGATGCCCAATCGGACGGCTTCCGACGCGACGGCGGCGGCGACGTGCGGGAACACCTCGGTCTCCTCCATCGTCGGGAGCAGGTGCTCGCGGGTGAGCCCTCGGTCGGCCGCCCGGGCGGCGAGCTCGCGCGCCGCCGCGAGGACGATGCCGTCCGGGATCGAGCGCGCCCGGGCGTCGAGGACGCCGCGGAAGACCGCCGGGAAGATCAGCGAATTGTTCACCTGGTTGGGAAAGTCGCTGCGCCCGGTCGACACGATCGCCGCCCCGGCGTCCCGGGCGACGTTGGGCCAGATCTCCGGCGTCGGGTTCGCCAGCGCGAAGACGATGGGGTGCGGGGCCATCGACCGGACCCCGGCCGGCGGCACGGTGTCCGGGTCCGGAGTGGAGGCCGCGATGAGGATGTCGGCCCCTTCGAGGGCCTCCTTGAGCCCGCCCTTCCGCCCCCCTCCGTCGGTCTGGAGCGCGAGGCGGTACTTCCACGGGTTGCGCAGCATCAGCTCGTCGACGTCCTCACGCTCGGCGTGCAGGATCCCCCGGTGGTCGAGGACGGTCAGGGTCCGGGGGTCCTGGCCCATCGAGATCAACAGCCGAGCCGTGACGGTGTTCGCCGCGCCGGCCCCGAGGAGCACGGTCCGGCAGCTCGGGAGCTCGCGGTCGGTCAGCGTGAGGGCGTTGATCAGGCCGGCGACGGTCGACGCCGCGGTGCCGAGCTGGTCGTCGTGCCAGACGGGGATCGAGAGCCGTTTCTGGAGCTCCTCCAATACGTAGAAGCACTTCGGCGAGGCGATGTCCTCGAGGTTGATCCCGCCGAACGCCGGCGCGAGGCGTAGGACGGTCTCGACGAGCTCTTCCTGGCTACGAACGGCGATCGGGATCGGGATCGCGTCGACCCCGCCGAGGTACTTGAACAAGAGCGCCTTCCCCTCCATCACGGGGAGCGCCGCTTCGGGGCCGATGTCGCCGAGGCCGAGGACGCGGCTTCCGTCGGTGACGATGGCGATCGTGTTCCACCGGCCGGTGAGCTCGAACGCCTCCTCGGGGTCCCGTTCGATCGTGCGGGAGACCTCGGCGATCCCGGGGGTGTACCAGATCGAGAAGTCCGCCATCGACCGGACCGGGACCTTCGGGACGGTCTCGATCTTGCCGCGATAGTACCGGGCGAGCCGGACCGACCGCTCCCCGAGCGCCTTGGTCTGCTCGGCCTCGGCGGTCGATTCCGCCGGCGGCTCGGCCCCTTCGGGGTCGGCGGTCTTTCCCGGCCGGTCGGAGGACTGGACCATCGCCCGGTGTTGAGCGGCCGCCGTGTTTTAAGCACTTTGGGAAGACGAACCGTCGGTTCGTCAATTGCCGGAGCCGCGGGGGTCGGGCGCCCTCCCACGCTCGGTCGGCGCCCGACGATGAGCTCAAGATGGGGGCGGCGCCTTCGTGGGTCCGTGGCGAGCGACGCTCCCGCCCTGCCGCATCCGTTCTCGCGTCCGGAGCGGCCGGGAGCCGTGCCGCTGATCGCCGCCCCGGCCCTCGCCGCCCTGCTCGCCGGGCCCGAGCCGCCGCTCCTGATCGACGTGCGCCCCCTCGCGGAACGGGCCCTCGCCCGCTTCCCGAACGACCGGCATCTCCCGCTGCCGGAGCTCGTCCGAGCCTACCCTGGCCTCCC
>JABCYU010000034.1 GCA_013290045.1 Methanobacteriota archaeon | reverse complement strand
GCGAACCCGAACATCTCGGCGACGGGGACCTTGGCGACGATCGTCTGCAGATCGCCGACGCTCGTCATGTCGAGGATCTCCCCGCGCCGGCGTTGAAGCTCCCGGGTCGCCGAGGAGAGGATCTCCTGCGGCACGTTGACCGTGACCTTCTGGAGCGGCTCGAGCAGCACGCGGCCGGCCATACACATCGCTCCGTAGACGCCCGAACGGGCGGCGGGGATCGTCTGCGCGGGGCCGCGGTGGATCGAGTCCTCGTGAAGCTTCGCGTCGACGAGGCGGGCCTTGAGCCCATGGACCTTCTCGTTGGCGAGCGGGCCCCGGTTCATCGCCTCCTTGAACGCGTCGACGATGAGGTCCATCGTCTCGTTGAGGTACTGGATCCCCTTCGTGACGTCGACGAGCATGTTCGTCCCCTCGACGGCGATGAGCCCCCGGCCCTCGTCGCGCGAGAGGCCGAGCGCGTCCATCTTCGTGACGAGCGTCTTGAGGTCTTTGAACGACTTCCCTTGCGGGATCTCGCCGTCCTTGATCGCCTGGATGATCCCGTCGGGGAGCGTCTCCACCTCGAAGTAGAACTTGTTGTGCTTGTTCGGGGACTTCCCCTCGAACGGGCCGCCCGGGGCGCTCACCGTCTCGCGGTAGACGACGATCGGTTTGCTCGCCGAGATCTCGACCTTGTAGTCGTTGACGATGCGGTACTGGGTGATCTCCAGGTGGAGTTCGCCCATCCCCGAGAGCAGGTGCTCGCCCGTCTCCTGGTTGATCTCGACCTTGAGCGAGGCGTCCTCCTTGCCGATCTTCCGCATCGTCTCGATCAGCTTCGGCAGGTCGCCCATGTGCTTCGGCTCGATGGCGACGGTGACGACCGGCTCCGAGACGTGACGGATCTCCTCGAACGGGACCATGTCGGGAGCGTTCGACATCGTGGTGCCAGCGAAGGCGTCGCTGAGCCCGATGATCGCGGCGATGTTGCCGGCGGTGACCTCCTCGACCATGAGCCGCTCGGGTCCCATGAACAGCGAGACGTGCTGGACGCGGTTCTTCAGCTTCGTCCCGACGACGGAGAGCTCCATCCCCTTCTGGAGCCGGCCGGAGAAGACGCGCCCGGTGGCGATCTCCCCGGCGTTCGGGTCCATCGTGATGTCCGTGACCATGAAGGCGGTCGGGCCCGCGGCATCGGTCGTCATCATCGCCTGGCCGACGGACGAGTTGATGTCGCCCTTCCAGATGTTCGGGATGCGGTACTTCTGGGCCACCGACGGGGAAGGCAGATGCTTGACGACCATGTCGAAGACGACGTCGTTGATGCGCGCCTTGAGGGCGATCTCCCGGGATCGGCCGGTCGAGACGTAGTCGATGATGTCCTTGAACTTCACACCGGTCTTGAGCATGTACGGGACGCTGATCGCCCAGTTCTCGTAACCCGAACCGAAGGCGACGGAGCCGTCGCGCGGATCGACGGACCACTTGTCGACAAACTCCTCCGGGGCCATGCGGCGGATGAGCTCGTTGACCTCGCCGATGATCGTCGTGAACCGCTTCTGCAGCGACTCGGGGGTGAGCTGGAGCTCCTTGATCGCCCGGTCGACCTTGTTGATGAACAGGACCGGCTGGACCTTCTCGCGCAACGCCTGGCGCAGGACGGTCTCGGTCTGGGCCATGACGCCCTCGACAGCGCAGACCACGACGACGGCGCCGTCGACGGCCCGCATCGCCCTTGTGACGTCCCCGCCGAAGTCGACGTGGCCGGGAGTGTCGATGAGGTTGATCAGGTGCTGCTGGCCCTCGTACTCGTGGACGATCGTCACGTCGGCGTTGTTGATCGTCAGGAGCCGCGCCTGCTCCTGTTCGTCGAAGTTGAGGTAGAGCTGCTTGCCCGCGAGCTCGTTGGAGATCATCCCCGCGGCCGCCAGCAGGTTGTCCGAGAGCGTCGTCTTCCCGTGGTGGATGTGGGCGACGATGCCGATGTTCCGGATCCGGTCGAGGTTCTTCATCATGTCCGGGATGGCTTTCGCCAGCTCGGCTCGAATGTGCGTCATCTGACTCGACTCCCCTGACTAACGCGCCGACTGGGCGACCCGCTCGACCTCTTCCTTGCGGCCGACGGCGTAGCTCGTGAGGTCCCCCTTGGCGGCCAGGACGATCTCGTTGGCGAGGCACGAGTGGATCGGACGGGTGTTCTTGCGGGACGCCGTGATCGCCCCGTCGGCGAGATTGCGGATCGCCACGCTGACCCGGCGCGCGGGGGACGCGTCGACAGCCCGGGGAACGGAGATCCCGCCGAACTGCAATCGGGTGACCTCCTCGCGCGGGGCCGCGTTCTCGACGGCGTCCACCAGCATCTGCAATGGGTTCTTCTGCGTGGTCTTGTGGACCTCGTCGAACGCCTTGCGAACCGTCGCGAGCGCCTTCGACTTTTTCCCCGTGAACTTTCCGCCCTTCATCAGGTGGTTGGCGAGCCGCTCGACGAGGTGCATATGGGTCTTCATGAACGGCCGCCCGGAGAGCTTCCCCTCGGAGTGCGGCGCGTAGATCGGGTGCAGGTAGAGGTACGGCTGGAGGCCCGTGTCGTGGACCTCGATCCCCTCGAAGGAGTACTTCCCGAACAGGGGCGGGAGCGGGAACGGAGGCGGCGGCGGCGGCGCCGGACGCTGGACGATCGGGCCCGTGACCTCGTCGATCGTCTCGGGCGGTGGCCGCAGGGGGTTCGGGGGTCCGCTCATCGCTGGGGCTTCTCCTTGCGTCCGCGGACGAGCTCGTCGAGCGACGTCCCGTTGACCTGGATCACTTTGTATCGCACGCCGGGGATGTCGCCGTAGGACCGCCCCATCCGGCCCCCGATCCCCTCGACGAGGACCTCGTCGTGCTCATCGATGAAGTTGATCGCCCCGTCCCCGACGGCGAAGGCGGTGATCTGGCGGCCGTTCTTGATCAGCTGGACCTTGATGCACTTGCGGATCGCCGAGTTCGGTTGCTTCGCCTCGACGCCGACCTTCTCGATCACGATGCCGCGACCCTGGGGAGCCCCCTCGAGCGGGTCGGAGCGTTCCTTGAGGTGGAGGGTCCGCCGCTTGTAGTACCGGTCCGACCAGCGTCGCCGCTGGCGGAGCGCCTGCAGCTTGCCGGCCGTATTGAGACCAGAGGGCGGGGCCATCGATTCCTCTCGAGGGTCTCGAGCCACCGAGCCGCTCTATTTAACCCCTCGCGCGAGGTTACGCGTCGCACGTCAGGACGAGGGCCGGGAGCGGCCGGATTCGCTCGCTCCCGGGCCCCAAACGGACTGGGCGCAGCGGTACGGTGCGAAGATGACCTCCCCCCGAACGACGGGTGAACTCGGGGTCGGGACGATGGCCGCCCGGCCCCTCGACCCGTTTCCCGCGGCCTGGGACGCGCTGGTCGACGAGATCGGCCGGTGCACGCGGTGCGCGCTCCACGAGACCCGGACCCGGGTCGTCGTCTACCGGGGGGTTCCAAGACCCCGGGTCCTGTTCGTGGGGGAAGCCCCGGGCGCCGACGAGGATCGGGAGGGTATCCCGTTCGTCGGCCGGGCGGGACGACGTCTGGACCGCGCGATTGCCGAGGTCGGTCTCACGGCGAGCGACTTTGGGGTGCTCAACCTCATCAAATGTCGGCCGCCGCAGAATCGATTCGATCGGTTGGCGGCGCGGACGTGCCGACCGTACCTCGACCGGCAGCTCGAACTCCTCCGGCCGACCTGGATCGTTCCGCTCGGGGCGCATGCGCTGGCCGCCCTACTCCCCGGGGCGGCCCGGATCACCGACGCCGCGGGGACGGCTTTCGTGGTCGGCGGACGACACTATTTCCCTCTCCTTCACCCGGCAGCCGTTCTCCACCGCCCGACCCTTCGACCCCGGTGGGAGGGCGACCTCCAGGCACTGCGGGCCCGGCTCGAATCCTGAGACCACAGATCGCCCATCGGACCGCGGCCGGTCCCGACCGTTCCGAACTCATGGAACGGCCGCCGCATCGACCGAACGGAGGAACTCGGCGACGATCCGGTGGAACTCCGCCCGCTCCTCCCAGAACGGGAGATGGGAGCTGTGCGCGAACTCGACGCGGCGTGCCCCCGGGATCCCGGACTCGATCGCCCGAGCGACCTCAGGCGTGACCTCGTCGTATCGACCTCCGAGGACGAGCGTCGGGAGATGGATCTCGGGGAGGCGGGATGTGAGGTCGACGTCCCGGATCGTCCCCGTGATCGTGAACTCATTGGGCCCGTTCATCCGGGCGTAGACGGGCCGTCGGTCGAGCATCTCGAGGCTATGGAGCAGCTCCGGAGGCCAGACGGGGAGCCGGCAGAGAAAGTTCCGGTAGAACTCGTCGACCGCCTGGCGGTAGGCGGGATCCGTCAACGACCCCGCCGCCTCATGCCGTTCCATCACGGCCCGGGTCGACTCCGGAAGGGTCAGTTTCAGCCGGGCCATCTCCCGGGCGGTCAGGGGGACGCTCGCGAGCCCGCCGACGGTCACTAGGGAGCGTAGATGTCCGGGCCAGCGCAACGCGTAGGCGATCGCGAGCAGCCCCCCGTAGCTCGAGCCGATCAGGTGGATGCGTCCGAGACCGAGGCCGGTGCGGATCCCTTCCACCTCGAGCACGTTGTGCTCGAGCGTGAGCAGGGAGAGGTCGTCGGGCAGCTCGGACCGGCCGCACCCCAACTGGTCGAACAGTACGACCCGGAACCCGTCGGCGGCCAGGTCGGCGAGGGGGAGGAGATAGTCGTGGGTCGCCCCCGGTCCCCCGTGGAGCCCGACGATCGTGGGGTCGGAGTCGGCGCCGAACGTCCGGAAGAACAAGCGGTGCCCGTCCACCGGAACGAATCCTTCGGTCGCCTTCATCCGCGCCTCCGATTCGGAGCGGGTTCGGGTCGCCGACTGGTCCGACTCATACCACCCGATACACCTCGACCGGGGTGGAGACGTTCTTCAACGAGACCGAGCGGAGGCGCGCGACCTTCACATCGGCCTTGTTGCGAACCTGGTCCCAGACGGTCGATGTCAGGCAAATGCCGCCGCCCGAGGCGAGCGGCTCGATCCGCGAGGCGACGTTCACCCCGTCTCCGACGAGGTCGTTCCCCTCCCGGACCACATCCCCCACGTGGATGCCGACCCGCAGGTGGATCCGCTCCCGGGCCGGGCGACCGGAGTTCTGATCCGCCGTGGCTCGCTGGATCTCCACGGCGCAGCGGACCGACTCGAGCGCACTCGCGAATTCCAACATGAATCCGTCGCCCATCGTCTTGACCTCTCGTCCCCCGTGGGCGGCGAGAATCCGTCGGACGAGCGCCCGGTGCTCCTCCAGGAGGCGGAGCGCTCCCGCCTCGTCCCGCTGGGCGAGCTTCGTGAAGCCGACCACGTCCGTGAACATGATCGCCGCGAGTCGACGGGCGGCGAGGTCGCGAGGCGGGGTCGCCGGGTCCGCCTCCAGCCGGAGCCGCCGGAGCAGGGACGAGAACCTCGGGTCCGCCCGTAATCCGTCGAAGCGCGGCTCGACCTTGATCCACACGAGCCATCCGGAGCGTTCCTCGTACGCCCGCTCGAGCCACTCCACCGCTCGATCGGCGTCTCCGAGCCCCGCGAACACGAGGGCGATCCAGTAGGACGGAAGGTACCGGCTCCGCGAACGATCCAGCAGCTCGCCGAGGATCTTCCGGGCCTCCTCGCCCCTCCCGGCGGACGCATAGGCGTGGGCGAGGACCGCGAGGGAGATCGTGCTGCCTCCCGAGGCGTCGACCGCCAGCTGGATCTCCGCGATCGCTTCGGCGTACATCCGCTTCTGGAGGTACGGCCGGCCGAACCACAGGTGAGCCGGGCCGAATCCGGGGTCGATCTCGAGCGCTCTGCGGTACTGCTCGATCGCGGCATCGTAGTCGCGGCTGAGGTAGAGCACGTGGCCCAGGCCGGTGTTCACGGCCATCGAGACCGGGTCGAGCTTGAGGGCGAGCCGCATCTCGACGATCGCCTCGTCGAGGCGACCCATCGCCTTCAGGTAGTCCGCGTAGAACTGGTGACCGACCGGATAACCGGGGTTGAGCTCTACGGCCCGACGGAGCTCTTTTTCCGCGCGCTCCCAATTGTGTTCGTACAGGAAATCGACGAAGCCGATGGAGGCGTGGGCCTCTGCCAGATGGTCGTCGAGCGCCAGGGCCTTCTCCGCGGCCTCGCGGGCCTGGGGGAACGCCTCCGTGGGCGCGGAGAACTCGAGCCAGCCGATCTGCGCCCAGGCATCCGCCAGACCACAATGCGCGAGAGCGAAGGTCCGGTCCTGCTCGATCGCCTGTCCGAACAGCTCGATCGACCGCCGCAAGCCCGGTTCCGTGCGCAGGTTCCACTGGTACCTTCCCTGAAGGTAGAGATCGTGCGCGTTCCCCCCGGAGTCCGACTCTCCCGGAGGACGGGAACCCTCCGACGAGCGAGACGGAGCTTCAGCGCCCGGCCGACCCGCTGCGCGATCTCCCGCTGGAGGGCGAACACATCGTCGAGGTCGCGGTCGAACACCTCGGACCACAGCTCGTCCTCGGACGCCGCGTCGATCATTCGGACCGAGATCCGCAACTTTCGCCCCGACTTCCGGACGCTCCCCTCGAGCACGGTCCGGACCCCGAGGTCGGCCGCCACCTGGGCGATCGTCCTGTCGGTCCCCTTGTAGTGCATCGCGGAGGTCCGGGCGATCACGCTCAGGCCGGCGATCCGCGATAGCGTGGAGATCAGCTCCTCCGTGAGACCGTCCGCGAAGTACTCGTCGCGAGACCCCGCACTGATATTCACCAGCGGGAGAACGGCCAGCCGGTGGGGCGGAGCCACCGCGGGATCGCCCCTGCCCCGCGCCATCCGGGCCCCGATAGCCCGGGCGTCACGATAGTATCTTCCCCCGGGTTCTATTGACTGCGGCGCGGCACCCGCGAGAGGGCGCGCGGATTCATCCTCCTTGGCGCCGTGCGGGGATCGGCGACGGCCGAGAGTCACCATGGTCGATCCACGCGAGCCCCAGATCCCAGGGCTTACCCCGTTGCGCCCCGTTTCGGGCCGACGACGCCGTCGGGCGCTGTGGGTCGCGACGTTGGCGGCGGTGGTGGTCATCTTGCTGGTCCCACCCTGGTACTTCGGCCTTCTTCCGTTCGCCAGCGGTCCCCCCGTGGCTCAGGTCACGGAGTTCTGCGGCGGGAATCTGAACGTTCTGAGGTTCGTCTACACCGGGACCATCCAGGGCTATCTGTTTCTGGCGAACAACATCACCCCCCAGTACTGTACCAGCGTTCAGGTTCCGTTGCGTTCGAGCTACGACACGAGCGTTGAGCTCCATAACGCCGACACCCGGAGCGCTCACACGATCCAATCCGTCACGATTGACGCGCCATACGGTCTAGAACGCAGTTCCCCACCGTGCCCCGCGCTCATCCCGCCCGAGTCGAACCTGACCCTCGTTCTGACCATCCAAGTCCCCGGCTGGCCCGGGACCTATGGCCTCCCCTCAGCCACCGTCTCTTCGCGATGAGCCACAGATTCGGAAGGATTCTCAGCCGCGACGGCGGCCTCCAGGGACTGCCACGGGGGATCGGGTTCTGTCCTCGCCTCAACCCCGACCCTCCCGGGCATGAAGTGACCGCGAAGAGCGGATCAGGCGTCGTGGACCGACGGTCGCGAGTCTCCCGCGGTCCCCCCCGCGGAATCGGTGGGCGGCCTCCGGTCGAGGCCGAGCCCAGCGGAGCGCCCGGGCCGACACGACGTTCGGCAATCTCTCCGTAGGTACGATAGTACCCCCGACGGCACGAGATTGAAATAGCGGAAACCGATTCCAAGCGCCGTCGGCGCCTCACGGCCGGCATAGGGCTCGACGGGGGACCTTGGGAGCTTTCGGTTGGTGCGGTCGTCGACCGAGGCGAGTCCGGACGCTGATCGCGAACTCGTTCGCCGCAATGGCGCTGGCCGCGCTCCTCGTCGCCTCCCCGGGTGGGGCCGGAGTCGTCCCCTCCGTGACGATGGTCGCCCCGTATGGTCACACCCAGTTCACCCCCTCGGTGTACCTCGCCGGAGCCACATGCGGGTTTGCCAAGACGCTGCGCGCACCGGTCTGGAACTCCGGGTCAGGCGTGGTCTCTTTGGCGGTTTCGACCAAGGCGTGGAGCTGCTCGAAGGTCCCCCCGCTTGGCCAGTACAGCAACGAGTATTCTCAGGCACAATTCGGCCTGAATGTACCTCTGCGCGGGGTAACGACCGGGCCGCACAACGTGACGGTCAACTGGACTCTTCGCATCGCCGCTGCCGAAGCACTGGCCGTCAGCGGCACATGCCCGCTCCCCCCGATCACCGGCTCCTACAGTGCGTCGTACTGTTCGGCCTCCGCCTTCTTCAGCGTCAACGGGTACGCCTACCTCCAGGATCTGACCAATGGGAGCGCGGTGTACCCATCCAACTACTGGAGCGGATTTTACAACCTGAGCAGCGAGACTAACTCCACCAGCTGCTATTCGACCTGCTACTACTCCAACTCGACGAGCGGGTCCCCCGCCGTATTCACCTCCACCATCAACTTCCAGTGGCTATTCCCCGCTGTCGGTCGGCAGTCGTTGAACTCCCATCACCGTTACATCATCGCCCTCAGCTTCTACGGTGACTGCTCCGCCGACGTCTCCGGGAATCCCACAGGATACCCGTCGGCTCACGCGACGGCCTTGGTAAACTTCGGGACGCTCTCGAACTCGTGGCAACTGAACTTTGTCCAGATCAGTTGAGAGGGGTGGTGCGCTGATGCGAGAACAGGGGAACTTTCGAACTGGATTATCCCGAGGAGGCTTGGGGCGTCGGGCGATCGCGGCCTGGCCCACCCTCCTGCTGGCCGTGACGTCTGCCGCGTCGTTGGTGCTTCTCCCCGGAGCGGTTGGCCTACCCTCTCCCGCAGGGTCGATCCACGCCGCCCCGTATCGGGGCTCGACCTGGTTCGGCTACTATTCCGACAGCTGGGGGGGGTGCTCAGGCACCGCGAAGCTCGTGAAGAAACCGTTCTGGTCCAACGCCACCGGGATCGGCGGATTCGCGTATGCCACTAAAGCGACCGCTTGCACCCATCCGGTCGCCAGCGGCGGTACCGTCAGTTACGCGAACGCGAACGAACAGTTCGTCGCGTCGATCCCCATCCACGTGGCGAAGAACGGCGCCCACCGGATCACGCTCAATTGGACGATTACGATCTCGACGAGCCAGAGCCTCTCCTCCTCGAAATGTCCGACGCCGGTCCCCCCATCGACCAATTCCTACTGCAGTTCGAGCACGTACCTCTTCCTCTACGCCTATGGCTACCTCCGCGACCTCACCAACGGTAGCAGCGTCGGTTCGCAGAATTACTGGAGCGGGCTCTACAACGACTCGAACAACCAGAGCTCGATCAACTGCTACTCCGGGGCCTGCAGTTACTCGTTCACCTACGGCCGGACGTACACCGGGGGACCATTCCACGGGAACACGAGTTTCGGGTGGCTACTCAACGCCTCGGGGTACCAGTCGTTGAACGCGAGTCACCGTTACGTGGTCATCGTGGACGTCTACGCCCAGTCCTACGTGGGCGAGAACGGGTACCTTGCCGGAACGGCCATCTGCGATGTCAACATGGCCACCGGCGGGAACGGCTGGAAGTTGAACTATCTCCGGATTGTCTAGCCTCGGGCCGAAGCTCGAAGTTTCACGGAGTGGAACTCGGCTCCGCCGATCCCGTCGCGGTGCCCGGGGGTTCCAAGGGTCCCGCACCTCCGTTCTAGGAACCGATACACCCGGCCCCCGTTCGCGACGAACCGATGGTCTCGCGAACGGGGGTCTAGCGGGGAGCGAATGGGATGGGAGCGCCGCAGAAGACAACGCCCCGGGGCTGGGTCCCCGAGCGAGACAGAGGATTCCTTCAGCGGGTTTCGCTGAGCGGCCGACCGCCTGCCGCCCATGGCGGAATCCCAAACCTATTCGCGTACGCGGTGCGCGCAGCTCCCAGCCCTCTGGATGTGCGAGACTCGCGGCTTGAACGCATGGTCAACGGGGACCGCCTCCCACGGCGGGCCCCGCCGGAGGGAGGCCGCCGGGGCGGCTCGGGAGTCGAGGGTCGGGCCGGGCCAACCCTTAATCGAGGGTGCTGCTCGCCGTCCCATGGAGACCGTCGACCTCTTCGTCCTAGGGGGGAACTACCGGACGGTCGGCGAGGACGTCGTCGTCGAGCTGTTCGGCCGGACCCGCGCGGGGGACCCGATGGTCGCGCGGTACTACGGGTTCCGGCCCTACTTCATGCTCACCGAACCGACGCCGGAGACGCTCGACCGGCTCCGTTCCGAGCCCGAGGTCACGGACGTTCGCCCGACCAAGGTCTGGGTCGCGGGCTCCGAACGCGCCGCGGTTCGGGTCACGATCCACTCCCCCTGGAAGGTCCCCGAGTTCCGTGAGAAGTACCGGAAGCCGGATGGGATACCCTCGGTGCTCGCCTGCGACATCCCGTTCATCCACCGGTTCCTGTACGACAAGGGGCTGGGCCTGACCGTCCAGTTCGAGACCGAGCCGGAACCGGCGGAGGTCGCCCAGCTCTACACGGTCTCCCACGTCGTGAGGATCGTCACCTCGGAGGGTCATGATATCCGGCCCACGGACCCGTTCCGACCCCAGCTGACCACGTTGGCGTTCGACATCGAGAACGCGATCCGCGAGCGGACGATCTTCACGATCTGTGGCGTGGTCGAGCGCGGTGGAACGGTCATCGAGACGTTCCGCCTCGGACAGCCCGAGGAGCGGGAGATCCTCACCGAGTTCGCGAAGATCATCGAGCGGACCGACCCGGACATCATCACCGGATACAACATCGGCGGGTACGACATTCCGCTCCTCCTCGAGCGGACCTCCGCGCTCGGGCTCGGCGATCAGAAGTACGGGCGGGACCGGAGCGCCCCCCGGGACGCGGGCGAACGGCTCTGGAGGATCAGCGGCCGGGTCGTGGCGGACGCCTGGTGGTCGGTGCGCAAGGAGCTGCGCCCGAAGCAGGAGTCGTTGCAGTTCGTCGCCCGGACCCTGCTCGGCGACAAGAAGCTCGACGTGGACCGGCGCAACATCGCCGCGGAGTGGGCGAAGGACCGGGTCCGCGTGATGGAATACTGCGAGCACGACGCCGATCTCGCCCTTCGGATCCTGCAGCGGCTGAGGACGATCGACAAGGCCGCCGACCTGGCGACGGTGGCGCACCTTCCCCTGGAAGAGGGTCTCAACGGGCGGACCTCGCTCTTCATCGACGCGATGCTGATCCCCCGCGCCGACCGGCAGGGGATCGGCGTCCCCCCGAGCCACCGGACCTCCCGGGAGAACCCGATCGAAGGCGGCTACGTCCACACGATCAAGGCCGGGATCTACCGCTGGGTCGCGGTGCTCGATTTCAAATCGATGTACCCGAACATCATCATCTCGAAGAACATCTGCTTCACCACCCTTTCCCCCGAGGGTACGACGGTGAGCCCGTCGGGCGCCCGCTTCCTCGCTCCCGAGGTCCGTCCGGGGATCATCCCCCAGATCCTCCGGGAGCTGCTCGCCGACCGGGACCGGTTCCGCGCCCTCGGCCGCTCGGCCGAGACGCCGGAGCGGGCGCAGTACTACGACGGGCTTCAGAACGCGGTGAAGATCCTGATGAACTCGTTCTACGGCGTGCTCGCCTCGAGCTTCTACCGGTTCACGGACAAGGAGATCGGATCGGCGATCACCTCCTTCGCGCGGGATTCGATCACGTCGATCATCCGCACCCTCGAGACCGACGGGTTCGAGGTGGTCTATTCCGACACTGACAGTGTGTTCGTCCGCTCGCCGGTCGAGACGCTGGAGGGAGCCCGAGAGTTCGGCGAGGAGGTCTCGCGCCGCTTCACCGCCGCCGGCGTCACCTTCGAGTTCCAGTCGGTCTACGCCTCGCTGTTCTCCCACGGCGCGAAGAAGCGCTACGTCGGCCGCACCGTCTGGCCGAAGGAGGAGCTCGTCATCCGAGGCTACGAGACCCGTCGGACCGACGCCTTCGACTACCAGTCGGAGGCGCTCCTGGAGGTGTTCGACCTGGTCCTCAAGGGCGATACCGACCAGGCCGTGAGCCGATCACGCGAGCTCGTCCAGCAATGCCGCTCGGGGCAGGTGCCCCCCGAGAAGCTCGTGATCGCCCGGTCGGTTCGGGCCGAGGAAGAGTACAACGAGGCGACGCGCGACGCTCTCCCGTTCCTCCGGGTGTTCCGGCAGCTCAAGGAGGAGGGGTACGACGTGATCCCGGGAATGAAGGTCGCCTGGATCGTCACCGACGCGAAGAAGACCCCCCAGGAGGTCGAGCCGTGGATCGAGGGACGACCGTTCACGCGGACCCCGGACTACGTCTACTACGCCGATCGGGTCGCCCAGACGCTCGCCCGGGTCACGGAGGTGTTCGATTGGGACGCCGCCGCGCTGTTGCGCGGGAGCCACCAGCAGCGGCTCGCCGGCGCGGAGGATGCCGGCCCCGGGGCAGGGCGCGGGGCGCCGGCCGCCACGCTCGACACGCCGGTGACCTCCCTCGGGACCCCTGCGAAGCGTCGGCGGACGACTCGATCGCTGACGGAGTTCGACTGAACCGGCGGCTCAGCGCCCGGCGGCGGGCTGAGACCCGTAGGACGCTATGTACGGCGCGTGCTCTCCCCGGAGCGCGAGGACGGCCCCGACCACCGCGATCGGGATCCCCACGATCCCGAGGGCCGCGGGGACGCTCGAGAACACCAACGCCGACAGCAGCAGGGTGAAGACCGGGATGGTCGCCATCAGGACGGCCGGCAGCAGCATACCGGCGGTCTGGATCGCCCGGAAGTACAACCACGGCGCTAGGAAGAAGCTGGTGAGGCCGAGCGCCACCACGACCCCGATGTCGAACAGGCTCGAGACCCCGAGCCCCGGAATCCCTCCGGGAGTGAGCGGCGAGAGCACGAGGGTGGCGACCGCCGCCCCGAGGATCGAGTGGGCCACCACCGCGGCCGTCGGGGTGCGTCGGCTCTCCCGGGCGGCGGCGATGAAGTACGCCGCGACCACGACCGGCACCAGGATCGCGACCGCCCATCCGAGCCCCCGGACCGGCTGGGCACCGCCCCCTCCGGCGATCGTCAGCGACGCGCCAGCGGTGCTGAGGATAAGACCGAGGAGGAACGCGACCGACCGGGCCCGCTCCCGACCCTCCGCCAGGAGCCCCATGAGGAGGATCGGGGTGAGCACGACGTCCCCCAGCAGCGCCAGCAACGAGGTGTCGACCGCGCCCAGCAGGTACGTCGCCGCGAGCACGAGCAGCTGCATCGACGTCATCAGGGCGATCCGCAAGTACGCGAGCGGCTGGACGAACAGGCGGGCGAAATCTCGGGTATGGCCCTGGGAAACGGCGAGACCGAGGTACGCCAGCCCGCCCACCAGGAACGGGTAGAATACGAGCGCGTCCGGGGCGACGGCGGGGGTCACGCCGAGGACGAAGAAGTAGTAGGTGGCCCAAAGGAAGGCGGCGACGACGGCCAGGACCGCGGCGATCTGCGGAGCGGTCGGCCGCCGGTTCATCGGCCGCCGACCTCGATTCGCGGTTTAACGATTCGCTGCGGTGGACCCGCGGGGTGGCCCACTACGAGTATCCTTCGTATCGGACTCCGAGATTGGGCAGCTCGACGCCCCCGCCCCGCTCGACGTGCCCGACGACCCGGGCGTCCGCCGCACCGGCCCGGGCCAGGCGGCGCAGGAGCGCCGACAGCCGCACGGGTCGGGCGATCACCGCGAACCCGATGCCGGTGTTGAACGTCTCGAACAGTTCCTCGGCCCGAAGCCCGCCGAGCTCCTGGATCCACTGGAACAGGCCGTCGGGGGAGGGCCAACCATCGAGCACGAAGCGCGCTCGCGGGTTGAGCCTGGAGAGGTTGCGCACGCCGCCCCCGGTGATGTGGGCGAACCCGTGGACCTCGGGCAGGCCGGCCACCGCCTCGGAGATCGGGACGTAGATGCGCCCAGGTCGGAGCAGCTCCTCTCCTAGGGAGACCGTCGCGCCCTCGCGGGGCCGACTGAGGTCGACACGGTTCTCCTCCAGGATCCGCCGGATGAGGGTGTAGCCGTTGGCGTGGAACCCGGTCGAGGGGATCCCGATCACCACGTCGCCCCACCGGATGCGCTCGCCGGTCACCGGCGCCCGCTTGGGCGGGAAGAAGCCGATGGCGGTCCCTCCGAGGTCCGTCTCGTTCACGATGTCGGGTACGACGGCCGTCTCCCCTCCGATGAGGGCGCATCGGGACGCTCGCAGACCTCGCTCGATCCCCCGGCCGATCGACCGGAACACCTCGGGGTCGGGGCGGGAGCAGAGGATCGTGTCGACGAACGCGGCTGGGCGGGCCCCGACGGCGGCGAGATCGTTGACGTTGACCTGGACCGCGTCCTCGCCGACCCCCTCCCAACGGTGGAGCTCGGCGGCGAGGAGGACCTTCGTCCCGACGGTATCCGTGGTCATCGCGATCGTCTCCCGGCCGATGCGGACCATCCCGGCGTAGTGCCCGGGAGCATCGATCGGCCGGCCGCTGGCCGGCGGCGGCCGGTATCGGACCTCCCGGAGGAGGGCCTTCAGACCCTCGGAGACCTTGGCGCGGTCGACGCCGGCCCGCGCGTAGCTCCAGCGCGGATTCCGCCCGTCGCCCCCCACGGTAGCACCGTGTCGCGGGGACAGAAAAACACTGCGGGAGACGCGAGCTACCGGCTTCCCGGGAGTCCCGCTCTTATGCGGACGAGCCGTCGCGGCCCGGATGCCGGCCCGCCCCGCGGGGGACGCCGCGGACCGAGGGAATCCGGGGGCCGGTGGCTCGATCTCCCTGGTGATCGCCGGGAGGATCCTCCGACGTGGCGAGCTCGAACCGGCCGAGATCGGCGTCGACGAGGATGGTCGGATCGTCCGCGTCGCCAAGTCGCTCGTCGGGGATCGACGGGCCGATTTCGGGGACCGAGTCATCCTCCCGGCGGCCACCGACCTCCACGTGCACTTTCGGGAGCCCGGCGGCCCGGATTCCTCCGAGGATCTGGCGACGGGGACGCTCCAGGCGGCGTTCGGGGGCGTCGGAACCGTGGGGGACATGCCGAACAACGAACCTCCCGTCGACTCGGTCGAAGGCGTCGAGGAGAAGGTCCGTCGGGCGCATCGGAGGATCGCCGTTGACCTGGTGGTCTACGCCAGCCTGCGCGACGCGGCCTCGGCCGAACCGCTGTCGCGGGTCGCCGGAGCGTTCAAACTCTACCTCGCCCCGACGACAGGGGTGGATCTCCCGATGGCGGCTCCGGAAATCCGGGCCGCCCTCGAGGCCGTCGCCGGGACCGGGCTCCCCCTGACCGTCCACGCCGAGGATCCACGGGAGTTCCGCTCCTTGCCGATCATCGCCGATACCGCCCACTGGGATGGTCACCGCCCCGTGGCCGCGGAGCTCGCGGGGGTGGCGGCGTTGCTCCCGGCCCCTCCGTCGCTCCGACTCCACATCGCCCACGTGACCCACGGCGCATTGGCGGATCGGCTGAGGCTCGAGGGACACTCGTTCGAGGCCACGCCCCATCACCTGCTGCTGTCGACGAGGAAGACGACCGGTGCGTTCGGGAAGGTCAACCCCCCCCTTCGGAACGAGGCCGAACGCGTCGCCCTCTGGAAGCAGTTCGCCGACGGAAGGATTCCCTGCCTGGCCAGCGACCACGCTCCCCATTCGCTCGGGGCGAAGGAGAAACCGTTCCCGATGGCCCCGAGCGGCATGCCCGGCGTCGAGACGATGCTCCCCCTCCTTCTCGCCCGCGCGCGCTCGGGGGAGATCCCGCTCCCAGTCCTCGTCGCCGCCGCCTGCGACCGTCCGGCCCGCTGGCTCGGGCTTCCCGTGGGGCGGATCGCTCCCGGCCACCGCGCGAACCTGCTGGTGATCGACTTCCGGGCGCGCCATCGGCTCTCCGCGGAGCGGCTCCACGCCCCGTGCCACTGGAGCGCCTTCGAGGGCTGGGAGGCGATCTTCCCGCAGAAGCACTTGCGCGACGGCCAGCCGCTCGTCCACGACGGGGAGTTCGTGGGCCGCCGGGACGGCGCTGTGGTCCGCCCGGAGTACGCCCCGGGGCCCGAAACCGGGCGGAAGGTCGGGCACTTCCGCTAGCGGTATATTCGGTGCCCGGCTCGCACGGGCCGAAATCATGGCCGACGAGGTCGTCGTCCACGCCCAGGACGTCTGGAAGGTCTACGGCAGCGGGGAGGCCCAGGTGGCCGCCCTGAAAGGGATCAGTGTCGACATCCGGCGCGGTGAGATGGTCGCCATCATGGGTCCCTCCGGATGCGGAAAGACGACCCTCCTGAACTGCTTCTCCGGGCTCGACGACATCACCAAGGGGGTCGTGACCCTCGAAGGGGTCGACATCCACCGGATGTCCGACGGGAAGAAAAGCAACTACCGGGCGATGCGAACGGGGTTCGTCTTCCAATCGTACAATCTCCTCCCCGTCCTCGACGCCGTCGAGAACGTCGAGATGCCGCTCCTCATCAGCGGCGTCGCGGCGAAGGAGGCCCGGGCGCGGGCGACTCAGATCCTGCAGGAGATGGAGCTCGGTGACCGGCTCCATCATCGACCGTCCGAGCTCTCCGGTGGCCAACAGCAGCGGGTCTCGCTCGCCCGAGCGCTGGTGACCCGCCCGGCGATCGTCTGGGCCGATGAGCCGACGGGGAACCTCGACGCCGCCGGCTCCCAGCAGGTCACCGAGCTGCTCCGGTCGCTGAACCGCCAGTACCGCCAGTCCATCGTCGTCGTGACCCACGATCCCGAGGTCGCGCTGAGCTGCGACCGCACGCTGCGGATGCGGGACGGCAAGTTCGATTCGTAGGATGGGGCGGCATCGATGGCCGACGCCTTCGTCGTTGCCCTGATCCTCGTCGTCGGTGGGGCCGGGGCGATCACCGCGCTCCTGGCGCTCCTCCACCGCCTGTCGTTCCGCATCGCCTACCGGAACGTCAAGCGCGGCCGTTGGCGGACCGTCCTACTCATTCTCGGGCTGCTCGTCGGCACGACGATCGTGGCCTCGAGCCTGGTGATCGGGGACACGGTCAACTCCGTGAACGTCCATTTCACCTACCAGTCCATCGGTTACACGACCGAGGCGATCTACGACCAGTCGCTCAACCGCGGCTATCTCGGGTTCAACTACTCGATCTACACCGCGCTCGCCGCCCGGAGCTCCGGCGACCCCCAGATCGCCGGCATCGCCCCGGAGATCGTCGGCACAGTGGCGGCGTTCGACCGAAGCACGGGCCTCCCACAGTCCGGCCTGAACCTGATCGGGGTCAATGCCAACCAGAGCCGACAGTTGGGGCCGTTCGTCGCCGACGACGGCACCCATCTGGCGGGCCCAGGCCCGGCCCAACTGTACCTCGACGATCAGGCCGCGAGCGACCTGGGTGCCCACGTCGGGGACCCGGTCCTCCTGTTCGGAGCGTCGAGCGCCCCGGCGATCGTCGCGGCCATCGTACAGGACGACACCCGGGGCGGTTTCCTGTTCGGCGGGAACGCGTTCGTCGACCTCGCCGTCGCCCAGCAGATCGAGAACCTCTCCGGGCAGGTGAACTTCCTCGCCGTCACCAACGCGGGAGCGCTCGCCGAGACCTCGCAGCTCACGGGGCCCGTGAGCGCCACGTTGAACGACTCCCTGAAGGCGATCGGGGCTCCGTCCGGGCTCTCGGTCCACCAGTGGCTCCAAGACAACCTCGCGACGGCGGAAAGCGCCGGCAGCAGCCTGTCGACGCTGTTCCTCGTCCTCGGGCTGTTCTCCATCGTCGCCGGAGGCATGCTGATCGTCGGGATCTTCGTGATGCTCGCCGAGGAGCGCAAGGGCGAGATGGGGATGCTGCGGGCCATCGGCCTCAAGCGCCGGGAACTCGTCCTGATCTTCTACTTCGAAGGGTTCCTCTACTCCGCCGGGAGCGCTCTCGCCGGCACCGTGCTGGGGGTCGGGGTCGGCTACGGCCTCGTCTACGCCTTCTCGATCTTCTTCGCCACCTCTCAGGTGAGCGGCGCGGCGATCCTCGACTCGTTCACGGTCACGTCGGCGAGCCTCGTCGTCGCCTACGTCGTCGGCTTCCTGCTCACGCTCGCGACCGTGGCGATCGCGAGCGGGCGGGCGAGCCGGCTCAACATCGTCCGCGCGATCCGAAACGTACCCGAGCCTCCGCCGCAGCTCCGCGTCTACACGTTCCTCGCCGCCCTGGGCGCCGGGCTCGCCGCGGTCGGAGCGCTCCTCTATTGGAGAACGTACGCGGGCACGACGGACCTCTCGGAGCCCCTCGTTGCCGGAGGGCTGCTGATCCTCGGCGTCGCGCTGGTGGGCGCCCGATTCGTCGCCAACCGCATCGTCTTCACGGCCGCCGGTCTCGCCCTCCTGATCTGGACCGGGGTCCCCGCCCTCCACCATCTCCTGCTGGGCTCGGGGCACGGCGGGATGATCTTCGCCTTCTTCGTCGAGGGCGTCTGGATGGTGCTCGGGGCGATCCTGGTCTACATCTTCAACGCCGACCTCGTCGTCGCGGGGGTCACGAGGTCGCTCGGCTCCCGCCCGGCGGGGGTCTCGGTCGCCCGCATCGGCCTCTCCTATCCCAGCCGTCGTCCGTTCCGGACTGCGATCAACCTCGCGATCTTCTCGATGGTGGTGTTCACGATCGTCGGGGTGGCGTCGTTCGGTTCCTCCATCCAGGCGAACGTCGACCAGCTCGTGGAGTCGCAGTCGGGCGGCTACACGTTCTTCGGCGTCTCCCAGAGCCCGATCCCCGAGCTTCCCGGATTGGTCGCGAACAACTCGACGCTCGCACCGTTGTTCGCCGACGTGGTGCCGCTCCTCTTCGGTTCGGGGGAGGTGCAGTTTCCGGGAGCCCCCTCGGGCTACCAGGACAACGTCCTCTCCGCTCCGACGGGCGTCCCGACATCGCAGAACTTCTACGACACCAACGCCTACAACTTCTCCTCGACCCTGAACGGCTGGACGACCTCCGAAGTTTGGTCCGAGCTCCAGGGCCACCCGGAGTATGCCGTCGTCGACGGGGCGTACGCGTCGGGGGGGTTCGCGAACTTCGGGGGCCACCATCCGACGCTCACCGTCGGGACGAAGGTCGCCCTGTCGAACACCGACACCCACGCCATCTCGAACCTCACCGTGATCGGGCTATTGTCGGAATCGACGATCAACGGGATCTGGGTGAACCCCACCACCGCGCGGGGCCTGGGCTACGAGAACGAGACCGCGTTCCTGCTACGGACCACCGCGGGGACCGACCCCACCGTCGCGGCCCAGCGGGCGAAGATCGCCTTCTTCGCCGAGGGGCTGCTGCTGTTCGACTTCGCGACGATCCTCAAGACCAGCATCCAGAGCACCGAGGCGATCGTCAGTCTGCTGGAGATCTACGTCACCCTCGGGCTCGCCGTGGGCATCGCGGCGATCGGGATCGTCGCGCTACGCGCCGTCGTCGAACGACGCGGCGAGATCGGGATGCTGCGCGCCGAGGGGTTCACCCAGCGCATGATCCTGAAGGTGTTCCTGCTCGAGTACTCCTACGTCGCGCTCCTGGGTATCGGGATCGGGACCTCGCTCGCGATCCTGCTGACGTACAATGCGGCTCAGAACAGCGGCGGATTCCTGACGTTCTCCGTCCCCGTCGCCAACGTGGCGGTGATCGTGCTGGCGGCCTACGCGCTCACCATCGCGGCCGTCATCGGCCCGTCGATCAAGGCCGCGCGACTTCCGCCGGCGGAGGCGGTGCGCTACTCCGAATGAGCTTCGGCGGGAACCCGCCGGAGATCTTGCCATGCCAGCGGAGCGTCACGTAGAGAAGCCCCCCGACGATGACCACCGCCGCCCCGTAATCGAGGACGTGGAAGTAGGGGACGATCTCGCCCCAGTTCTTCCCGAGGACCACGCCCGCATAGATGAGCGCGATCGTGAACGGGGTGGCCCCGATGGCCGTGTAGACGCCGAACCGCACCGGTTCCATCCGTGCGGTCCCCGCGGGGTAGCTGATGTAGCTCCTCACGATGGGAAGTAGCCGCGCGATCATGACCGTGCTCTCCCCTCGCCGGGCGAACCACCGGTCCATGCTGGCGAGGTGCTTCGGGTTGAGCTTCAGCCGGCCCTCGCCTTCGACGAGCGGCCGCCCGTAACGCCCGACCCCGTAGGCGAAGTACGAGCCGATCACCCCACCGGCGACGGCCGCCAAGACGGCGGCCGCGAACGAATAGTTCCCCGTCGCGACGAGGAACCCGGCGAACGGCAGAATGATCTCGCTCGGCAGCGGCGGGATGCCGAAGCTCTCGATGATCATCAAAAGGACCAGGGCGGGGAGCCCGACGGTCATCATCACCGTGGTGATCAGGTTGACCACGGTCTCGATGATCGGGAGTGACACCATCGGTGACCGAGCTCTCCCGAGGCACTAGCTGGGGGCGGAGGGGTCGAGGACCAGGTGGAACGGCGTGCGCAGCGTGGCGTTCGTCGTCGCCGGGATCCCGTGGAACTCGAGCGGAGTGGTGCATCCCCCGCAACTGACGGCCGGCCGCTGCTTGCCGAGGGCGATGGAAAGGGCGATCCCGACCTGGATCTCCTTGACGGGGCGCGGCGCCGACCGGACCGCTTCGTCGAGCTCGTCGAGCAGTCGGTGCTCGTCGAGGGTCGGGCGGGACGGGTCGGTCATCCCACCGTACGACGCCCCAAGGGTTCTTAACGGGTTTCCGCGGGTCCCGGCCCGAGCGACACCTTAGCTCGACTTCTCGTCGGAGCCGCCGGTGCTCGGGGGCTTCTTGCCCGTCGTGCCCCGGGTGAGGATCTCGCCGCTGATCTTGTCGAGCTCGGCCATCAGCGAGTCGATGTCCGGCTCCTCGCCGGAGGCCGCCCCGGCCGCTCCGGCCGCGCCCGCTCCCGCGACCGCGGCCA
>JABCYU010000033.1 GCA_013290045.1 Methanobacteriota archaeon | reverse complement strand
GGGCAGCGGAGTGTACTCGTACAGTGTCGGCGCGATCGCCGGATATTTCGCGAGCCCGTCGTCGGGGAGCCTCACCGTGAGCTCGTCCTCCACCAACACAGCGATCACGTTCGCCACCAACCTCCGGGGGGATTACAGTGTCATCTTCACCGAGTCGGGCCTCTCTTCGGGCACGACCTGGTCCGTGACCCTGAACGGAGTGATGCAAACCTCCGGAACCGACACGATCGGGTTCACGATGCCGAACGGCACGAACACCTATGCGGTGGCCCTCTCAACTGGCTTCACGGCCAGCCCATCGACCGGGAGCGTGACCGTCACCGGCGCGGACGTGGCTCGGACCATCGCGTTCAGCCCGAGCACCGACAGCGGCGCGACGGGCGGGAACGGCTCTGCCTCGTTGTACGGGCTCCCCTCGTGGGACTGGTTCGTGATCGGCGGCATCATCGCACTGGGCGCTGCGGCCCTCGTAGCGGGCCTGGTCCTTTCCCGGCGAGGCAAGAAGGGGCCCCAGTAGCGCCGCGGGTGGAACAGCGCGAAGGGGGCTGGGCGGGAGTCGCCCGGCCCTCCGCCTCGACCCCACCGACCGGTTTCTCGACCCGGGCCGTCCAGGAAGCTGGCCGGAGATCAGTCGGAGGTGCCGCTACCGCGTGAACCGTTCAACCCTGGCTCACGGCGAGACCGTTCCTTCCCCACCGCGATCCCCGCGGGCACCATGCTTGAACCACTACCGGAACGGTGCCGCGAGGGTTCGTCGATGGCGTTCCCGCGGGAACCCAGCTCCCGGGGTCGGGTACGGGCCGGCCCCCGCCGCTCGGAGTCAGTCGGTAGAGGTGACTTTTCGAAAAAGTGATCGCGGTGGATAGTCCCGATCCCGTCACGTGGAGGCTACCCGTGGACGGGGAGGACGTGTAGCCCGAGACGTTCCCGACGGTGAAGGTGTAGGTACCATTGGACATCCACATCGTGGCACTCGCGTTGTTCGAGGACTGAGTACGGTTGGCGATGGTCACACCCCAGACGGTACCGAGCGGGAGGCCGGTCTCGTTGAACCGCAAGGGGAACGCCTTGACACCGTTCAAAGTGAACGTGATCGCCTCTTGCATCGGCGCGCCCACCACGTTCACCCTACCGGATCCTGGCCACGTCGTCCTCCCGGTCACGGGAGTGACCGTAAAGTTGTAGGTGCCGTTCGCCATCAGGAATAGGAGCTGGCGCCCCTTCTCCTGACGGACCTCCGACCCCAGCGTCACCTTCCAGATCGTGCCGGCGGGGACGCCGACTTGCTCCATGGCCACCGTGTAGACGGCGACCGCCCTCGAGTACGATCCATTCCCGACCGAGTTGAGCGCCGTCACGGCGTAGTAGTAGGCCCCCTGCCACGACGCGTTGATCTTGGCGCTCAAGGTCGACGCGCCGTACTGGGCGATCTGCTGGAGCGAGGAGGTCGTATGACCGGCGTACAGGTTGTACCCGGACACGCCGTACGTGGTCGAGTTCGCCACCGACCAGGCCAGAGTCACGTTGGTCGGAGCGTAGTGCGTGATCGAAAGGGAGGGCGCCGGGGGCGTAGATATCGGGATCTCCGTCAACGAGATGTTCAGCAACGGGCGGGTGGCATTGTGGGCGTTGGTCGTGGACAGGAGGACGAGCTTCGGTCCGAACTCGACCACTTGGAGGGCCGTGATGTTGGTCTCTCGGACCGTCCCGAGGGTCAACATCGCCTGACCTACGATCTGCTGGACCCAGAGGACGCTGCCGACGTTGTACGCCACCGAGTATAGGCCGTTGTAGAGGAACACCCTCACCTCACCCGTACCCGCGGGGAGGGCAGCATAGCTCAGGTTCGTCGAGGCGGTAAGGCTGTAGACCTCGATGGCATCCGAAACGTTCGACGAGTAGAGAATCGCGACCGAGGTGTTGGAACCGGTGATCCAACTAACGGATTGGATCGCGAACCGGGCGTGGGTCGGTAGGGCGAAGACGGCACCCGAGGTGACATTGATCGCCTCGAAGCTGTCGTCCTGCATCTTGAGGACCGCGTAGACGCCGTTCGGAGAGACCGAATCGATGGACGCTGCCCCGGTCACGGAGTCGTTGTGGAACAGGACCCCCCTCGACATGTTGTATTCCAGCAGGTTTCCGCTCGAGGCGAACGGCGTGGCCTCCACGAGCACCAGGAGCTTGTTGTAGACGCCCTGGTGAGCGACCCGCGTCGACTGGGGAATGCCCCATGTCGTCCAGTTGACCACAGGGTCCCACGAATTCGTGGAAGGGTGGAAGTACGAAGACTGGAGGATCGTGTGGCCGAAGTTGAACGGATTCGTGAGGTTCTCCTGAGAGTACGGGATCCCGTCCCAGAACGCCACGAACTGCCCGCCATCGAGGGCAGTGAAGGTGGCGCCGCTCACCGCGAGCTGGGGCACCGGCGGGGCCGGAAACGGCTCCAATCGGTTGGTGGCGGTGTCGAATGCGAACGTCGCAAACGATAGCCCCCGCGAGGCGGGCCGTGACACGTTGTCGATCGGCTGCAGCAGGTAGACCTCCCCTTGCTGGCCCACGGCGAACGAAGGCGACGAGTAGGGGAACACATTGTGGACCCAGGTTCCATTGAACGCTCCTCCATGCCAGGTCGCCTGCTCGTAGGTGCTCGTGTTGTAGAACCGGGAGATGTGGGTGAAGTTCGATAGCGTCCCAGTGAGGTTGGTCAGGACCAATGGCTGAATCCGGAACCCCCCGGGCGGGGCCACCGGCCCGTTGTGGGTGTACGACATCGGGTAGTGAATGGTCGCGCACAACCCGATGACGCATCCGGTGAGGAACAAGTCCCCGTTGACGGTGTACCCCGACACCGAGGGGGGATTGGCCGCGAGGTTGATCGTGATCGAGACGGACCCTCCCCCGGTGATGGAAACGACGTCGGCGGCGGAGAGTTTGAGATCCACTTTGAGCCCGAAGCTGAACGATGCCGAGCTGAGGGTGAGGGTGAGTCCCGAGGTGCCGGACGGGGTCAGCTGGAAACCCAAGGACCCCGAGGCGTCGAACGCCACGTCGGCGACCAGCCCGATCGTGAACGACTGGCCTGCCACCTTGAGAGTGAACCCCGCGATGGGGAAGGACACGCTCACCTCCGACCCGATGGTGAGGGTCACCGAGGAGCTGACCCACGAGATCTGGTGCGTGGCGAGATTGAGGTTGGCCGTTCCGGAGACCGCGAAGCCGAGCGTCACCTTGGCCTCGACGCTCGCAATGTCGATGGCCGGTGGCCCGCCCTGGAAGCTGCCGGACAGCGTGATGGAGGCGGACCCGAGAGAGGAGAAGTTGAACGAGGCAGTGATCGGAGGGGAAACCTGGAACTTCTCCGCGAACAGTTGCAGGTTCGGGGTGATCTGGAGGTCCGAGCCGAGCGGGACCAGTTTGGACGCCGCCAGGGTGTACGAGTTGGCCCAGGTCCCGGTGATGGTGTCGGTCTCCTGAACCCCCGAGAGCCCGATGAGCGTGGCCGCCCAGGCAGGGGTCCAGGCCATCGCGAAGGTCTCGTTGGCGTAGGCGATCTTGCCCCCGTTGAAGTACGAGATCACCTCCACCGTCGAGCTCGACTGGGTGAGCGTTCCCATGTTGAAGTTGCCGGTGTACGCCGCGGACAAAGTTCCCCCGGTCAGCGTGACGTTCTGGCCCCCGCCGATCGCGTAGACCGCGTTCGGCAAGCTGCTCCCGTAGGCGGTCAACGCCCCGATGACATTGGTGAAGCTGTAGTTCGTGAGGAACCACCCAACGAATTTCGAGTATTGGAAGGCCTGGGCGAGCGGCGTGAAGACGATGTTGTACGTCAGGGCGGTCCCATTGACGGTGATGGTTCCCGAGGCCGGCGCAGCCAGGTATCCCAGGACCTGGCCCACCGTGTACGACCATGACCCGTTCCCGATCGCATGGAACAGCATCGAGGGCGTCGTGATGGACTGAACGGCAGCGCCCGCCGTGACGTTCCATGCCCGTCCGGAGCTAAGCCCGGTTTCGTTGAACCAGACATTGTAAACGGCCCGTTGGGTGAGGACGCCGTCAGGGGCGCTGCTCAGGAAGCTGACCCCCACGTCTCCTGTGTTCGGATCCACGAACAGGGTGTAAGGTCGGGAGCTGACAGAGAGCGTGCTGGTCACGGATTGTGTGGTCGTGTTGATCACGGAAACGGTCCCGGAATCCTCATTGGCGACGAACACGAGTTGGGACACCGGGTCGAAAGCGGCATCGACGGGATTTTGTCCGACGGAAATCTCCTTGATGATCCCGAGGGTCAATGGGTCAATGACGGCCACGAATCCGGCGTGCGTATTGATGTTGACGAGGGGAAGGTAGATGCGGTTCCCTACCGGGTCGATGGTTCCCCGCCCCGCGGCCTGGGAGGCGGGGAGCGCGATCGTTCCGAGCTCCGAGTTCGTGTTCGAGTCGAAGATGGTGATCTTGCCGGGCATGGACGGCCCTCCGAGGAACAACAGCCCGCCCGAGACGTCAATCGCTAGGGTGGTCGGGTAGCTCTTGAAGAAATGTCGACAGCAGGACCCGTTCCCGGTGAGCTGGGTCAGGTTGCCGGAGTTGTCCAAGAAGACCACACGACCTGTCGAGGGGATGTAGCCGAACGCCTGGATGGCTCCGCCTACAGCGGTAGGGTACAGCTGGAAAGTGTTGGCGGTCCCGCTCGGATAGATCACCGTGGCGTTCGGGAAATCTGCCGATAGGGCCGCAACCCCTTGACGGGTCAAGGGGTCGTAGAGCACCCCAAGAGGTCTCTGCGTGTAATCATACCTCGCGAGAGTGTAGATTGCCCCTGTCGAGAGGTTCACTCCGATGATCCGGTCTCGGGTCGCTTCGAGGTAAAGTCCAAGTGCGGAGTCATAGGCTCCGGCCCCTGCCAGGGTTGGATTGATCACGTGCGTCACGAACTTGTACGAAGGGCCGACAGCCGGGGCCACGCTCCGGTAGGGAACGAGGCGTAGGGGGGATGGGGCGGCATACACCTTCGAAGGGTGGGTAGGCACAAGCGTCATGCCACTCGCCCCCAAGGTCTGGAGCATCAGCAGCAGCAGCGAGCACACGACCAGGAGGTGGAGCCCACGCGGGCGGGTCCACGTGAGAAGCGTCATTTGATGTCACCTCGGATCGCCGTTCTCGAAATCGGGCCCTCGTCAGTCCGTGGCCACGCATCGGGAGGCCGCGGGGGCTCCAACCTGCCGGTTGCGCGAATACCACCGGGCCTTCGGACGGAGGAGCATCCGCGGCGGACTGACGAGGTTGGGTTCGCCTTACCCGACACTCGCCCGCGCCCAGCTGGCAACATCGGCGGGACGCGTCGCGGGGCCCGAGGAACCGCGTCCACGCGTCGGCGGGCCGGGACGAGCCGAACGCCGGGGAATGCTCCCCAGGAAGAGCCGTGGCTTCGGAACGAGCGGGAGGTACCCCCGTTGCGTCGCCCCTCCGAGATCCGGCCTTGGCCTAGGTGTACCCAGTACTGTCGCCGAATCGCCGGGATGCCGCCGGTCATGGTTACCGGCTCCGGTTTCCGAGGCCCCGATAACCCTTCTCATCTTCCGGACGTTGAAGTATGGTCTTTCACGGATGCGCACCGTGCCATACAGGTGCGCACGATTCTAAGTTTTCTCACCTCCGGGGCGGCCAAACGCCCCCCAAGCTCCGCACTCCGGTGCCGCGCCGCTGGTCCCGAGCCGGTCCCGTTCGAACGAGCTGGTGCTACCCGGTCGGTCGCATCCCGCAGGCTAAGGAGGAGCCTCGAGTTCCGCTCTCGTAACGCGCGAACGAGATTTGGAGCCAGATTATTCCTATCCCAGTAGACGCCACTTCAATGCTGACTCCGGAGTGAGGGCACTCCCCCGTGCCAAGGACCCCAACTCGCGCGAGCTCGATTGCCCCCCGGATTCCCGCCCTTCCTCGGCCACCGCCCCCGCCTCTCACCGGGCCCGCAGCGATCCGAGCCCGCTCAGTAGTAGACCCAGCTGAGGATCCCCGACGGCCCGGACCCCGGGAAGGCGACCTGGGCGTAAGCCGTGTCGCCCGCACCCAAAGGTCCGTAGGTCTCGGCGTACGTCTCCGAAGTGACGAGCGTCTGGAACTCGTAGGTGTCGGTCGTCGAGAGCGGCGAGTGGAAAGTGAGCGCCACCGCGATCTTGTACAAGGTCAGGGATATCGTGGAGCTCTGGTCGAAAAGGTAGGTGTAGTTGTAGTAGTAGAATCGACCGGTCGTGCTCGTGTGGGTGGTCAGGTCGTACAGCCAAGCCCCGACGGAGACCGAGGCGTAGGCATACGACGAATTGTTTCCACCGCCCCACGCGGTGCTGACGTAGAGGTAGTAGGTCATCGACCAGCGGAAGTGGAAGTAGTCCTTGGCGACGTTCGTCGACGGGACGAACGTGCTGCTATTGAGGCCGAATTGGGTCGTGATCTGGTGCGTCTCGTACACGTAGGAGGCGCATGGGTTGGAGTCCGCCAGCTGGCCGACCCCTCCGCGGCCGTGGTTCGGCTGGAAGTACGGAGCGGTAAAGGCGAGTGCACCAGTTCCGCCGCAGCTGAGACCGGAAACCGAAGCCACGGCCGACGTGTACGCCGTCCCCGAGTACGGTTTCGTGAGATAGACCGTCGGGGAGACGGCGGAGGCGTATGGCGCGAGGAGCATCAGCAATCCCACCAGGAGGAGCCCGCCGGCGCCGGCGTAGCCCCCCCGGATCTCGGCAAAGTTTCGGCGTCGGCCCCGACCTCTTTCTCCGCGCATCGTCATTCCGTCCCACCAATCGATCTGCCGGATTGCGAGGAGCTGCTCCTCGCCTGGACCCCCGTCGAGTTGACCGGCGGCGACCGACCCTCGTTCCCTGATATGAACCCTTCTTCGGGGCGCATCTTGGACCTGCTCCGACCTGCGACCCCGTTCGCCGGCTGCCCCACAGCTCGCGTGTTCGGGGTGGCGTGCTTCTCCCCGAGGAAAACCCGCCTGCGGGGCCACTCCGGACCCCGCTCCACGTTAGAAAAACCCATCGGTCCGTCAGAGGCGTGTGGTGATTGGGGCGCTCGTCGAGTCGCTGGAGCGGGCCGGCCGCGTAGCCAGACCCAGCATGGGCGTGACGAGCGCTTTTGGCCGGGACCGGGCCCGCCGACGGAAGTCGGGGAAGCCGGTACGCTGCTCATGGCGACCACGCTATCTCCACGACGGACCGCGCTCCCCGAATAATCGCTCGCGCAACCACGGGGATGGCCTCCGTTGGGGTCGGAGGATGGCGAAGACCGCCGTGCCCCTACCTTGGTCCAAGCCGTGAGCTCGCTGCGGGCTCATCTAGGGGAATGGGTGGAACTTCGGCCGAATTCGGACGAGCCGACTCTCCGGGCCCGGCGGGCAAAGGCGTTCCGGGGCCGACGACCCACTCCCAGGCGATGAATCCACGGGGATCCGAGATTCTCCGTCGTATCATCGCCGGGGGTTCATATGGCGGATTCGGCCTGAACCCCATCATGGCCCACCTCGACCCCGGCCGCTCGGAAACCTCCGCATGGCTTGTTGTGCTTCTCGGACTCCTCCTGGCCGTGTTCTGGGGCGGGTCCGCAGGCCCCGTGAATCTGGCTCCACAGGTCACAGGGACAACCTACGGGATACACCCGCTGCCAACGATGGACCCCCGCCCCGAGACGAACTGCACCAATGGCACGGGGTACACGCAGCTCACTGCCCGCACCACGACGTTGTGGGCGGGGAACGGGAACCCCAGCGGCTACGCGCCACTCAACGTCTCCTGGACCGTGTACGTCAGCGGCGGCCTTCCGCCGTACAACATCACGCTCGACGTGAACCTCTCCCCTGGGGGAGGCGTCATCGGACGGGGCCCGACCGGCAGTTACTCCTTCACCCAACCCGGGATCTTCTCGGTCGACCTGACCGTACGGGACGCCGCTCCCGACTGCCAGTGGCTTCGGCAGGGAGCGTTCGGGGTCGAGGTGTGGGGTTCCGGCGGCCCCCACCCCGTTCATATCAACGCCACGGCGTTGAACGGAACCGTCCCTCTCCACGACACGTTCTCCGTCACCGTCGCGGGCTTGTCGGGACCGTTCACCGCGAGTTGGAACGACGGGAACGGGGGTCTCGGAGTGGGCAGTACCGTGAACGTGACGTTCTGGATGCCGGAGCAGGAGGACCCGGTGGGCGCGTGCATCACCAACGCTACGGGCTCCCTCTTTGCATGCGGGGTAGTCTATGTCAACGTCACGGGCACGGGCATCCTCCAGCTCTCGGTATCGCCGAACGACGCGACCTCGCCCTACCTGGCCCACGCGTGGATGAATCTCAGCCACCTCGATCAGATCCCCGGGTCGGCGCGGCTCACGTATGACTGGGAGGTGAATGTCGGGGCGAACAGCTCGGTCGGCTCCTACCCCGTGTGGGCGAACCTTACGGCCTCGCCAGCGTCCCAGTCGTACTGGTCGAACTCCACGCTCTCCACCCCCTACGACGTGCCGGCGTACGGGGCCTTCGTCGCGAGCATCCTCGTCGGGACCCGCATCCTCGCCCTCTCCTACGGACTGTTTACCGTCGAGCCGGCGAATGGAAGTCTCCCCCCACCCGTGCCGGTCCTGAGCTACTCGGTCTCCCCTTCGTCCGGCTCGGCCCCGCTGAACGTGACCATCACCGCCACGGGGAACGGGGGCAGCTCCCCCTATCCGCATCTCGGGTTCGGGACCGTCGGAGCCGGCGCACCGGACCCCAACGGGAGCCGCGAACCGGCCTGGTGGGCGAACGTGACCAACTGGAGCGGCGCTCGCGCAACGATCACCCACACCTTCGCCGTCGCCGGGGATTACACGGTCCTCGGCTATCTGACGGACGGAGCGGCGGGCTCCAGCACGGTCCTGGCTTCGGTGACGGTCACCGCCGCGGCAGCCCCGAGACCCCTCGAGGTCGTCCCTCAGCTTCTCGGCGGCGTCGCGCGCGACGGGACCGCCCGGTTCATCGCCAATGTTTCGGGCGGGACGGCCCCGTACACGGTGCAGTGGACGTTCGGCGATGGGACGGTCGGTTCGTCCGTGAACAACGTCGCGACCACGCACCAGTTCCCGGGTCCGGGCGTATACCGTCCGCAGGTCTCCGTCCGCGACGGGCAGGGCCGATGGGCGAATTCCACCCTCCCCATCGTGACGATTCCGGGGATCGCGGCCTCGACCCTCGGGGGGACCGGCGGGAGCGGGATCGGCTGGGCGGGAGCCGGGGTGCTCCTCGGGGGGGGGCTCTGCGCCGTCGCGCCGATCGCGTACCAACGCCACCATGCTCGTCTCCGAAGGGAAGGGCAGCGACTCGTCGGAGACCTAGTGACCCCGCGGTCGGGCGACGCGTCGCGTGGGCCAGCCGGGCCGCCGAGATCGTAGCGTGACGGCGTAACGGGTATCCCGGGGATGCAGGTCCCGATTGGGTCGAGGGCGCGCCGACGCCGATCGACGTCTCCCTGGCAAAGCTCGGCGGGATGGACGTTCGCCTGGGGCTGCTCGCTCTGGTTGCTGGGGTTCGTAGGGACGTTCGTCGGAGCGTCGGCCTCGAGCCCGGCGGGATTTGGCGTCTCGTTGTCGGCCACCCCGGTCGCCGGCACCGCTCCCCTGCTGGTCCGCTTCCAGGCGACCCCGACGGCGGGAGGGTCTCCGTCCGTCGAGTGGTCGTTCGGGGATGGCGGGGTCGCCTTTGGGAACGATTCGGCGTCGCTGGCCCCCTCGCACTGGTACGAGACACCGGGCTCGTACAACGCGACCGTCACCTTGCGGCAATCCGGCGAGGTCGCCGAAACGAACCTGACGATCCGGGTCACCTCCGCGGGGGTGGCCGTGCGGGTGGCCGCCACTTCGGTGAGCGGCCCGGCACCGCAGACGATCGGGTTCAACGGAACCCCCTCCGGCGGGACCGGGACCTACGTCGAGTTTCTCTGGACGTTCGGGGACGGGGGATCCGGGAGCGGTCCGGCCCTCCGTTACACGTTCCTCCACAACGGGAGCTTCCAGGTGGTGCTGCGCGTGACCGACAGCTCGGGGACCGTGGGGACGGGGTCGGTCTGGGTCAACTTGTCGGACCCGGCCCGCCCCGTGACCCCCAGCGCGTCGACCGGCTGGGGGGGAACCATCGTCGCCGATTGGCCGTACCCGGTCGCCGGGTTCCTGGCACTCCTCGGCCTGGTGGTCCTCACGAGATCGCGGGGGCGACACGCCCCACCCGACGATGGATCCTCGGGCCTCGGCCCGGCGGACGGGCGCACCGCGAGCCCGGAGCCCCGTGTGGGTGGCTCCCCGATGTTTTCGGGTCGCCAGGGGCCCCCGGGTCCCGTGGGGGCCGGTGACCCCCCGACGCTCGCCGACCCCGGCCCGGTGGCCTCGGTTCCCATCGAGACGCGGGCGGGGGACCGGGCTCCCCCGCGGCGCACGAAGGATGTCTCCGACCAGCTCATCGCCCGGCTCGGCCGCCTCGGCGCCCTGAGCAGAGACGACGTGGCGACGATCGAGCGGACTCAGCGCGGGCTCGCCGAGGAGCTGGGGATAGGGCTGAACGTCGTCAGCCGAGTCCTCTCTCGCCTCGTGGCGGCCGAGGTGGTCGAGGTTCAGACCCGGCATGTAGCGGGCCAGTCGAAGCGGATGAAAGCCTACGAACTGACTCCATCGGGGGCGCGCATGGCGCAAGAGCTTCGGAGGCGCGAGTATCGGGACGCCCGGAAGACCGCGTCGGATCCCGATGGGACGGACGGAGGCGGTCCATCCTCCGGCGGAGGCGATCCGGAGGTGGAGGAATGATCGCGGAGATCTCCTGGTGCCGGCCCGAGGCGCGGGCCGGTCGGTATCGTCTCCGAGATGGTCCGGAACTTGGACCCCCGCGTTCGTTCTCAACTCGATCGCCCCCCGGGATCGCCGCGGGGCTGTTCGAATGTAGGGCGGAGGATCGGTACGATGGTCGGGTCGGTCCCAGGTTTAGGGGCAGAATCCGGAACCGATCTCCCCGAACTCGCGCGGAGACCTCCGCCCCGCCTTCGACCGGCGGCGGACAGAACGCCCGACCGGGATCCGGTCGACCCAGGGGGGGCGCACCTACCCCCGGGGCGGCGAGAAGTTGGATCGACCGTCACGGGTAGGTTCCCCGGGCAAAGTTGAGCCCGTGCTCCTCGAGGGCCCTCGCCGTCCGCGCCGAGGGCGTACAGCGATCAAGCGAGGACGACGGACACGAGCGTGGCCCCGTTCCCGAGGTTCGCAAAGTTCAGCGAAGTGGACGCCGAGCATCCCTGGAGCGCGGCTTGGTACGCCGTGCAGGTCGCCGCCACCTGGGCGTACACCAGGATCTCGAGCACGAGCTTGTCGGTCTTGTTGAACGCGTACTTCGGCGAGAACGTCAACGAGAACGGGGTCGACACGGAGACGGTGCGCGATCCTGGGCTCCCGGTCGTGGTGTTGGCGCATCCGGTCGAACTGCAGAACGTGTCGTTGTACGTGGCGTTGTTCACCGAGGGGAACGCCGTCGAGGAGTAGGTCACCCGCCCCGTGGTCTTGTCGAGGAGGAACGGGTAGCCGTAGACCGAGATGCTCGAAACACGATCGCAATACGAGTAGTGCGATCGGCTCGGGTGGAGGGTGCAGTTGCCCGGGGCCAGGGAGATGCCGGCGGTCAGGGTGAAGCTGCCATTGGCATAGACGGTCGGTCGGCCCCCGTGATGCGGGAGCACGATCGCAGCGCCATAGTCTCCCTGCACGGTCCCCTCGCTCGACGGGCTCCGTAGGCACGAGCGGGAACTCGCGAGTCCCGCGAACCCCGAAGCGCCGGTATGGAGGGAGAAGAACGCGGGAACCGCCACACGGACGTGACCACAGCCGGTCACGGAGGTGTAGTCGGTGGGAGTAACGGTGCCTTTGAACGGCGGGCTGGCCGTCACGGGCGAGCCAGCGGGAGACGCCCCGATCGCGAGCGGAGCGGCGGCGAGGAGCAGGCAGAGCGCTCCGAGAGCGAGACCGGTGCGTCGCGCCGTCGTACCTTGGCGATTCTCTAGTCGAACTAGTGGCATCGCGGATGCTCCGGAGGCTCGACCCCCGGATCGCGGACGCCCACCAGGGGATTTAGAGAGTCGGACCCGTTAGTTCGGGGCACCATTCGCCCGGCGTGCTCTACCCGATGCGGTGGAGACCCGCGTGCCGATCCGACGGGACCTTCCCTCAACGTCATGAACCGACCCTGCCATGTCCCGCGGACGTGGCGTCGAAGAGGTCGAAGGAGGGCCCCCCCGACTGGGCCGGCTTCTATCGGTGGACGGCCCGACGGCCGCCGCGGGAGCTCCTCCTCCGAACGCTGGACCATATCGGCTGGGAGACGAAGCGACCGCGAAGGCGCTCCGCGATCGATCTGGGGTTCGGGGCCGGGAACGATTCCCTCGAACTGCTCCGCCGCGGCTGGCGGGTGCTCGGCATCGATCAGCAGCTAGCGGCGATCCGTTTCCTCTCCCGGCGCGTTCCCCCTCGCCGTCGGAACTCGCTGACGCTGCTCCAGGCCCCGATGGAAGGGCTCACCCTACCAAGTTCGGACCTGGTCTACGCCAGCTTCTCGCTCCCGTTCTGCGATCCGGCGGCGTTCCCCGAACTGTGGGCGACGATCCGCCGGTCGCTCGCACCCGGCGGTCATTTCGCCGGACAGCTGTTCGGAGACCATGACGAATGGGCCGGGAAGCGACCGATGAGCTTCCATTCGGCCCGGCAGGTCCGGGATTTGGCCAAGGGGTACCGCATCGAGCTGCTGCGTGAGGTCGACGAAGCGGGTCGATCGTTCGAGGGCCCGAAGCAGTGGCATTACTTCGAGGTCATCCTAGAGAAGGCTCGGGGCAGCTGATCCTGCCGTGGCCGTGATCGAAGGTCGGGTCGGGGAAGACGGAGCCTCCGAGGGCTAACGCGACCATTCTCCGAGCCTCTCCGGCCCACGAGCGGCCGATCGGCGGTCGCCGGAAGCGGCGTTGGAGGACCTACCCTGTTTCACGACCCCTTCTGCGGCCTTATGGGGAACGCCCGGACTGGCGGTTCGTCGGCCAAACCGACAGAGGAGAGCAACATGACGGACCCGAAGCCCGGAGCGATCGTCCACGCCGAATTCAGCTCGACCGACCTGCCCGCCACCCGGAAGTTCCTGGAGGGCGTGTTCGGCTGGAAGTTCAAGAAGGAGGCGATGGGCGACATGGAGTACTGGACGTTCGAGGCCCCTTCGGGCCCCGCCGGTGGGCTCATGAGCCCGATGCCGGGCATGAACCCCGGCACGGTGAACTATCTCCTGGTCGAGTCGATCGACGCCGCGGTGAAGAAGATCACCGCCCACGGGGGCAAGATCCTCATGCCGAAACAGGAGATCCCCAACATCGGCTGGTTCGCGGTCTACGAGGTCCCCGGGGGATTCACCCAGGCGATCTACCAGTCCGCCCAGAAGCGCTGAGCTAGGCGCTTCCCCCCCGTGACCCGAGGGCCGATCGGCTCCCGGCGAGGGTGGCACCTGGCCTCGCCCGTGGTTCGGACGGGCGAAGGGCCCGGAACTCCCGTCTCGATCATGGCGATGGGATCAGGGAGACGTATGGCTCGCCCCTCTGGGGATCGGGGACGACCAGGTGGCTCGCGAAGGCAGGCCGGATCCCTCTCACCGTGAGTCCGACGTCATCGCGGTGGAGCACGAACTCGGCATCGGCCATCGCCCGCACCGCATCGGTGCAACCGAGCCCGGGTCGCATGATCCCGAGGCAGAGGTTGCCGACGATACGCGAGCGCTTGATGCCGTGCAGGAACATGTTGGCGGCCATCTCGGGCCCGACGATCGTATCCATGATCTCGAAGCTCACCATCTCCAGGAACACCTTCGAGCGCGTTCCGCGGACCGCCTTCTCCGCCGCGACCATTTTTTGGAGCTCTTTCGACCTCGCGCGGTCGTGTTTCGACCCCGCGTCGCGCAGTTTCCGAACCCCCGTCAGGCTGACGACGTACGGCGCTTCGGTATCCTCCCCGACGTAGTCGATCACCCGCACCCGAGTGTCGAAGCGGCGCCGGCCGACCCACTTCGTGAGGTGGTTGCGGAACCCGTGCGGAGACTCCCGCGCCGGGAGGACCGCCATCACCCCGTTCGAGTGAAAGAGGAAGTTGAGCAGCGTGGGGGTCAGCATCAGCTCGCGGTCGGCCGGCCCAATCGTCTCGTCGACCCGGAACAGCGCCATGCTCCCCCGGGCGAACCCTCCGCCCAGCAATCGGTCGAGGTCCGCGATGCCCGTCGAGAAGCGCTCCTCGGAGTCGGGCAGCGCGATCCATCGGCTCGGGCTCTTCCTCGGGACACGTCGGGCGGACATGGGGATGCCATGGGAGCGAGGGGTTCATCAAGGGCGAGCCCCCGGGGCGCCGCTCGCCGACCGGAACGTTCGCTCCGAACCCCGGGACAGTCGGCCGGCGGCTCCGAACCGACCCTGCGTTTTCCCGAACCCGGGGTGCATTTCCCCGAACCGAAGGAAGTATCAAACACAAACATAAAATGAGATTTGATTAGCTCGGACCGGCCTCGGGTCAGTAGCCGTCCGGGTCGAAGTCCCGCTGGAGCCCCAACCGTGCCAGCCGCTCGGCCGCCGACCCAGGCGGCGCCGTGTGGGGACCACTATCCCTCCGGAGAGTACTCTTCCTCCGGAGTCGGGGGCTCGGGGGCCGGATCGACGCTGGTCGTTTCGGGCTCCGGGAGGCGCGGAGCTCCTCCCCGACGTCGCCACACAAACCATCCGAGCCCGGCGAAGGCGGCCGCACCGAGGATGCCGATCGCGATCCAAGGTAGATTCCCGGACCCGGAGGCCCATCCTGGGGAACCTCCGGGGGAGACGGACAGGTTGACCTCAAGCCGGAGATTCGCCGAGGCGGTGAAGTTCGCCAGATCGGTCGCCTGCACGCTCACGTTGAACGCGCCGACGCCGTCGGGGACGCAGGTGAGCGTCGACGTGTCGTTCGACGCGCACCCCGGTGGAAGGCCGGCGTAGACGTACGCGAAGCCACCGGCGCCCCCGTAGACGACGACGTCCAGGAGGGACGACTCGCCGGTCGCCACCGTCGGCGGAGTCGCGGTGAAGAAGCGGACCCTCGGATCGCTCGATACCTGGAGCTGGGCGGACGCGGTGACGATGAACCCGACCCCGTCGGTCACGCGTAGGCGGAGATCGTACGAGCCGAGGGCCGTCTGGTCGTTGGTCGGGCACACGACGCTCGAGCCGTTCGCCCCCGAGCAGCCCTTCGGGAGCCCGGAGAACGAATACGTGAGGTTCCCCGTCCCTCCGGCCGCCGTCGCGGAGACCACGACCGTCTGATTGCGATCGACGTGGCCGGCGACGGGGCCGAACCGCTCGATCACCGGATCGGAGTGCACGGCGAGCCGTACGGTCATCGTGGCGCTCCCTCCGACGGAGTCGGTGGCCGTGACCTGGAGCGTGAAGTTGCCCATTGAGGTCGGCACGCAGGTCAACGACGGCGTCGCGGAGGGGGCGCAGCCCGGCGGAAGGCCCGAGTACCCGTAGGTGACGGGACCCGTCCCGTTGGCGACGGTCGTGACCAGGGTGAACCTCTGGCCTGCATCCAGTGTCGCCGGGGTCAGCGCCAACCCGATGATCTGGGGACGGGGGTTCACGACGAGTTGAGTGGCGGTCGGTCCGGAGGAGTACCCCGTCGAGTCGATGACGGTGAGGTTCACGGTGAACGTCCCGGTCACCGCCGGTCGGCACGGTAGGATCGAGAGGTTCGCGGGAGCGCAGCCCGAGGGCAGTCCCGAATAGTCGAACGTCAACGGTCCGGTACCGCCGGAAGCGTTCGACACGAAGTCGGTCCAGAGACCCACGTCGGTGCTGCGGGGCATCGGCTCGAACGCTCCGAAGGGGATCCCAGGATCCGCGTTCACGGTGACGTTGACCGACGACTGATTTCGGCCTCCCAGGCTGTCCGTCACGGTCCCGTTGACCTGGAACACGTGTGGGTAGCCCCCGGGGATCGGTCCGCCGTTGACCGTGCAGTTCAGCACCGTCGTGTTGAGGGACGGGCAGTTCGACGGGGTCCCGGAGTAGGAGAACCGCTCGACCCCGGTCCCACCGGCCGCGACGAGACGGACGGTGAACCGTTGGTTGTAGTCGAGCACCTGGGGGGTCACCGTGAGGCTCGTGATCGACGGCAGGGGGTCGACGGTGAGGTTCGTCTCCGCGATCGACCAGGCGGTCGTGGAGCCCCAGGAGGCGGTCACGTTGATGGTCGTCGAGAAGTTTCCCACCGCAGTCGGCGCACAGGAGAGGGTCGACTGGCCGGCCGCGACGCAACCGGGTGGCAGCCCATCGTATCGGAACGAGAACAACGGGGATCCGTTGGCCACGGCCCTCGCATAGTAGGTGACGCTCTGCCGTACATCGATCATCGGACGGAACGGCTCGATGGAGCTCGTGAAGTTCGGACCGACGGTCCACGAATCCGCGAGCGGAGCGGGCGGGCCGTTGGGGGGGGTCGCATTCCCCCCGAACAGCACGGCATACCGATCCGCGGCGTCCCAGACCAAGGCGGTCTCGGTCCGAGCGGAGGGCAAGGGAGCTTTGGAGAGCGGAGTCCAGCGACCGTTCCCAAACTCCCAGAGATCGCCGAGAACGGCGATGACCGAATCCCCCCCGAACAGCAGCGTCCGGTTCAGGGGCACAATGTATTCGAAAGCGGCCTGCTCGCGGGCCTTGGGCACGAGACCGGGCGTGGCCAGTTTGGTCCACTGGCCCGCGCGGTAGGCCCAGGTGTCGTTCGACGCGGTCAACAGCGTGACCTTGAACCCACCGAACAGCACGACCTCCCGGTCCCCCGAGTCGTAGGCGATCGACGACGATTGACGCGCGCTGGGCTTCGTCCCGTTGGCCGGCGAGATCGGACTCCACACTCCCGCAGCGAACCTCCAGGTATCGCTCTGGTCCGAGAACGACGTCGTATTGTACCCTCCGAACAGGAGGACGTACTGGTCCGCCGTGTCGTAGGTCGACATCGCCTGGGTGCGGGCGGGGGGCGAGACGGGCGGCGACAAGGAGGTCCAATGCCCCGCCGAGAACGCCCAGGTGTCGTTCAGCGCGACCCCGTTGCTGTCCCCCCCGAAAAGAAGCACGTACCCATCGAGTGCGTCGTAGGCCATCGAGGGAAACTGACGGCCCGGGGGCCCGGGGAGGTCCAGACGCGTCCATACCCCCTGGGAGAACGTCCAGGTGTCCGACTCGAGCCCGTTGTGCGTCTCGGTCCCCGCCGCGCAGCCTCCGAACAGCACGATCTCCCGAGCCACGGGATCGTAGGCCGACCCGTAGCATCCCCGAGCGACCGGTAGTCGAATGCTGAGGTTGGTGATGTTGAGCCAGGTCGAGCTGGAATTCTGGAGCGGGGTGGGTGGGAGCGCCGGTACGCACCTCGCGGCCGGAGTCGCTGGATGTGGGCAACTCGGGATGGCCGGAGCGGGCCCGCGCCCGTCAACGCTCGCTCGGGGAGAGGATGCCCCGGCGGTCCCGGACCAAGGGGCAAGCCGATCCGGGAGATTCGAGAGACCGGCCCCTGACGCCTGGGCCGGCCATTCCAGCCTCGGGAGCGCACTCGTCAGGAGAAGAAGCACCGCGATGACCACCGCCAGCCTCCGGGCAGGGAGAACCCGGGGGTGCGATGTGGACAGGGAACGGAACACCTAGTCTCCCGGCTCCGGCGCATTGGGCCCGAGGATTTACGGTTCCGGGCGCGCGTGTTCGATTTGTCGCTGACGGTGCACGAAACCGGGAACGGGCCGCCTTCCCGGTCGGGCAGGCGCACGGAGCCGTTTCCGGTCGGAGGGCGCTCGCAAGCGACCGGCGGGCCGACACGGGACGTGGTGGTCCGGAGAGCTCGATGGCGGGCTCAGAACGCGGCGCCGCCGATCGCTTGGTGGATCCGTTCGTCGAACCACCCGCGATAGGCTCGTTCTCCACCTCGGAACCTCGTGCGGACCTTCACCACTCCCGGGACCTCGAGGACCCCCGCTTCGATCGGTTCGAGCGAGGAGGCGGAGGGAACCAGCGCACAGAACCCGAGGCGGTCCTGAGGGGAGAACGGGACCGACGTGATGCTGGCGATCTCGGTCAGCGTCGGCAGCCGGGCGAGGACCCGGGCCGCGACCGCCCGCGGGTCGACCCGCGGGTCCAGATGGGCGATCACCATGGCGATCGTCCCGGGGAACCGGGAGAAGTCCTCGATCCGATACGAGAGTACCTCCTTGGCTTCCCGAACCGCCTGGTACCGCCGCGAGAAGGTCTTGGCGCTCACTCCCACCTTCCGGGAGAGCTCGAGGAGCGAGCTCTCCGGCGATTCACGAACGGCGCCGAGGAACTTCCATTCCTTCGCCGTCAACGGCCGGCGGCACCGTGGTAGCCAGACCGGGGCGATGGTGCGAACCGACTCCACGCCTGGAATCCGGGCGAGCAGCTCCGCCCTCCGGGCACGCGAGGCGGGCATGTCCGCGACGCTCACGACCGTGGTCCGGGGGCCAAGGTCGTAGTTCGCCACGAACACGCCGTCGATCAGCTCCAGTTCATTGAGGAAACTCTGCCGGGACCGGGCGTCCGAGAGCTGGACTTCGCTCAACATCAGACCCACCCCCATGAGCGAGGGGTTCGGGATCACCTCGTAGCCGCCGATGAATCCGATCCGTCGCCATTCCTTCAGGCGACGCCAGACCGTGGTCCGGGTGGTCCCGAGGGCCTTGGAGAGCAGGGCAAGATCGGGGTGAGGCCAACACGACCAGAACGGGTCGTCCCCCGTCCTGTAGAGGGCGCGATACAGTTCCCAGTCGAGGGAGGTCGACAGTCCGCCCCGCACCCGAAATCGGAGGTGACTGTCCCATATATTCCCGCGCCCGCAACGATTGAGACGAAATCGGCCGAAGACCGCCCCATTCCTCGCCCCCCGTGTCTGGGCCCATGATATACGTCGGTCCCATGCGTGCTATGGAGAGACTCGGGGCCGGGAGTGCTGGCCCGGAGGCTCGCACGGGGGTAACGATGGGGTTCGAGGGAAGCAGGCGCCGGGGTCTTCGAGGCATTCTCGGCGCGCCGTGCGTGGCATCGCCTTCCCGAACCGGTCGGTGGGGCCTCGAGGCGGCCTCCATCGCCCTCGCGCTAGTAACGCTGGTCGCGATGGTGCCGAACACGTCCGGCGCCACGTACCCCGTCGCCCACGTCTACGGCCCACCGTACCACGGAGGCGTCCTGCCGACCCTCAATCTCGTCACCTACGGCTGTCACTCGAAGGCGACCCAGCTGAAGGCCTGGGGCTTTGCGCTGAAACAGGGAGTTGGCGGGGGATCCGATAGCGCGTACGGCAAGGCCTGTCCGGCGACCCCATACCGGGTCGGATCGCAGAGCATCGGGACCGCCGGGGGCGGCATGGAGGTTTCGGTCGCCACCCCGGTTCCGACCGGTTTCCACAACCTGACCGCCGCGATCGACGTCAACTACACCGCGATCCTGAAGGAATCCTCGGGATCCACGACCGACAAGTGCCCGCTGATGCATACTACCACCCACAGCGGATCGTACTACGACGGGTCGTCGTGGTCATACTATCCCAACTTCCACGGTCCGATCGTCCTCAACAGCAAGACCTACTACTACTACTCGACCACCCACGGCGCCTCGGGCAGTTGTTCCTCGTACGCCCAAATCGCCCTCCAGGTCCAGGTGGTCGCGATCGCCTCGAACGGCCTCGCCGGATACGGCCTCGCCAACGATAGCCTGACCTCGACCGTCGGCGCGGGGACCTACAGCCTTTCCCCTTCGACGTTCAACCTCGGGGCGTACGTGTCGACGGTGAATTCCACCTACTGGAGCTGCTCGAACGCAACGTTGTGGAACTACGGGAGCTGGTCGAACACCTCGGCTTCGTGCTCGGGCTCGAACAACACGGTCACGAGTTCCTGGAACTACCACTACAGCAAGATCGTGCCGGGAACGAACTCCTCGATGACCTTCTCCGATTCGGACCTGCTCCTGATGAGCTGGTTCGGCAACTACAGCGCGAGCCGGACCTGGGATGTCATGATGTTCATCACCTGCAACACCAACGCCGGGACCGGTTACTTCCCTCACGGAGTGGCGATCGCTACCCTGAACGTCGGCACGGCAGGTAACGGGATCACGCTGAAGTCGGTCACCGTCAAGTAGGGGACGAAATCGTCAGGACGGGAGGATAGGGATCACTCGCTCGAGGGAGAACGCGGCCTCACTGGGCCGAGATCGACGTGACCGCGTCGGGGTTCAGTTCATCACCGGAGGGCTCACAGCCATCGCTTTCCCACGACATGTGACAATGGGATTCCACCTCAGAGAATAGCCTCCCTTCTCCTTTTCATCAGTAACACATTCTGCGGCGTCCTTGTGCCGATTCGGCACCGAGGACCGAGAAGGCACACGAAGGTATTTGGCCCCCGGAAACCTGGGGTCCCCGAGGAGGACGGTGTTAGAATCGAGCACCGACCTCGTGAAAGAAATGAACGAACGGAATCGGGTGGGTTGGGGCGAACAAGGACACGCATTCCATGGCACTTGGCATGGTTGGTCGACCGGAGGCACAGTTTCGATCGGCTTGATTGTGACGATTCTCCTGCTAGCCCCCGCGACCGGGGCCGTCACCCCGACGAAGATCTACAAGGCGCCGTTCAAGGGTGGAGTGTTGCCGACCAGCTACCTCAACACGTACGGCTGCCACGCCAAGGCGACCCAGTTGAAGGCGTGGAACTTCAACATGGCGACCGGCATCGGCGGCGGCGCCGATTCTGCCTCGAGCAAGGCCTGTACGCAGGTGCCGTACCGCCTCGGCTCCCAGAGCCAGGCCCAGGCGAGCGGCTCCATGGAGGACTCGATTGCGGTCAAGGTCCCCAAGGGTTTCCATAACGTGAGCGCCGAGGTCCAGATCAACGTCACCGAGTCCATCAAGGAGGCCACCGGGTCCCTGACCAACACTTGCCCGACCACCCCCTACAACACCATCAGTGGTCAGTACAACAACGGCTCGGCGTGGACCTATTATCCCAACTTCCACGGGCCGATCGTCTACACGAACAAGACCTACTACTACGAGTCGACGAGCCGGGGCGCCCAGGGATCGTGCGGCTCCTCGGCCCAGGTGAGCGCCAGCATGGTGGCCGTCGTCATCGCCGCCAACGGCTTGGCGGGATTCGGCCTCTCGAACTCGTCGCTCGTCTCGGCGGTCGGGACCGGCGGGTTCAGCATGTCCGGGCCCTCCATCTCGTTCGGAGGCTACGTCTCGACGATCAACTCGACCTACTGGAACTGCTACAACTACACCCAGTGGAACTACGGGCCCCGGTCGACCTA
>JABCYU010000032.1 GCA_013290045.1 Methanobacteriota archaeon | reverse complement strand
AGGTGTTGTACGAGACGCATCCCGGTGGCAGTCCCGTGTAGGCGAAGGTGAGGGGCCCCTGACCGCCGGTTGCTTGGACGATGAAAGTGACGTACGCCCCGACCACCGGCGAGCTCGGGGACGCGAAGAACCCCTGGATGGAGATCGGGGAAGCGGGCACGCTGATCGGCACCGTCGAGGAAACCGTCTGACTGCCGTTGTCCGTGGCCGAGAACGTGACGACATAATGCCCAACCAGCGGGTAGCTATGGATCGCGGTGAGTCCTCCGTCGGAGCGGGTTCCGTCCCCCCAATCCCAGGAAACAGCGTACGGAGGCATCCCGCCAATGACCGAGGCGGAAAGGTTGAGGGGGGCTCCGGCCGCCACGGTCGATGCGGCGGGGGTGACGCTCGTTCTGAGCCCCAAGGCCAGGGCGTAGAGCCTCCCGCCTCCCTTGCCGCTCCAGTTCGCGGTGCCGAAGTAGACGTGGCCGTCGGCGACGCTCGGCCCGGCGTTGATCGTTCCGTTGACCTTCAGGGCGAACAGCCCCGCCCCGGTGGTGGCGTTCAGCACCTCCAGGGTCGCCGTCAGGTTGTTGTTCGCGTCGGCGCCGTCGACGACCACGCCATCGGCGAGGCTGACCCCGGCCCGGACGATCCCCGGGCTCGCGTGGGACCACCGGAAGTTGCCGGTCGAGGGATCGACCGCCCGCACCGTCCCGGCGACCTCGCTCCCATTGGCGAGTCGGGCGAAACCGCCGCCGAGATAGAGGGTCGATCCGTCGAACGCCGCCGGGGCGAGCGCGCACCCGCACGCCTGCTCCCCGGTCGAGAAATTCGCGTACCACGACACGTTGTCCCGCCAGACGGGACGCCAGCTCCCGTTCGACGAGACGTTCGACCGGTTGAGCGCGTAGAAGACGCCGTTCTTGTTGGTCGCCCCGACGTACGCCACGCCGCGCGCGTCGTGGAACAGGGTCGGGCCGGCCCCGAAGTCGTAGTCGACCCCGGCGTTCCCCTGCTGCCAGTCGCCGACAAGCGCCAGGGTCGAGGCGTTCAGGGCGAGGATCGCCCGGTAGTAGCCGCTCGACGCGGAGATCTCGTCGCCGGTCGTCACCCACACCAAGTGGGAAATCGGGTCGTACCCGGGGGTCGACCAGACCGACCCGCCGGCCTGGCCTGAAGGCACCACGACGAATTCGTGGAGCACGGCGTGCGAGCTGCCGTTGAGATTGATGGAGACGAGCGCCCCTTGCGACGAGGGGTTCCCGCAGGCGGTCGAGAGGCCGATGTAGCCCGTCGTTCCGACGACCAGCGGGGAGCCCCAGTTGTAGTCCCCGGTGCTCGGATTGTTGACCTTTTCCGAGACGCTCCAGTTGACCGACCCGTCGGATTCGTTGAGCGCGTAGAAGCGGGCGTCTCCGCCGCCAACGTAGACGGATCCACCCGTCACCGAGGCCGTCGAGGTGGTCCCGCGGAACCCCGCGTAACCGCACGCCGCGAACTTCGTCGCGCCGATGAACGTCTTCCATTTCTGCGTCCCGTTCGAAGCGTTGAAGGCATACTCGTAGCCGTCCCAACTGCTCACGAACACCACCCCGTCGTGGACCACCGCGGTGTCCTGGACCGCCCCGCCGATCGGAGCCGACCAGGCGAGTTGGAGCCGAGAGGCGTTCGAGGGAGCGATCGTCCGCTCGAGGGAGTTCGTCCCGCTCCGGGCCGCATCGTGGACGTACGTCGGCCAGTCCCCGAAGGTCGGGGTCGAGGCCGGGGAGGACGCTCCGCTCGACGAGCCATCGGCCAACTCGACGGCGACGGGATGGGCGGGATGCCGGGTGGGGGAATGAGTGGCGAACGACGCACCGCCGGCGACCGTCGGGAAGAGCAGCACGGCCACCAGGAGCACCGATACGCGCACGCGGAGCCGAGGGCCGGGGCGGGGCGTGCCCACGTCGAGCACGTCCCGGGAACGCCCCCGGCCTACATAGCCTGACGAATCGGCGCTTCAGGAGTCTCCCCGTCGTGGGGGCGCCTATCGAGCGCCGGCTCCGAGATCGGCTCGCGAGCCGATTCGGGGACTCGGGACTATCGGATACCCAGCTCGCGTCCGGCCCGCGCGAACGCCGCGATGGCCTCGGTGAGGTCCTCGTCGGTGAGCGCCGCGTTCATGATCGTCCGGATCCGCGCTTTCCCCTGAGCCACCATCGGGTAGATGATCGGTAAGGCGAACACTCCCAGCTCGAAGAGGCGGTCGCTGAGCCGCCTGGCCGTCGAGCTCTCGCCGACCATCACCGGGATGATCGGGGTCTGGCTCCGGCCGACGTCGAACCCCGACCCCGCCATCTCCCGCTTGAAGCGCTCGGTCAGCTCCCAGAGCCGGCGGACATGCTGGGGTTCGCTCTCCAGGACATCGATGGCGGCGAGGCAGGCCGCCGCGACCGCCGGCGGATGCGATCCGCTCAGCAGCCAGGTGCGCGACTTGTTGCACGCGAAGTTCACGAGCGCCCTCGAGCCGGAGATGTGGCCTCCGACCACCCCGAACGCCTTCGAGAACGTTCCCATCTCGACGTGGACCTGGTCCCGGGTGAGGTGAAAGTGGGAGACGATCCCGCGGCCGCCCTCCCCGAGGACCCCCTCTCCATGGGCGTCATCGACGTAGAGCATCGCCCCGTGGTCGGCGGCCGCCTTGGCGATCTGGTCGAGGGGCGCGATGTCGCCGTCCATGGAGAAGACCCCGTCGGTGACGATCAGCACGCGGCGGTACGCCGGGCGGTGCTCCTCGCTTTCTCGCAGGACCCGCCGGAGGTCCTCGACGTCGGCGTGCCGGTAGACCGCGCGCTCCGCCCGGGAGAGTCGGACCCCGTCGATGATGCTGCCGTGGTTCAGTTCGTCGCTGACGACCAGGTCCCCCTCGCCCACGAGCTGGGGGATGAGCCCGGCGTTCGTCGCGAAGCCGGATTGGTAGACGAGCGACGCCTCCGCGTCCTTGAACTTCGCGAGACGGCGTTCCAGCTCCATGTGGAGGTCCATCGTTCCGGCGATCGGCCGGACGGAACCGGAACCGGCGCCGTGGCTGGCGACGGCCCGGATCGCGGCGTCCCTCAGCCTCGGATGGTTGCTGAACCCCAGATAGTTGTTCGAGCAGAGCATCAAGACCTCCCGGCCGTCGACGTCGCACCGCGGGGCGCTCGGCCCGTGAAGGACCCGGAGCTTCCAGTCGAGCTGACGGTCGACGAGCTGGCCATACTCCTGGGCGAGGAACGCGCTCGGGTCGCGCACCTCACCACCTCGCTTCGAGGGAGACCTTCGCGGCTTCGCCGGATCTCATCAGGTCCATCGCGCGGGGTATCTCGCGCATCGGCAGGCGGTGGGTGATGATCTGGGCCATCTTCTCGCGGAACGCCGCCTGGCCCAGGAGCCCTTTGACCTGGAACCAGGTCTCGAACATCCGGCGGCCGTAGATCCCATGGACCCGAGCGGCCTTGAAAATGATCGCGTCGTCGACGTTGAGGGGGATCTCGCCGTCGAAGATCCCCAATAGCGAGACCCTCCCGCCGGGGGCCAACGCCTCGAAGGCGAGCTTGAGGCCACCGGGGTTCCCGGACATCTCGACAGCGACGTCCACGCCGTTCCCGTCCGTCGCGTCGAGGATGGTGCGGGCGGGACGGGCCTCCGGCTCGGCGGGGTTGAGGACGAGGTCGGCGCCCATCTTCCGGGCGAGCCCGATCCGCAAGGGGTTCACCTCGCTCGCGAACACCTGCCGGGCCCCCAGCAGCTTGGCGACGGCGATGGCGAGAAGGCCGATCGGACCGCAGCCGGTGACGAGGACGTTCTTGCCCGCGAGGTCTTCGATGTTGTCCTCGGGGAGCAGCGAATGGACCGCGTTGCCGAGGGGTTCTTGCATCGAGGCGAGGGCCGGATCGAGTCCAGGGTCGTTCTTCCAGGCGTTCATCTCCGGAAGGACCACGTATTCGGCGAACACGCCGTCGCGGTCGACGCCCAGGACCTCGACATGTTCGCAGATGTGCATGCGCCCCGTCCGGCACGGGTAGCACGTCCCGTCGACGATGTGGGTCTCCGCCGAGACGTGGTCTCCGACCCGCAGACTTCGGACCCTCGAACCGACGTCGACGACCTCGCCGCTCAGTTCGTGGCCAAAGATCATCGGGATCCTCTTGACCCGGGAGCGCGCCCACTCGTTCCACTCCCAGATGTGGAGGTCCGTGCCGCAGATCGAGGAAGCCTTGACGGCGACCCGGACCTCGTCGTCCTTGGCTCGGGGCTCGGGCACCGAGAGCAGCTGGCCGGCGGGCGCGCGATCGGTCTTGACGAACGCCTGCACTCGATCCCTTCCCGGTGGCGCCCAGCAGGCCGAACCCCTAAAACCGTTCCGGTCCCGGCCCCGTCGAGCCCGATGAGCGCGGCGATCTCTTGCGACCCGGGAGGCGAAAGGGCGATGGCATCGGACCCGATCCCGCCCCGGAGGAGGCCCGCGCCATGACGACCATCCGGGCGGTGGCCACGCACGACGTCGTGCAGCAGCTCCACCCCCGACCGGTGACGGCGGAAGATGAGGTCGGAAAGGCGGTTGGGAAGGCGATCGACAGTGCGCTGTCGCGTTACAGCCACGAATTCAGCCGGCAGTTCCGGCCCACCCACTCCTCGATCCATCGGTATGCCGCCGAGGTGCTGGACGATGAGTTGGACGCGGGGGCCGTCGAGCTCGGCTCGGCCGATCGCGAGGCGATCCTCGGGCAGATCGATGGGGTGCTCAGGGCGTTCCGGAAGAGCGAGGTGTTCGGACTGGCTCGGCCCCGATCCCGATTGATCCTCATCGGCGAGGACGCGGGGATCTACGCCCAGCCGGACTACTGGGACGGCCGGGCGCGGTTCTTTGAGATGAAGAGCTACCATGCGGTGCCGACGCCCCCTGATGTCGCCCTTCAGCTGCGGATCTTCCAGCTGGCGTTCCCGACCTGCGTGGGCTACCTCGCGTGCTTCGATCGGCACACCGTGCCGACCCAGGTGTCGATCGACCGGGTGCCGGTCCCCAGCGAACCCGAGGTCCGGGCCACCCTGGCGGCGGCGCGCGCCGTGGCCTTGGAGCGGGGGGTGGAGAAAGTGCTCGAGTTCGTCGACGCGCCAATGATCCGCTACCCCATCCCCGAGCGGTAGGGCGACGGCGCTCCTTGGGGCAGCGCCGCGGCTTCGAGGTCGGTGGCCGGGAGCCCTTTCCGCCGGCCCAAGCGGCCTCGGATATCGGAGGGGTTCCTATCGGGGGGAATCCGGGTCGGCGGTCGTCGGGGACTCAGCGGATCACGGCACGGGTCGCCGAGGCCATGACCGCGTGGACGTGCGGCGGAGGGGACGCATGGGACCCGCCGCCGGAGGGCGCGCCGACCACTCCGCCGACCGACCCATTCCCGTTGTTCGCGAAACAGAACATATCCTTCATCGGCGGGTGCGACACCCAGTCGTCGCCCGGGACCCCCAATCGTCCGAGGTGGAGCAACCACTCGGTCGTGGTCATCAGATTGTAGTGATTGTACTGCGCCGTCGAATTCTTCGCCCGACACACGAACGGGCTAATGACGGAGGTGTAGACGTGCCCGCCTCCCTTGCCGCCGCTGATCCCGGTCGTGTCGTTAAGGGGACCCTCGTCGTAGGTCACGAAGAAGACCGAGCTGTTGAACAGCGTCGAGTTGAGCAACGGGTTGAGGAAGCTGCGAAGCCACGGGTCGCAGTAGGCGCCGACCTTCAGGCACTCATCCGTGACGTTCGGGGAGATGAACCCATAGACGGGGAGGGTCCCCGCGGTGTACTGGGTCTGGAACACCGAGAGGTTGACATCGTTGGCGTTGCACTCCGTCTGGTTCGCATAGACGTCGTTGTACCAGACGAACGGGTTGTGCGACGGGCGGTACGCCAGGTTGACGGTTCGGTTGCAGGTCCCGACCATCCCACCGTAGTAGGCGTTCCAGGTGAACGCGGTCCCGGCCTTGTGGAAGAGGTCGACGACGTTCGTCCGGTTGAGGGGAACGATCGGATTGTGCGCGTACCCCGAGGTCGTCGCCGTGTACGCGGGGAAGGAGTTGTGCTTGATCGAGTAGAACTGCGAGGCGTACGAGTAGTGGGCGGCGAGGTACGCCTCGAAGTTGAATCGCTTGAGGACAAGGGAGGCCTCCTGGTTCTCGAGGAAGATGAAAAAGACGTGGCAAACGGAGGTGGGGAGCTTGAGGGCAGGGCACGTCGACTTGGCCTGGCTCTGGGGCGCGGCGGGGGCCGGGGCCGGGGTGGCCGAGAGTCCACTCGCGAGGAGGATGAGGACGAGCGCGGGTGCCGCCCACGCCGAGAGCGAAACGACGCGGTTCCGCCGCGCGCCTGGGTGGTGGGAGCTCGATCCGGTTCGCATGGGTCGGTTGGGGCCCTCGACCAAATCTCGGCGGATAAGCCAATCGCTCCTGCCGGCGTTGGCCCGCCCGGTTGCGCCGACGCCGCCGGTCCAGGCCGAGGGAAGAGGTTGCCGCCGGGGGAACGGCCCCCGGCGGGGTCGGAATCAGGGCCTCCCTACGTGTAGGTGATCTTGTTCAGCTTGGCCCCGTTGCCGAGCGTCGCGAAGTTGAGCGTCGCCGTCGCATGCCCGCCGACGAGCTTGGTGTTCGACGCGTCGAGCTCGGCGTAGGCCCCGCCGTACAGGTCGACCTCGAGGACGTAGCTGTGGGTGTTGTTGAGACCCGTGGCGTTCACGAGGAAGGTGAACATCTGAGACCCGGAGAACGACCCGCCGCTCCCGCCCGTGACCGAAGTGCTGCAGGTCGGGCTGCAGAAGGTGTCGTTCTGCGAGATGTTCACGAAACCGGGCCAGAAGTTCGAGCTGAAGTAGAAGGTCCCGTTCGTGGTGTCGATCAGATACGCCTGACCGAAGAGGTAGACCTCGGCGATCTCGAAGCAGTCGTAGCTGACCCCCGTCGCCGCCGGACAGGCCGTGGAGACCAGCGACTCGGTCCCGCTCGCCGAGATCGTCCAGTTGGCGGCGATCGACGTGCTGGTGCGGTGGACGGCGATCGGGACGACGATCGAGACCTGGCTCGTGGCCGAACCCCGGTTCGCGATCCCGTTGGGCAGTTTCGAGCACGCCGGAGCGGTCCCGGTATCCGAGAACCCGCCGGTCCCAGCTTTGGCCACGAAATGGGGCGCCGTCACGATCTTGTCCGACCCGCATCCGACCGTGTTCGTCGAGCTGAACAGCGCGGTCACGAGGGTCCGGTACGGCGCCTTGAGCGTCGTGGTATGCGAGGCGGAAACGCCGAGGCCGGCCGGCGCCAACAGGATCACCGCGGTCAGCGTGAGCAGTCCTCCCCCCATCATCGCGGTGCCCCAAGTTCCGGTTCGACGTTCCCTGGCCGATTGACCCGACCTCATGTTTCGATTCCCTCCCGCCCGTATCCCCGGCCTGCGGGACCCGGGAGCCAAGGCGGGATGCCTCGACCGAGGTCGGGGTATTTAGTCTGGTAGGGTTCCGCTGGTTTGGGATTCATCCGATTCCCTCCATCGTTCATCGTTCGTCGACCGGCTCGAGTCTATCCGTCGGCTCTCGTCTCTTCCCCAGCGTGCCCTCCATTATTCGCGCTCTCCCCTTCGCCCTTGTCGGTCCCCTTCCTCCCGCCCTCCTCTCCACCCTTCAGGACTACCGACGCTTGGTCAACGAGGTCGTTCGGGAGGCGCTCTCCACCGGGAAGACCTCCCGAGGCTCGATGTCGCGATTCGCTCGAGACCGAGCGTTCGCCCTGCAGCTCACCGGGAGCCATGCCGTCGTCGCATCGGAGATCGGACTCTCCCTCGTCCGGAGCCACCGTCGACGCCTCCGGCTCTCCCCGGCTTCGCGCGCCCCGTACGTTCGCCGTCCCTTCGTCCGCGCCGACCGCACCACCTTCCATTTCGATGCCGAGAGCGGGAAAGTTCGCCTGTCGCTCCGCAACGGGCTCTGGTGCTCGTTTCAGGTCAAGGTCGCGAAGTACCATCGGGAGACCCTCGGCGCCGTCGGCGTTCGGATCAAACAGCTGCACGTTTCCCCCGATCGGGCGGTCTTGTTGCTGGAGTTCTCCGCCCCGGAACCGTTCCGCCCGACCTCCCTGTTGGCGCTCGATACGAACGAGGCCTCGCTCGACGGGGTCACCGTCAGTCCCGGGGAGAACCATCTCGCGACGGTGGCGTTCCCCGAGGTCCGAGCGATCCAGGCTCGTCACGTCCACCGGCGTCGTCATCTGGCCCGGAAGAAGGCTACGGACCGACGGGTCGGTCGGCGATTGCTCGGCCGCGAGGGGCGGAGGGAGCGGAACCGGGTCCGTTCTCGTCTCCACGCGCTCTCCCGGAGGCTGATCGAGACCGCCGAGTTCCACCACTCGGCCATCGCCCTCGAGGACCTCACTCGGATGGGAACGCCCCGGAGGAGAGCGAGTCGGGTCCGACGGCCCGGAGCTCCTCGGAGCCGTGGGCTTCGCCGCCGACTCTCGAGTTGGCCCCGACGCGAGCTCCATCGGCAGATCGCCTACAAGGCGGCGGAGCGCGGGGTGCCCATCTACTGGGCGAATCCGTACCGCACGTCGATCACCTGCCCGAGATGTGGGGAAGTGAAGCAACCCCGAAGCAGGGTGGGGCCGGTGTTCGAGTGCCCGGGCTGCCACTGGCGGATGGACCGGCAGCTGAACGCGGGAGTGAACATCGGAGGAATCGTTCTGCGCGACTATGGTCGGGCGGAACTGGCAGGTCTAAGGCTTGACCTGGACGCCCTCTCCGAGGAGGCGATGAGGCCCCTCTACCCGTTTGAGAGATCGGACGGGCACGGGCGGAGCGGAGGGAGAGGGAGGGACGAGTTCGGCCCCACGGGAAACCGAGGCCATGGATAGAGTCCCAAAGCCGGGTTCCGCCGGACCCGAGTCTCGCGAACGGGAGATTCCGCGGGGCCGGAAGCCTCCGGGTCGGCTCAGTACTTGCGCACCGGCGGGGCACTGTGGGATCGGGTCCAGCCGTCCTGGACCAGTTCGAAGTCGATCTGCTGGAACAGTTCCGTGTGGTTATCGCATAACTCGAAATGCTGCACCACGGCGCCCTGTCGGGCCTTTCCGACTCCCACACCCATGAGCGCGCAATCGTACGTTGCATCCTCGTGGCATGGGATCGTCAGCGTGATTCGTCGGTCGTGGACCGGCATCGGGGCCTGCGGCAGCGCGTGGCGGGCCGCGGCTTGGTTCTGGCACGTCGGCATCGAGAGCCGCAGGCGGTCCTAGTACAAAGTGACACACCCCGCCTCGGCCACCGGACTCGGCCGACCGCTCCGGGGATTTCCGGGAGGTCCGTTCCGGCGGGCGATGGCGCTCCGGACGGCCGAAGGCGGGCTTGGAGCCTCACCGACTTTCCGAACGGCCCGACAGATGGACCCGTTCGCCCCCGGCGGAGTGCGGAACGGGAAAGGGAACCCGCGCGGAGCGCGGGACGGACCCTACTCGCCGAGGAATTGCTTGAGCGGTGCCCAGTAGTACTGACGCCATCCGTCCGAGATGTCCTTGTAGTCCGAGGAAGGGATCCCGAACTGCTCGAACTCGAGGCGCGTGCCTCCCTTCACCTTGCGGAACCGGAACTGGCAGATGGAGAAGTGGCCCTCCGGCCAGCCGGAGGAGCGCCAGGCGAGAACGATCCGCTTGTCCGGCACGAGCTCGAGGACGTAGCCCGAGAGGGATCCGTCGTAGTGCTCGAACCGACCCCCCGGGACCCGGTCCATCGAGGCGGACGCTCCCGAGAACTGCGCGTGCTGTTCCGGATCGGCCAGCGCCTCGAAAACATCGTGTGGCGAGCCCGGGATCGTCACCGTCTGCCGGAGGTTTCGGACCGCCATGATTCCACTTTCCGGGGGGATGGACCCCCTCGGTTCTCGGAGGGGCCGTCGGCTATATGACGACTCATCGATGCGTCGGCCTGGCGGGGCCCCGGATCGGAGCCCGATGATGGCCCGAGGGTTGACGCGGGCGCCACCGACCGGACGGGATCCGACGGACCGGCCGGGTCCCAATCGGTCCCCTGCGGATGACCCCCCGCGCGACCCCGGCGGCGCACCGGGTCGGCAAAGAGGTATTTTACGGTCCGAACGTACTCGGCGGCGCGTCATGCTACGGCATTCGAGTGGCCAGAGCACCACCGGTGTCGTCGCCTGCCGCCCCGCGCTCATCCTGCTGATCGGGTTCCTAGTCGTCGCCGGGATTCCCGGCCTCGCGAACCTTTCGGTGCCCTTCGCCCACCAACCGGCGGTCACGACCCCGACTCCCGCTCACCACGGGATCGCCGCAGATGCTCGGTCTCCGACGACGCCCTCGGCCGTCTCCTCCCCGGGTCCCCCGGCGGGAGGACCGCCTTCCCTCAGTTTCTGGGGCTCGAACTCCACCTTCTCGGACCTGCCCGGCACCTCCCAGGCGTGTACCCGATCCAACACGGGCACTTCTCACACGTCCTATTGCTACTCGCAATCCCAGAACCCCACCATCGTGGACCTGGCCAACGGCGACATCGGCGTAGGCTACTCCGTGTTCACCAACCGGAGCGCCACGGCGTGCGCCGGATCGGCGGTCAACACCTTCACGCGCGTCGGATTCGCCACCTCGCACGATGGGGGCCATCACTTCGGGACGTTCTCGTACATCGGGAACGACACCTGCTCCTACCTTCAGGCGACGGAGCCTTCGTTCTCGGTAAGCGGCTCGGGAGCTCTCTTTACGGCGTTCGTGGAGGAGAACAAGAGCACGGCCAAGGTGCCGGTCCTTCCCCCGAGCTACACCTCCCGGACCGTGGACGCCCTGGGATTCAGCTCCTCCTCCAACAACGGCGCGACGTGGAGGACGGTCGTGAGTCTGAACACCTCCGGCAACATCACCAAGCCGGTCATCGCCTCGTTCGGCTCGACGGTCTACATCGTCTACGAGAACACGTCCAACGGCTCCACGACCTATCCGGGCGGCTCGAGCTCCGGGAGCTTCCACGCGCTGGAGCTCGAATTCCTCCGTTCGACCGACGGCGGATTGCACTGGACCGGACCGTCGACCCTGCCCGGGGAGAACGCGTCGATGGGATACTGGTCGGTTGCTCCCTCGGTCGCGGTGAATGCCACCGGGTTGCTCGCGGTCTCGTATGCGACCAACCGAAGCTGTGTCTTCGGTTGCGCGGCCGCGGGATCAGCCCGCTACGCGGACGACATCGTCGTGATCACATCGAAGACCAACGGGAGCACCTGGAGCCCGATCCACCGCATTCACGCCGCGGTCGGCGAATCGCACTGCTGGAGCGGATACAACGGCCTCACGACCTGCTACACTGCCCCGTTCGAGTGGACTCCCCAGACCTCGCTGTCGTTCTCGAAGAACGGTACTAACCTATTCGCCGCATGGGCCGGGTCCTACTCGGTGCCCGGCGCCGCGGCGAACTCCGCCTCGTTCATCCACTCCGGCGTTTTCGCGGCGGCGGGGACAAGCGCGGCGGTCCGTTGGAAGGCGTCGACCATCCAGGCGAACACGAACGGATACCCGAGCAACGAGTTCTACCTTCCGGCGATCGGCGTCGGTCCCAACGGTACCGTCTACCTGACCTACACCGAAGAGAACATCACCAACTGCAACGGCTGCTCGGGACTCAACGGGGCGTTCTCCCAGTGGGTCGTTTCGTCCCCCGACGGGGTCTCCTGGACGGAACCGTCGTTCGTCACGGCGGTCATCAAGGCGACCCCCGCCACCACCTACCTCTCGTGGAACGGATGGGTTTCGAGCGTCGCCTTCACGCCGGCCGGGGTCCCCCTCCTCGGGTTCTCCCTGCCGCGGCCCACGCACTCGACGACCCAGACCGCCGGGTCGAATGCGTACTACAACACCTCCTACCCCACCAACCTCAGCGTCGCGTACCCGTACTCGGGGCCGACGGTCTCCATCACGGTGACGGAGAACGGTCTGGCCCCCGGGGCGGCCTGGTCGTTCTCGATCGACGGGAGCCCGTTCAATCAGACGACGAAAGCGGTGGTGGTGAGCGGCATCCCGGTGAACACGACGGTGCTCATCGACACCCAGCGACTCCTCCCCGGCTACTGGACCCAGATCGCCTCTTCGCTCAGCGTGCCCAACTCCGCGATGTTCAGTCGCCCGACGACGGTCTACTTCAACTTCACCGAGCTGTTCGGATTCCAATTGATCTACGCCACGGTCAACGCGCCGCAGCTCTACATCTCGTTCGTGTACAACGGCACCACCTACTACGATGACGAGTACCGGTACTGCTACAGCAACGGCTACTGCTACGGCAACCACTACTTCAGCCCGGCATTCCCCTGGTACTTCCCGGCCGGGACCGTGCTCTCGCTGATCCCCAACGCCGTGCCCTTGGTCGGATACTGGAACGGCACCGGGAACGGCAGCTACACGGGAACCGGGGCCGACGCGAACGTGACGATGGACGCCCCGATCAATGAGACGGCCTGGGCGATCGCGGCGGGGATCTACAACGAGACGTTCAACCCGACCGGCTTGCCGTCGACCTCCGTATTCAGCTTCAAGCTCGGTCAGAAGAGCTACTCCGCCCCGGCTTCGGGCTCGGAGAACGTTTCGGGCCTCGTGACGGGTGCCTACGGACTTTCGGCGATCCAGGCGAACTCCTCCGCACTCGGCTGGGAATACTTCGGCGTGTCGTCGGTGGGTTCGACGGTCGTGATCCCGGCCGAGCCGATCGTGAACCTCTCCTTCGCGGACGTCGACGTCGCCGCGGCGACGGGGCCGGTCAGCTTCCACGCCCAGGGATTCACGAACGGGACGGTCTGGGACCTCACGTTCAACGGCACCACCTATTCTTCGTCCACTCCCTGGATCAACGTCACCACCCATCCCGGAACGTACCCCTGGGCGGTCGGCGCGGCGATCATCTCGTCGAACGATTCCGTAGGATACACGCCGTCCCCGGTCCCGTCCCGAATCGCCGTGACCCCGGGCACGCCGGTCGATGTCGCGTTCCTCCCGGCATACCGCGTGCAGGTGTTTGCGGGTGTCGGGGGCTCGGTGACGGGAGGCGGGGTCCACTGGCTCGCCCACGGCGCCACCGCGACGTACAATGCCACGCCGAACGCCGGCTATTCGTTCGTCGAGTGGAGCGGCGTCGGCGCCGGGAACTACACCGGTACCTCTCCGTCCGCGCTCGTCTCCGCCGACGGGCCGCTCGTGCAAACGGCCAGCTTCGCCCCACTTCCCACGGACCGCTTCAACGCCACGTTCACGGGGAACGGCCTGGCCCCGGGAACGTGGTGGTCGGTGTTCCTCAATGGCATCGGGTATTCCACGGATCAGGCCAACCTGACCGTCGGCGGCTTGTACTCCTGCTCGGCGGGGCCCGCCGGGACCTATTCGCTACTGATCCCCTACGCGTACTCGAACGACTCCACGCTCTCCCGGTTCGTCCCCGGCCATTACGTCGGGCGATTCTGCCTCAACGGGATCCCACCGCCGGACGTGATCCAGTTCACTGCCCAGTACCTGGTCAGCGTCCAAGCGACGGCGGGAGGGACGGTCGCCCTGACGGTCGGCAACAATCAGTCGAGCTCCGGCCTATGGGCATCGTCGACCGACTTCGTCCAGGTCGAGGCGTTCCCAGCCCCCGGCTTCCAATTCGTGAACTGGACCGGGACCGGCTCGGGGTCGTTCACCGGCGCCTCCTCCGTGTCGACGATCTCGCCGAGCGGAAGCGTCACCGAGCTCGCCACCTTCGTTCCGATCCCGACGAAGGTCACTTCGCTCTACTCGGTCCACTTTGCTCTGACGACGCCGCTCGCGCCGGGGACCGTTTGGAACCTCACCCTGGGTGGCGTCGGATACTCCTCGGATTCGGGATTCCTCAACCTCACCGGGTTCGCCGCGAACGGCTACCCCCTCAGCATCGGCGTCACCCACTCGCCGGACAATCTCACGCGGTACACCCCCCTCTCCCCGCCCACCCAGGTCTCCGTGAAAGCCAACACGACGATCGCCATCTCCTACGGCCGAGCGTTCTGGGTGGCGGTCTCGGGTGTGGCGGGAGGGATCGTCAGCGGCGCGAACGGATGGATCGCCGCTTCCGGGGCCGTCTCGATCAACGCGACGCCGAATCCCGGCTACCTGTTCGAAGGGTGGAACGGGACCGGTCCGGGCAATTACACCGGGAGTAGTTCGGCGACCGTCCTGACGGTGACCGGTCCGGTCCGGGAGGTCGCGGTGTTCGTACCGGTCGCCCCGGTGGCGACCCAGGGCACGAGCGTCTGGCAGAATCCCGGGTTGTGGGCGGCGCTGCTGCTCGCCGGAGTCATCGGAGGGGTGGCGGTCGGCTCCCTCCTCAGCCGGCGTGCCCGGGGATCGGCGCCCCCGGATCCGGGTTCCTCCGGCCCCGCGCCCGCCGAGGAGCTCCCCCCGGAGTACGCCCCCGAGGGAAATCCGTCGGATGTTTCCGACCTCCCGAACGGAGAGGCGCCATGACGTCGATCGCCCATCCCCCGTTGATCCGGCTTTCGGGCCGTTCCCCCGCTCTGCCCCGACCTCGACCGGCGTTCTCCGCCGTGGTTCTCGCCATCGGCGTCGTGGGCCTCTTTCTGCTGCCCAGCCTTCTCGTGCCTCCGGGCGGGGCCTGGCCGGCCATCGGCCGGAGTCCCGGGATCTCCGCCGGCTCTCACGCCACCCCGGTCCGCCCGGGGGCGGCCGAGCCGGCGGCCGTCGGCGCGGTGGCGTCGGCCGGCTTCGTTTCGGCTCGTCCCACGGCGGCGCCGCCCCCCTCGAATCCTGCCGCGAGCGGTCGGGGGACTTTTTTCACGAACACCTTGATCCCGCCCGCGGCGGCCAACCAGTCGTGCCTCAGCTACTACGGATCGCACTACTGCGTCAACATCACCAACGACCCGTCGTTGAACCTCACGAGCTCGGGTGTTCTCGGCGTGGCCTACACGGCGTTCGTCAACGCCGCGATCTGCGGGGCGGCGACGAACAACACGACGACGATGGTCGGCTTCCAGAGGTCGGGGAACTTCGGGACGACCTGGTCGGCCCCGACCTACCTCGGCAACACGAACTGCACCAGCCCGGCCCACTTCGCGTCCGCGATGGACCCGAGCCTGACATCGCTCGCCAACGGTACGATGGTGCTGACCTACATCCAGTACTCGAACTATTCGTACTACAGCTACTACGAGAATTTCGCTCCGTACCTCGAGCCGCAGTTCACCAACTACGACCGCCTCGTGGTGCAGGAGAGCTACAATGGCGGGCTCGCCTGGACCTCGCCGAGGGTGCTCGACTGGTCGAACAACACGCATGCGGGCTACTACAACTCGCCCGCGGGCCGCCCGGCGTACCGCGACTGGGTGACCGCCACCGGGAACACGGTCTACGTGACCTGGGAGAACCTCACCGACCCGGATTACCAGAACGTTTCGGGATACTTTTCCTCGCAGATCCATCTCCGAGTCTCGACCGACGGCGGCGCGACGTGGGGGAAGACGATCGATCTTCCGGTCACGCCGGGCAAGTACGGGGGCTACGGCGTGTTCCGGCCGACCGATTACGCGGTCAACCCCACCGTCCTCGCCGCCCCGAACGGGGAGGTGTTCGTGGCCTACTCCACCGGCTGGACCTACGATTACAGCCGACAGTACTGCGCCCCGTACCCCCCCTATGCCTGCGGGTACGGGGTCTACACCGACGACATCGTCGTAGCGAACTCGTCGACGAACGGTTCTACGTGGTCCGTCCACATGGCGGCGGCGAACGTCTCGACCTCGGAATACTTCAACTTCCGACCCAGCGGCATCTTCCACGACCCGAGCCCGGTGCTCGCCTACTCCGCGACCCGGCACCAGGTCTACCTCGCCTACGCCGGTACGGTGGTCGGCGACTTCTGCAACCCGGCCTCGACGAGCGGCTGTCAGCTCGGGGTCTCCACGCAGGACATCTACGTCCAGAACTCGTCGGACGGCGGGGCGCGATGGTCCGCACCCGCCTTCCTATCGAGCCTCGTGAACGTCCAGAACGGCACCGAGAACTCCGCCTACCAGCCGGCGATCGGCGTCGATGCCAACGGGACGCTCCACCTGGTGGCGACGTGGAACGACTACTCGAAGTGCGTGGCGATCACCTCCTCCTACTCGGTCTGCGGCCAGGTGACGAAGGTCTACCTGAACTCGACCGACAACGGCACCACCTTCTCCGAGCCGCTCATTGTCAACTATGGGGGATCGATCGAGCCGAACGAGTACGACGGCGAGTACTCCTCGTTGGTATCGACCGGTTCCCGCCTCGTCTTCGCCTGGTCGGACCCGTCGTGTCCGACGGCCGCCGGGTGCGGCTACCCGTTCGCGGCGACCGGGGCGTCGACCGTCACCATCTCCGAGCCGTTCACGGGGGCGGGCGTCACGCTGAGCTTCACCGAGACGAACCTCTCGGCGGGTCTCCGATGGAGCGCCGACGTGCTCGGGAACCTGCGTTCCGGGCTCGCCGGGAGCACCTTGTCGGTCCTCGGGGTTCCCACCGGCCAGCCGATCGCCTGGTCCGTCGGCTGGGTGAACTTGAGCTCGGGGATCTCCTTCGAGCCGACGGTCACCCCGGCCTCGCCCGGGACCCTGACGGCCAACACCGCGGTCGCGGCGAAGTACTCCGAGTTCGCGCTCCTGGACGTGCGGTCGGTCCCGACGTGGCCGTATTCCTACTATACCCAATCGGCCGACTGGAACGTGTCCCCGACCCTCGGCCCCCACTGGGTCCCCGTCAACTCGACACAGCAGCTTTGGGCGAACTACACGCCGGTCTCGTGCGCCACCGGGTGCTACTACGCCAACCTCTCGTTCCAGTCGTGGACCGGGAGCGGTGTCGGCAGCCAGAGCACCAACCACACGTCGATCACGCTGAAGATGCGTTCCGGGGTCACGGAGACCGCGAATTTCCTCTACATCGGACACTGCAACGGCTACGTCACCTTCGCCTGCGTCAACCTGACCGGCTACTCGCTCGGGTTCCTCGAGCGCGGGCTTCCGACCGGCACCACCTGGTCGGTGACGGTCGACGGGAAATCCACCGGGAGCAGCGCCGGCTCGGCGATCGGCTTCAGCGTCGCCGTCGCCCCGGTGACCTACACCGTCTGGAGCGTCCCGGCGAAAGGCGGCAAGCTCTGGGTACCGACGGAGGACGCCAGCTCCCCGGTCCAGGTCCCTTCGACCTCCCGGGTCGACGTCACCTACACCCTCGAGTCCCCGGCACTCGCCACCTTCGATTTGAATCTCACCGAGGCGGGGCTTCCGAACGGGACCACCTGGTCGGCCCAGGTCGGCGGCACGGGCTACTCCGTCGGCCCGCAGGGCCTCGATCTCCTCCTCCCGGGCGGGAGCACCGTTCCGGTGAACGGCTCGTTCGTCTACACGACCGGGGGCGTCGGCTACTATGCGACGAACGTCACCTTCAACCGGTTCGTGGAGAACACCACCGGGGCGAAGACCGTGAACGTGCCGGCGAACGTCCCGGTCAACGGTTCGCTCACCGCCGTCGTCCACTACGCGCCGATGTACTGGCTGACGGTCACGGGGACGCCGGGCGGACGCGTCACCCCGAGCAGCCATTGGGTCGTGGCCGGCGCGCCGGTGAACCTCACGGCCGTCGCGGGGGCGGGATACTACTTCCTGACGTGGTCGGGGACCGGTCAGGGCGCCTCTTCCGGTAGCCAGAACCTTCTGCCCAACATCACGATCCATGTCGGCGGCCCCATCACCGAGGCCGCGGAGTTCCTCCAGGTGCCTCCGGTCACCTGGAACGTCACCGTCGTCGCCGGAGGTCTCCCGAACGGCACCTCCTTCGGGGTCACGTTCGGCGGCACCAGCTACGCCGGGTTCGGCTCGCTCGTCATCCCCCGCCTGTTGACGGGGGATTACCCGGTCAGCTGGCCGGACGTCTACCTGAACGCGACGGAGACGACCCGATTCGCGGCGTCGTCGGTCGATTCCACGCTCGCCCCGCTCCCGTCCGGGTTCCGAGTGGCGTCGAACGGCACGATCTGGGTCAACTATTCGACGCAGTACAGCCTGACGATCACCTCCACGCCGAACGGCGTCACGACCCCGTCGCCGGGCGTCTACTGGGAGCCGGCGGGGGCGACGGTCGGATTGAGCGCCGCCCCGTCCCACCATTACCGGTTCGTCGGATGGAACGGGACCGGCGCCGGACATTTCGCCGGGGCGTCGCCGACCGGAACGGTCACGATGAGCGGGCCGGTCACCGAGGCCGCGCAGTTCGTCTGGCGCGTCTTCCCCCCGCCGGCGGTCTACTGGGTGAAGTTCAACGAGTCCGGACTGCCGGCCGGCACCCCATGGGAGGTCAGCGCCGGATCGACCGGTGCCTCGGGCTCCGGGACGTCGCTGACGGTCTCCGGCCTCAATGGGAGCTATCCGCTGGTGGTTCCTCCGGTCTACGTCGGGAGCGGTACCCGCTTCGTGCTCGAACCGGACCTGGGCGGCGCCTTCAACGTCACCGCGAACGGCTCCGTCGACCTCGTGTTCACGGAGGAGTTCCTCGTGACCGTCGTGGTGGGCCAGGGCGGAACGACCTCCGTCGCGACCGGTTGGGAGGCCGCCGGGACCCCGATCACGCTCGGTGCGACGGCGCAGAGCGGGTGGCGTTTCGAATCCTGGAACGGCACCGGGACCGCGAGCTACTCGGGGACCTCCGCCTCGACCTCGCTCACCCTGACGGGACCGATCACGGAGTCCGCCTCTTTCGCCCCCATCTACGCCGCCCCGCACGCCAGCGCGTCGACGGCCGGCCAGCCTCTCGCCCTCGGCCTCCTCGCCGTGGGCCTGCTGATCGGCCTCGCCGTAGCCGTTCTCGTCGCACGCCGCGGCCGTCCTTCGGTGGCCTCCGACGCCTCCGAGTCCCCCGGGGCCGATGGCCCCTCCGCGACCGACGAGTATCAACCCGAGGAGCCCGCTTCGGAGACCCAGGGCGAGCCCGCCCCCGAGTACTCGCCGGAGCCGTCGCCGGGGTATTCGCCGGAAGGGGAGGAGCCCCCCGGACCCGAGGCGTATCAGCTCCCCCCGTCGTACGAGCCCGCTCCGTACGACGAAGGCCCGCCCTGATCCCCGTCTCCCGTTCCGGGGGACGTCCGGCGGCTTTGCCGGGTCTCAATGCGAGGTCGCGGTGACGGGGCCGAGGATCATGACCAGGGCCAGCTGGGTCGTTCCCGGGTTCAGGAAGACGAGTTCGTAGCTTCCCGGATGGAGGCTCGCCTGGATCACGCCGGAGCGGGTGGCCCCGGTACTCCACACCGCGGTCGGTGGGGCTCCGCCCTGGAAGCTCTGGTACTGGGCGGAGGTCATGAGGAGCGCGTTCACTCCGGTGCTGGCGCTGAACCGGCCGGAGATCGTCGACGTGTTGTTCAGCTGGAACGGCGTGTCCTCATGCTGGTTGGGTAGGATCGTGTACTGGGTCCCGCCGCTCAGGATCGTCGTCGGCGGAGGTGGGAGGTTCGTCGTGTTGTTCCCGATCGGCGCTCCGCTGCTGACGGTCCCGCCCGCCGGGGAGGCCAGGAAGACGGTCCAATAGGCCCAGGCGCCGAGCGTGACGGCCGCCGCGATCGTGACGGTCACGAACGAGTAGAGCACCAGGCGACGGCGCCTGCGGCGCGCCCGCCGCGCTGCCCGCTCTTCCGGGCTCCGCGCCATCTTCGGCACCTCGCCGGAGGTTCCGGGTCGGGGGGCGTTCGACCCGGCTCGGCCGTCGCCCGTTCGCGACCTCCCGCGCGGGGAGACGGATCCCGCCGGGGCATCGGACGGACCGCTCCGGGGCGCCATGGCCCGGCGAGGAAGGCACGGATTAAACGCTCATCGGCCGTCTCTCGCTCATCGCCCGGGCGAGCCGGCCGGCGGCGACGTTCGTCGGACCGGAGCGCCGGGCGCAGGCGGGGACGCGCGTCGGAGCGTTCCGCGAGACCCCGGGCCCCCGCATCCCCGCGGGCTTTTGTACGAGTGCGCATCCTCGGGACCCGCCGTGAGGAGGAGCTCCCCCCCGACCGCGCGGGTTTCGAGCCGGCTCGCCTTGCTCGTCATCTCGACGTTGCTCGCGCTGCCGACGGTCGGACTCGCCGGCGCCGCCTGGACCACCGCCGCCCCCGGAACCCTCCCGGCGGTCGTCCATCGGCACGCGGAGGTGCCGATCGGTGCCCGCGAGCCGATGTCCTTGCGCTCTCCGGTCCCGTTGAACCGGCCGGCGGCCTCCGGCGTGAATCCGTTCGCGATCTTCAATTCGGAACCGGCACCGATGGGGCTCACCGATTTCGGGGTGAGGCCCGACGGCAGCGGCTACTCGTACTCGACCTCGGAGTTCGTGGGCACCGCGAGGTTCCACAACTACACGTCGTACAGTTCGGCGCAACGGACGAGCGAGTCTGGGCTCCAGCTGAACGTCGTGCTCTATTTCACGAGCGGCGGGACGACGTTCGCCTATTGGATCCAGGACGTGTTGTTCGTGGGTACGTCGACGAACAATGTCCAGTTCCTCGACAACATCTGGAACCTGACCACCGGCTCGGGCCTCGGGCTCTACTCCAACTCGGTCTCGGGCAACGGGAGCTGCGGCTGCTCGACGACGACCCCCGGGATCTACATCGCTGTCGCCGGTTCCCAGCCGGGGAACAACGTCAACCTGACGAGCCCGTACACGATCCAGCTGCGGACGATCGCGGCCGTGGTCGGAGGAACCCCGCGGGTCTACTTCGACTACAACGACGGGTTCGGCTGGCAGACGTTCGACACCACCGTCTTCTCGTTCACCGCGTCCGTCGCTTCGGCGGCGTTCCGGGTCGACGGCACCCAGTACATCCTCGGCGGACTGTTCGACGACGCCGAGCTCGTCCTCGGGGGGCCGGGGGGCGGCAGCTCCAGCTCGGTCACCGGCGGGGGCGTCGACCTGACGCTCGAGTACGACAACGGCCACAACCTGCAGGTGGTCCCGAACTCGTACAACTTCGGGAGCGACACGGCGGAGACGATGAGCAAGGTCAGCATCGCCTATGCGGACGCGGCGAACGGCAGCCTTCCCGCCGCCGCGGTGAGCTCGGGATCGGGTAAGCCGGCCGAGCTCTACAACGCCTCGTCCTACTCCACGCTGACGGTGCTGATGCCGTCGGCCGGCTCCGGGACGCTCACCGTGAACGGTGCCGCGGTTCCGTTCCGCGGGGGACGCTCCGTCCTCTCGTTGGCCCCCGGTCCGTACGACCTGGTCCTCCTGGGGGCCGGCTACGCCGGAGCGACGAACGTCACCCTCACGGCCGGGACGCCGCTCACGGTGACGCTCCCCCTCGCCACCTTCGCCGTCGACTTCCACCAGACCGGGCTCGCCCCGGGCACCGGCTGGGGCGTCCATCTCGGGGGCCTCCATCCGACCACGACCGGCAGCTGGCTGAATTTCACGGAGCTCAACGGGAGCTACCCGTACTCCGTCGATCCGGTCCCCGGGTACGTGACGCCGCCCCACGCGCCGGCCCTGGCCGTCGCCGGGGTCACGCAGCGGGTCGACCTCCGATTCTGGCCGTTCAACTTCTCCGTGGTGTTCGAGGCGTCGAACCTTCCGACGGGTACGATGTGGTCGGTGGCCGTCGGGGGCCAGACGATCTCCGGGAGCGGCGCGGATCTGGTCTTCGCGCTGCCCAACGGGACCTACGGGTACTCGGTCGGGGTCGCCAACGCCTACGAGCCGCAACCGTCGCTCGGGAACGTCTCGGTCCCAGGGGCCTCCACCCTGGTGACGATCGCCTTCTCGCTTCGGCCCGGGTACGTCGTGGGCGTGGTCCGGCCCTCCAACGCCACGGTCCTGCTCGATGGGCAACCGGTCGCCGTGACCGGCGGGTTCTTCAACGTCTCCGAGATCCCGGGGACGTTCTCCCTCGAGGCGCTCGCGCCGGGGTACACGCCGCAGTTCCAGAACGTCACCCTCACGCCGGGGAACGAGAGCTCGATCGAGTTCCTCCTCGCCGCGGCCCCCGGGTCCCCGTCCGACGGTTCCCATCCCACCGGAAGTACCGGTTCGACCCTCTCGGGCGGGACGTGGCTCCTCGCCGCCTTGGCGGTCGTCGCCGTCGCCGGCGCGGTCGCCGGGCTCGGGTATCTCCGCCGCGGCGGGCGACGTCCGTAAGGAAACGTTCGGGCCCGGCCCCGGCAGGGGCGCTCGGCCCATGGGGGCGGTTCAACCGCCGGGAGCTTGCCCCAACAGATTGGACCCCGCGTCGAGGGCCGTCAAGTAGGCCGCGTGGTACGATGGGTACCCCGGGTAGTTCGGGTCGAACGCGGTCAGCCAGTCGTTGATATACAGTTCGAAGACTTGGGCGTGCTCGGCGATCCCGTACGAGAGGAGGGGCCCGAGGGTCCCGACCGGCCCCGACCCGTTCGGATCGGTCGGCCCGATCGTCTGGAGCTCGAGCGGCATCCGGCCTTCGAACTGCCCGAAGTACCGGCACCACCCGCCATTGCACTCGGCCGCGCCGGTCGAGGGATCGATGACGACGGC